>JBBDZP010000065.1:1785-10273 GCA_040900105.1 Candidatus Levyibacteriota bacterium | reverse complement strand
TGAGGCTTATTGTGTATAGATTTGGGGGAATTTGAGGATTGTTTAGATTTGTAAGTATTACAATCCTTGAACCATCCGGCCACGGGAAAACATAGCCTTCTATAAACGGCCCTGCATAAATTATGGTGTCATTTGTTCCGTCGTACTCCATGGATTTTAACTGTCCATTGGAAACATACAGGACGTGTTTGGAATCCGGCAACCACCTTGCCGAGGCTAGAAACTTGCTATTCAGATTTATTCCATAATTCTTATCCTCCTTAATGTCATAAATATAAGTGGAGCCTTTTTCAATATTTCTTTGCTCCGGAGTTGCGTCTACGCCTATAAGTCGAGGAGTGATAATTAAAGGCAGGTTAGCGGAGTTAGAAGCCGTGTAGGCGATTTTGGCTTCATCAGGTGACCAGATGGGATTTGAAAAATTCTGGGAAATCATTGTAATTAGCTTTGTTTTAAGACCGGATGTTAAAGATTTTTCCTTTTTGGCTTTTTGAGCCACCCAGTTTGTCCTGACGGAAAGAAGGGTTTCTGTTACGTCTTGCGGATTCTCGTTGAGATCGGTCGGATCCAGAAGGTAAGTTGTAGCAGAAACCGTAGCTAGTATTTCCGAGCCATCAGGAGACCAGGAGAGCATGGCACTTGAAAACAAGTCCAGGACATCATTTGCGATTTGCCTTGAAGAACTTTGAAGTGTAAGTATTGGTACGCTTGTCATATTAAGTACCCAAATACCATTCTGCTGGGCCGAACCCGAGGCTTGAGTAAAGGCTATTCTGGAACCTGAAGGATCAAGTGCGGCATCTACAACCCCGTCATCAGTTATACTTTCAAGCTTTGGCGCGGAAGGAAAAAGTAGCGCGTCGGCCTTTGAAACAACCTCCTTATCTATCTTGAGAGTTTTCTCCCAAGGCAAATAGCCTTGCTTTACAATTCTTATTCTGTAAGTTCCCGGGGGCAAGTTAATGGTGCTGTCTGTTGCGGTAGTTAAGTGGTCATTAATAAAAACCTTTGCTCCGTTTGGTTCGCTTGTTGCAACAAGAAGGCCAGTGCCTGAGATACCTGCTTTTCCAGCCCCAAATTCGAATCGATAGCCTCTTGCATATAAAACTACGGCAGTGGTTCCAAAAATCAAAAGAAGCAACACGAAGAAGGGGATAAGTAGCTGTTTTTTCATGTGTCAACTATTATACCAATCTCACAATGACACTTGCAAGATATTTTACATGGGGCTATAATTTTAATACTTGAAGCTAAGGTTGAATTTTGATACGTTAACTGAGTATCTTGATATAGTTAAAAATTACTAATTGTTCTAATTGACCTAATTAACCTAAGGAATTCCCAATCTCTAAATAGCTCGTGTTTAGATCAATTAGAAATTAGGTTAATTAGAAATTTTCTGGATTATGATTTCTAAAAGAATTGGCATTGATTTGGGTACTGCGAATACGCTTGTTTATCTTGCGGGTGAGGGAGTTGTTTTAAATGAACCTACTGTTGTAGCCGTAACCGCCGAAGAAAACAGGGTTGTTGCGGTTGGCAAGGAAGCCAAAGAAATGCTTGGAAGAACTCCGGGCAACATTGTTGCCATGAGGCCCCTTAAGGATGGAGTAATAGCCGATTACACCATTACCGAAGCCATGCTTTCTTACTTTATAGACAAAGCGTGTGGTAAATCCCGTTTTTTTAAGCCCGAAGTTATGGTTTGTATTCCTTCCGGCGTAACCCAGGTTGAAAGAAGAGCGGTCTTAGACGCTACCATGGCAGCAGGCGCCAAAATTGCATATCTTATAGAGGAGCCGTTGGCTGCTGCAATAGGTGCGCGCATTCCCATTGCACAAGCTGCCGGTCATATGGTGGTAGACATTGGCGGAGGATCAACCGAGTGCGCAGTCATATCGCTGGGTGGGGTTGTAGTACACAGCTCGGTGAGGGTCGGCGGCAACAAGATTGATGAGGCTATTGCAAGCCACACAAAGAAGAAGTTTAACCTTCTTATTGGAGAAAGAACAGCAGAGGAGATAAAGATTGAAATAGGAAATGCTCTCATAGAAGATAAGGAAGAGGCGGATAAGAAAAAGCTTGAGATAAGAGGAAGGGATAGTATTTCCGGCCTGCCACGAACTATTGAGTTAAGCGAGGCGCAAATAAGCGAAGCTATTCAATCCGTGCTCTTGGATATAATCCAGGCTGTTAAAGGGGTACTTGAGCAGGCACCACCAGAACTGGCAAGCGACATTATAGACAAAGGAATAGTAATGTCGGGCGGGACGTCGCTACTTAAGAACTTTGACAAGTTTATGACTAAAAATACAGGAGTTCCTTGTCATGTGGCTGAAGACGCACTTCTGTGCGTAGTTAGGGGCACGGGAGTGGCTCTTGAGAATATAGAGCTCTATAAAAGGAGCATAAGTAGGAAGTAGAAGCTATTTTATCCTATAATAATTTAGGGTCAATTTTTGCTATCGCAAAATTGTACATAAAAACCAATAGTTTTCACAGAGCATGCAAGTCATAGTATTTGGATTGATAAGACTAGAAAATCTCATGAATTTCTAGCTTTGCAGGGATGGATTTTAGGAGTAGAAATTGGATATAATAATTACTCAAAATGACTTAAAACTTTGATGACAGAAAAGTAGCAATTACCTTATAGTATTTAGACTATGTTTACTAAAAAAAATCTGTTGGGTGTCGGCTTCACAGACGAAAAATTAGGAGATATCCTAGAGTATATTGACACAATTCTCAAAAAAAAAGAAAAAAAGTACTATTTTGTTACCCCTAACCCCGAGCTTTTAATGATTGCCCATAAAAATTCCGAGTATAAAAAGTTACTAAATGATGCCGATTTAGCCTTGATTGACGGTGTTGGTATAATCATTGCCGGCAAAATCCTCGGAAGACCGCTAAAACACAAAATTTCAGGCGTTGATCTTATCGAAAATATTTGCAGGAGGGTTGCAGAAAAGCCTATAACAATAGGATTTCTAGGAGGATGGCCTGGCGTAGCAGAGTTAACGGCCGAGTGCTTACGGTCTAGATATCCGGTTCTCAAGGTGGCTTTTGCCGTTTCAGAATTATCGGAACTTGAGGCTAATCCAGAAGAAGTATCTAGTAGACAGTATACAGTATTCAGTAAAGAGACAAAAAAGCTAAATACTAAATACAATATACCACATACTGATGTGTTGTTTGTTGCTTTTGGGTCGCCAAAACAAGAAATTTGGATAAAAGAACACCTAGAAAATCTTCCGGTTACTATTGCAATGGGAGTTGGGGGGGCTTTTGACATGATTTCGGGGAAAACTAGACGGGCACCTGTATTTGTCCGACGTATGGGTCTTGAATGGTTGTTTAGGTTAATCACTCAGCCGTGGAGAGTAAAAAGGCAACTGCGCCTCTTGGAATTTATGTTTCTTGTACTAAGAGAAAAAATTTCCCCAGCACAAAGCTAATATTTTTAGTGACTATTTATGTTATAATTGAGGCATCCCATGAGAATTTTGTTTTTGTATATGTTCCCCCTCTGGGGAAATGGAAGCGGAGCTTATCTACGAGAGCTTACTAAGGAACTTGTCGCAAGAGGTCATACAATTGGCATAGTTGCTCCTGATAAAAGAAAACTGCCCGGTGTTAAACATTATGTAGTTCCGGACTCTGCCTTAGGCGTTTTCAGTGGTCACCCCGAACTTCCCAAGGCTAGACGCTTTGAAGATATGAATGGTAAGGAGCTGGGAAAAATATACACAACATATCTCAACAGTACGGTAGATGCAGTTTCAGATTTCAATCCTGAGATCGTTCATGTTTTCCATACCGGTTTTCTTCCTGCTGTAGGTAGGGTAATAAAGATACTTTTTGGCATAAAATTTATTATTACAACGCACGGCAGCGACTTAAGCTATTTAACCAAAGACAGAAGGCTTATTGGTTTAGTTAATGATGCAAACAGGATTGCAACCTTTATAACCGCAAATAGCGAATTCACTAAAAAGTGGTATTTAGATATGTTTGGACACAATTTGAGGCAGAAAAGTAAGGTAATTATGGGAGGTGTAAATCTCTCTGACTATAAGAGGGATATAGCGCATATAATGCAGATTGATAAGAAATACCGTCTTAAGGGTAAAAAGGTGGTACTCTTTACAGGCCGGCTTACGGAGAGCAAGGGAGTTATCTACTTGGTTCGCGCTGCTGCATCCATAAGGGGAACAGTTTTAATAGTCGGGGATGGTCCTGAGAGGAAAAATATTGAGAAGGAAATAAAGAGATTAAAGCTCAAGAATGTCATTCTTGCAGGTTACATCAGCCCCAATAATATAAAATTCTTCCATGCATTCTATGAAAGAGCAGATGTTCATGTTACTCCAAGCATTTGGGAAGAACCATTCGGGCTGACAATCATTGAGTCTATGGCTGCTCCGCAAAGTGCCGTTGTTGCAACCAAAAAAGGTGGGGTTAGCTCTATTATAAAAGATGGATACGATGGATTTTTAATACGCTCAAGAAACAGTAGGCAAATAGCAGAAATCGTTAATAAGCTTCTTGAGGATGACGAGCTTCGTAGAAGAATAGGCGAGAATGCCCATAGGACGGTTATTGAGAGATTTACATGGGTAAAAGTGGCCGACGAGTTTGAAGCTATATATAAACAATTTAGATATTCTACGTCCGAATATCTTGCTGTAGTAAGAGGTGCAAATCAGCGTACATCAAAGTTTCTTGCAACGCTTAAGGGCTTAAAGACAAACTAACACTAAATCTGTTAATATAAAAGCATGCCAGAAGGTCTAGACGCCAATTTGCCTGAAAACCGGCCTGAGGTAAAGGAAATTAATTCTCCCAATTTTGATACCCTAATAGTTTTTGGACAAGGTCCTGTAAAACCTATTCTATTTACGGACGAGCTAACTGCAGAGCAGAAAAACACCCAAGAAGATTTTAAAAAAGACCCACTTCACAAAAATGAACCTGATTTTAGGGCAATTGAGTTAAAAGAAGGTCAAGATAGGGAGATGGAGAGGTCAAATTTGCAGAAGTTAGGAAGGATGGCTCTTAAGAGGTGGGGAAGGCAAAACGCGCTAGCTGCAGGAGCTGCTTTATATTCAGGAGCAACTTCGGAAGTTATTTTGTCCGGCGGAAAAACGAAGCCTGATTGGGCAAAAAACTCAATGCCCTCTGAAGCAGAGCTTATGAAAGATATTATCGTAAGGACTTTTGGCAGCGCATATTCAAAAAAGTACGGGAAAGATATTTCAGCATCCATAAAGCTTGAAGACTCTTCAACAAATACGCTTGAAAATTTGGCAAATACTATAAATGCAAATCCTGATATATTAAAAAACAAAAAGGTTGGTTTACTTGCTACTGATTTCCACCTAAGGAGAGTTGCCATTCTCTCTCATTTGTTTTTAGTGGAGGAGGCTGTGCAAGGGCAGTTGTCTGCTCAAGACATGCTTGCGGAAAGAGCAGGGAGAGCAAAAAGCGGCAAGTACCAGGAAATTTTAGCACATATGACAGAAGAAACGGGAAATGAGGATTTAAGGCAAAGAATTGCGTCCGAGCAAAGGTGGGAAAGCGGTCTAGTTGAGCCTGAAAATCTATCTTATTGGCTTGGGTTTATGGCCGATGTAGAAAATCCACAGGTTTTAAAGAGTGTCTTAGAGGGATTGAATAATCCTTCCTGGGTGAATTCGGCTCGTGAAACTTTCTTACAGGTAGGTCTAAATTTTGATCAGTTTTCAAATGAAGACATCGTCAGTCTTAAATCAAACAATCCCGAAGAATACAAGGTATTAGTAGAAGGTTTGCGTAAATTAAAAACGCCAGAGTTTAGGAAGATTCCAGAATGAAAATATCTATTATTATCCCAACATATAGAAGAGTCGAGCAGTCGTTAAAAACTGTGGAGTTGCTTTTAAAATCAGGAGAAGCAAGCGGATTAGATATAGAGTATATAGTTTCTGATAGCACAGAAAACGATAGCTTGAAGAATGGTTTTGCCTCACATTTTGGAGACAAAGTTATATTCAAGAAGCTCTTCAGGAGGGGAATTGCTTTAGGAAAGAATCATGGAGCGGAGCTTGCTACGGGATCAATTATTATATTCTGCGATTCTGACATTGAAGTTGAAGAAGATACAATTAGTTCTACAATAGAAGCTCTTAAAGGCAATCCAACTGCAGGTGGTCTGGGAGGACAGGTTATATGGAAAGGTGGAGAGAAAGATGGCCAAATTGATGCACCTCATGTTCATGATAGAATAAAACAAATTGGGAGCACAATATACCTTGAAGCTATATACTCTCGCTACTTCGCAACATATAAAAAAATATTCCTAAAAGTGGGCGAATATGATGATGAAGTTTTTAATATGAGAGGAGAAGGCTCCGATATCTCAACTCGTTATTGGAGAGCGGGTTTTCCTCTAGTTTACAGTTCCAATATTAAGATTCATCACATATACGAGGCTCCGGAATCTGTAACCAGAGTGGAAAATCCATCCTGGGCAGTTGCAAAAGATTTACTTCTTCTAGGCTATAAATATGACTTGTTTGATGGGGGAAAGTACAAAAATTTTGAAGATACAATTATTGGAAATTTTAAAAGTTATGTCGATGAAGGCTACGTCAATATTTTAGCAGGTATTGGTAGCCATTTTGATTTCATAAATACTGTTAAGCCGATATTAGACAGGCAAAAAAAAGAGATGAAGCCGCTTTATGACTTCAAATTTCTTGAGGTTTTTTCCGATGAGAAGTTGTTTAGAGACTGCATAGAATCTTCGGCGCAGAGAATAAAAAATATTATTGAAGAATGAAAAAATTACGCATCGCACAGATTATTTTGCCTTGGCTTGCCCTTCCTGTTGAAGGATACGGGGCACTGAAAGAGTGGTGTTCCAGCTCACAGAGGAGTTGGTAAAGAGGGGACATGACGTAACACTTTTCTCTGTGGGGGAAACAAGGACTTCTGCAAAGCTAAAATATATTCTGGGAAAACCTATGGGACTACAGAAGGATGTTATGAAAACACTCAAGGATTCTTTTTATCCATTAATGCACGTTGCATCTTGTTTTGAGAAAGCTGAGGATTTCGATATCATTCATTCCCATGCTCAGCTTTTAGCACTTCCTTTTTCATCTGCTTCAAAGACTCCATCTATTCACACATTTCACAGAACCTTTGAATATGAAAAAGAAGATGAAACCTTAGTTTTTATAATTTCCGATTTGTGTTAAGATAAGGTTAGTGAGAATAGGCATAGCCGGAATTTTAAATAAACCTATTAACGAAAATGCTGGTGGTGGAACTGAAACATTCACCTTTGGATTGGTTGAGGAATTAGTAAAAAGGCAAAATGACGTTACCCTCTTTGCTACATCGGATAGTACGACTAGCGCGCGATTAGAATCTGTTTGTTCATCTACTCAATCACGAGGACCAAAAGAGGGCGGAGTATCACCGCTTATCTCATACCACTTGCTGCAGAGTAGGGAAATTCTGTTAAAAAGCCAGGAATTTGATATTGTTCATAACAATTATTTTGATTCATATCTCTTCACTCCATTTAGCAATTGGCTTTCATGTCCGTTAATTAGCACAGTGCACAATGATTTTTGGCAGTTTCCCAACCTGCGTTCGGTTTTGGAAAAAACTCACAGAAAGGGAAAAGATGGATTGGTTTTTGTTTCTCATAAGGCCAGAGAGCTTGCCGGTGAACCGTCAGATTCTTACGTTATTCATAATGGCATAGACTTTGATAAGTACGAATTTAATAAAAACGGCGGTGACTCGTTAATCTGGTTAAGCCGCGTCGTGAAAAATAAAGGAGCAAAGGAAGCAGTTGAGGCCGCCCGTCGTACAAATAAACAGCTGGTGCTAAGCGGTTACAAGATAGAATCGGAAAAGTATGAAGCTTATTACGATACTTTTATAAAGCCTTATCTTTCACCGGCAATTACAGATATAGGAGGAATTACTTCCCTTGAGGAGAAAGTAAGATTTTATGGTAACGCGAAAGCTTTTCTTTTTCCTATTTTATGGGAGGAGCCATTTGGTCTTGTTATGCTTGAAGCAATGAGTTGTGGCACTCCGGTGATTGCTTATGCGCAGGGTGCGATTCCTGAGGTGATAAAAGATGGAGTTACGGGATTTATTGTTAATTCATCGGATAATGATAGGAGAGGCGACTGGATTATTAAAAAAACAGGAATAGATGGGCTTTGCGAGGCAATTGAAAAAATTTATGCCATGCTTGAAGAAGAATATAAGGAAATGCGAAATTCTTGCAGGAGGCATGTTGAAGAGAATTTTACGGTCGAGAAAATGGTGGATAATTACGAGAAATTGTATGAAGAAATAATAGGCAAAAGCTGAAATTGCTCTATTGTTCAATTGTTTAATTGTTGGTAGAGTTAATAATCAAACAATCAAACAATCAAACAATCAAACAATCAAACAATCAAACAATCAAACAATCAAA
>JBBDZP010000065.1:0-1685 GCA_040900105.1 Candidatus Levyibacteriota bacterium | reverse complement strand
CAATGAAACAATCTGATTTTAAGTTTCTTCAAAACCCACTCACTAAAAACTGGGTGATTCTTGCGCCCCGGCGAGCCTTAAGACCGGATGAAGCTAAGGGAACCGTTTTTTCTTGTCCATTTTGTCCGCAGAGCACAGGGGAGCAGGAAGTTTATAGGGTTGGTGGGGAGCCTGGGGACATCAACTGGCAAATCAAGGTAGTGCCTAATAAGTTTCCTTTTGCACCAATTCACGAGATAATAATTAATTCTCCGGATCATGAGAAGAGCTTCGCGCAGCTTCCGCTGTCTCAAGTTGAGCTTGTTTTCAAAACTTACAGACAGCGTTTCCAGACTCATAAAGACAAGGGTCAGGTGTATATTTTTCATAATAATGGAGAAAAAGCAGGGGAAAGTTTGCCTCACCCTCATACTCAGCTTGCTGTAGTTCCGGATGATGTAACATTTGATATTCCGCGCCTGGCCATAGCCCAAGAGCTTGACGAAGTGGCAAAAGACCAAGTTGTGCACGAAACAGAGTTTCTTCAGCTATTCTGCCCAAAAACCAGCCAGTGGCCGGATGAAGTATGGGTTCACCCTAAAAGGGGCGGGACTTATTACAGTGATATAACGGATGAGGAGATAGCAGATCTTGCGCTTGTATTCAAGCGGCTTGTTCAGATCTTTACGCTGCGGCACGGAAATGAGTTCCCTTACAACTTTTATATTTACCCGGGTAAAGACTGGTATCTGAGGTTAATCCCAAGAGATAAGGGTCTGGGCGGGTTTGAGATAGGTACGGGAATCTTTATAAACACTCAAGATCCAGTGGAAACGATTAACTTTATTAAAAAACATTTTAACGAGGGATCGGAGTCTGAGATACACACAGTGGACTACGGAAAAAGCGCCTAAGACTTCATAATAGCTCAAATTATATCAAAATAGTATTTTCTTGCATTTGTCGCAGTTCATGCGTTAACCAGCAGCACAGTCTACGGTACTAAAATTTACGCAATCTTTCCTTAGGGGTTCAACCCCTCAAGGATCACCCCTTTTTAAAAAAGTCAACGAGGTCTTCCGGAATTTATAGTTCACTTGACATCTCTGTGAAAAATATGTCTTAATGAAATAGGACATACCATATCAATTGTCCAAGTTTTCAAGCATAATTTTTGAAAAAATCTGCCCATACAACCGATACTTCACTTAGCGTTCAGGAAGTCGCTAAGCTACTTCGTGTTTCCACAAAAACTATACGCAGGTATGATAAGTCCGGTATTTTGGTCCCAACGCGTACGGATGGAAATCACAGAAGATATTCAAGAGAGCAAGTTAGTGCATTCCTGACTGTTAGAGACCAAAATTTATCGAATCATTACTCTTCCGACCCGCGACCTACTCTTCGTCCTTCCAAGGATTCTACAGGGGATATTTTTATAAGGAAAACAAAAAGCAATAATAAGCATTCAAAAGCGTGGATTGCCGCTGGGACTCTTCTTCTCCTTTTTTTCTTTGTTACATATGTTTCTATTAATCAAACAAACAGCCTTCGTAGTAATACACAAAAAGAAACACTAAGCTATCAGCAGCAATCCCATTCGGTGCTGGGAGAAGCTACATCTTCCGGCATTTTCTCTTCCAGTGCGGGCGTTGTCCTGGATAATATATCAAATACTATCAAAGTACTATCAAGTAGAATATTTT
>JBBDZP010000064.1:0-1592 GCA_040900105.1 Candidatus Levyibacteriota bacterium | reverse complement strand
AGTAATAAAAAACGGCTTATATCTTTTGGGAATCAAAGCACCGAATAAAATGTAATTATCCTTGATTTATATCCCATAGTGTGTTAAAGTCTATTCATGCCAGCTGAAAGAGAACTTCGTCCGTTTTTAGACACTCAGCTTGCTTACCGTCAGGAAGTTGAGAAATTAGTGTCGCAAATCCCATCTATTACAGCTAGTGATGGTTTTGTCGGAGATGAATCGCCAGATAGTACATCAATAAAGATAAATAATCAACGCAACGAGATCCCACTTTCGCTTTCGATAGAAGGGCCTTCAAGTATTCCTGCTTATCTGAAAGCTCATAATACTACCCAGATTGATTTATATACGCAAGGATTATCCCGTGAAGATGCTGGAAAATTTAGTGGCATAACTAGGGAAAGAGTCAGGCAAGTCACGAAGCAGTCATTTATCGCCTTAGTTGGTTCTGCGCAAGGATTTAACTTCAGAAAGCCTCTGTTTGAGCAGAGAGTCGGTAATATATTAAAGGAGGAAGTTAGAGCTGGAGCAAGCTACCAAGATCTAAGAAGAAAAGGATTTTCTTCTCGCCAAATTCAAAACGTGAGAGCTACTAATGAAGACATAGATCTTCCTCAAGCAGAGTCAAAATGGGAAGGATTACTTAAGCAACTTTCAGACCCTGAGGTTGATCTAGATAAAAAGGGAGAACTCATAAAGCAGGTTCCCTTATGGGTTTACTTCTATCGTCCAGAGCATTTTATTGATATTTATGATGTTTCTAAGCAAGCGGGAATATGGCCAAGAAAACTCCGCGGTGGCACTAGTTTTTTGGCTGAATACCTCGAGTCTTGTGGGATTCCAATTGGAATTGCTGAGCAAAGATTAAAGAGAGGGAAACACAAAGGAAATGTCTTACGTTACCATTTTACTCTTATTTTTCTAAAAGATGAAGTTGTTGAGCTTCTAAATCAGGCGCAGGGAGATAAATTTGATCTAATGAGAAGAAAGCCGATCGAAGTTATTGGACCAACGCCTGATAATCTGCCATCTACAACAGATATCGCCAGGCGTAGAGAAGATTATGAAACAGTTTTCTCGTTATTTTATGGGGTTACAACTTCTAATCGATTAAGAGGAGATGGAATTAGAGTAGAGGATGTCATTGGTAATAATCCTCCTGTGCCAGTTTTCAGGATCACAAGCAAAACCAGGTTTTATGTACGCAAAGCAGACGCTGAAACGCTCAAAAAGTACTTAAAAGAGCGTTTGAATCAGCTCCGCTCAGAAAAAATGTAAGACATGTAAAGGAGTATCCTTTACATCCGTGGTGGATAGTGGACGGTTTGTATCTGTTGGGCATAGAATCCCCGCGCAAGATGTAGCAAAGTCGTCTTCTAATCTGCTAGAATAGACCCTTATGAAGTACCACAAGACAGTTCTTCCAAACGGGCTAAGAATACTAACCGTTTACATGCCGTCCCTTGAAAGTGCCACCGTGATGGTAATGGTTGGAGCAGGAAGCAGGTACGAAACCAAGCTCAATAACGGAATTTCACATTTTTTAGAACATATGGCATTTAAAGGAACCGCAAAAAGGCCATCCGCACTTG
>JBBDZP010000063.1:0-1643 GCA_040900105.1 Candidatus Levyibacteriota bacterium | reverse complement strand
TAGAGTCTGTCTTTAAAGTCTAAATAGCTGAAAATAAAGTAGTTACATCGATATATTTAAAAAACTCTTTTGCATATTTGGGAAATAAAAACTTGAATAGCATCTGATGAAACTTTTTAGCGCATTAACATTAAAATTTGAAAAATCGGATTGGTCACGTAATCCTGAGTTTGGATTGATAGACACTTTATTGGAGCAGCATCCTGAACTTTTATTAATTGTGAAAGAGGATATAATGGGAAAAGAAAAAGAGAGCACCTTTGGGAGAGGTGATGTCCCTACCGCAGAACAAATCATGCGTGCCGCGATCTATAAAGAAATGAAAGGTCTGGATTATCGTGAATTAGAATATGCACAATCAGATTCACGGATATGCGCTACGTTCATTAAGCTTGATATGCGTCCCCCGTTTAGTTTTCAAATGTTTCAAAAGTATATCTCTCGCATAAAAGTCCTGACCTTACAAAAGATATTGATAGAGATTAATAAAATTGCCATTGCTGAAGGCTACGAGGATGTAAGTAAGTTGAGACAAGATACCTCAACAATTGAAGCCAACGTCCATTACCCTACCAATAATTCTTTGGTATGGGACTGTATAAAAGAAAGCCACCGTTTGCTGGAACAGTTTCAAAAAGAAATGAAATCATTCAACTTCCGGAATTATGTTAACAGCGCCAAGAAAACTTATTTCAAGATCAATAACTCAAAAGCTGACAGACGGACAGAACTCTTTAAAAAACAGCTTATTACATTCACAAAAACTATTAACCAGGTATCGAATGCGATAAAAAAAAAGTCCGGCAATTGGAAAGTGATGGCTTTACAGATAAGCCTTGAGGATTTGTTGCCACTGCTGCACCAGGTTTATAATATGACGTATCGAAAGGAGATATTAAAAGAAAGTGTGCCGAATGATAAGAAGGTCTTTTCCATATATGAGCGCCATACAGACATTATCATGAAAGGAAGCCGAGAGCCGGTGTTTGGTCATAAGATTAACCTGGTTACCGGGAAGAGCAATCTGATTTTAGATGGAGAAGTATTGCGGGGCAATCCTAATGACACCAGGTTATATCAGGATACGATCGAGAGAGTAATAAGCAACTATGGTAAAGTTCCTCGTGACATAGCAACTGACGGAGGCTTTGCCAGCATAGAAAATTCAGAATACAGCCAAAAGAAAGGTATCGTCAATATTGTGTTTAATAAAGTAGTAGGGAGTTTAAAAAATATTGCCAGCAGCCTAAATATGGCAACACGGCTCAAGAAATGGCGAAGTGGTATTGAAGCTGTTATTTCAAATTTAAAGCGAGGCTTTAACATTGGACGCTGTAACTGGAAAGGCTGGGAGCATTTTCAGGCAAAAGTTTTATGGAGCATGTTAGGATATAACTTCAGAGTGATGACTGCCCTTACTATACAGCGAATAGCCGGTTAACACCCGGCGAAAAAGAAAGATTTTCGATCGTAAACGGGATAGCTATGTCCCGACGAATCAAAAATCGCTTAAAGAATCACTTTTCGAGGTTTTTTAGCCAGAAAAAAAAGTGAAATGGAATCGGGTGTAAAAATATTACACAACTGTATGGCTATGCTCCATAAAAAACATTAAAAATACCGACTTTATGGACAGACACTAA
>JBBDZP010000062.1:0-1704 GCA_040900105.1 Candidatus Levyibacteriota bacterium | reverse complement strand
ATTGCTCTGCGAATCTTAACTTCACCCCTAATGCCAAATTTTATTTAAGGTAGGCAAATGAATTTATTAGATTTAAAAATCCTATTCTGCTCCCCTTTATTGATATGTTTAGAACTAAACAAATAAACTTATCTCGTGGGATGGACAATGTTAGAGCCTGGTTTTTAAATTATTGAAGTGAAATAGTAAGCTTTGTTCCCATTGCATTTGCAACTTTCTCTAAAAAACCTATAGATGGATTAGTATTGCCTGCTTCTAACCTTGCGATAGCAGACTGTTTAGTTCCTAGCTTTTTAGCAACGTCTTCTTGAGTCATTTTGTTTTTTACACGAAGGGAAATCAATTCTGAAATAATTACATAACGAGGAGAAAGTTTATCAAACTCCTTTTTGGTTTCTTTATCTCTTAATAATTCTTTTTCTAAATCTTTCCAGCTAGTCATAGTAGTTAATTTATAACATATATGTTATACGGTTGTCAACTCCTTCATTCTTGTCTTAGCTATTTGTAGTTCATTTTGAGGAGTTTCTTGTTTTTGTTTCTTAAATCCATGAAGAAGCATTATTGTCTTAGCTTGTTTGAAGAAATAGAATATACGTAATTCTTCTTTTCCTCTAATTCTCAATTCATATAATCCTTCTCCCAACAATTTCGCATGAGGCATTCCAAGTAAATTTCCATAACTTTTAAGAAGCCTTACTTTATGGATGATTTTTGCTCTCGCTTGAGGTTGTTGTTTCTTAATAAAATTGTCGACAGGCTTTTCTGCTCTACTAGATTCGTACGTTAATATATCCCACTCAATCTTATCCACAATCCAATTATATCAGCTCCTACTAGTTGATATGTTCATGAACAAAAAGATAGAATTGGGTATTAGTCTTGAAAGTATTAAGATACTGTATTCAAATCTAAACTTATTGTATTTGTCTGAGTGAACTCTCCCCAAATGGGCTCTCAAGTTTTGTTTGAGCAACAGGATAATTTATTAATTTCGTATTCCATGCTCCCATCATGTTGTCAACATGTTCTGCCCAGCGTGGGTTATCACTTTGCCAAGACATTATCTCCTTTATTCCAAAACGCACAACCCATTCGTCTCCCTCATGAAAAGAGGAGTTTTCTGGGTCAAGATGCGCCTCGCCCCTACTGTAAATCCAGTTTAGTCTTGTTGACCCCTCTTCTATTAGGCGATGACTAGTTTCTATGTCAACAAAATCTCTAGTTAATTCAGGAACTATATTAAAATCATCATCAATCACCGTTCCTATAGAGGAGCTTGTTTCAATAGCCACACCCATATAGGGAAATCCTTGACCGCCAATCCTAGCAAAATATGTAAGTTCAGGAGATGATAGCCTATCAATAAACACCAAGGTAGGTGATGTTTGCAGCAAAACAAACTCACCAACATTTTGAGCCATCCGAGCTTCAATCTCATCCAATTTTTGGTTAAACTTTTCAGGAGAAAGAGCGTATTCACGACCATATCTGGACAATAAAAACCGTTCCCTGTCTGATATTGGTCTGTCTTTATCAAGAGCAGCCTCAAAGCATAGTGAGTATTCTTCAAAAGAATTAGGCTGAACTCTTGCAAGTTCTGCTTTCAAATCAAGAGTACTTGCTATCCTTTCTTCGCTTTCATCATTCCACGGAGAAACAAATTCTGATTCAATCATGGCGAAATTTTACCAAAAACAAGAG
>JBBDZP010000061.1:0-11692 GCA_040900105.1 Candidatus Levyibacteriota bacterium | reverse complement strand
AAGAATCAGTTTGACTTGAGAAAACGGATGCGGTCGCGGAGCATTGCGGCGGTTTCAAAGTCTAAGTCCTTAGCTGCCTGCTTCATTTCCCGCCTCAATTTTTTAATAACAGTCTCCTTCTCATCTGGAAGTAGCACATCCTTGTTCCCCATTTCCAAAAGGAAATCGATGTTTAAATTTTTTTCTTCCTTCTCCCTCTCAACCAGCCTTGCACGTATGGATTTTGTAATGCTTGTTGGAGTAATTCCGTGTTTTTTATTGTAGTCAATTTGAACTTGTCTTCTTCTTTCAACTTCTTTTATAGCTTCTTTCATAGAGCCGGTATGCTCATCTGCATACATGATTACCTCGCCATCCATATTTCTTGCCGCTCTTCCCATTGTTTGCACTAAAGAAGTTCGAGACCGCAAAAATCCTTCTTTGTCTGCATCTAGAATTGCAACAAGGGACACCTCAGGCAAATCAAGCCCTTCTCGCAAGAGATTTATTCCTACAATGACATCGTGCTCGCCACTTCTGAGCTGATCTATAACATCTTGCCTGTCCAAAGTTTCTATATCCGAGTGAAGATAGGCTACTTTTATATTTCTTTCCTGTAGGTATGTGGTCAAATCTTCAGCCATTCTTTTTGTAAGCGTTGTGACTAAAGTCCTCTCGTTTTTTTTTGCGCGTTTTTCTATCTCCTTGATTAAATCATCAATCTGTCCCTTTGTAGGCCTTACAGAGACCTTCGGATCTACCAGCCCGGTTGGTCTAATGAGCTGTTCTGCAATTGCATCCGGCGATTCTTTTGCAAGGGAGATCTCGTATTCATCGGGGGTTGCGCTAGCGTAAACCGCCTGATGGATTCTCTGCATGAATTCGTCATATCTAAGAGGTCTATTATCAAATGCGGAGGGAAGTCTAAAGCCATAATCAACAAGAGTCTCTTTTCTTGCCCTGTCTCCGTTGTACATTCCTCTAATTTGAGGCAATGTCATGTGCGACTCGTCAATAATTGTAAGCCATTCTGGACTTGCATGTTCAAAATAATCAAGAAGTGAAAAGGGCGGCTGTCCGGGTTGTCTTCCGTCAAAGTATCTGGAATAGTTTTCAATGCCATTTACATAACCTACTTCTCTAATCATGTCTAAATCGTAATTTACGCGTTTTGTAAGCCTTTGGGCCTCAAGAGGTTTTCCGGATTTTTCAAGAACTTTGACCTGATTGGCTAAATCTTTTCTAATTTGTCCAAAAACGCTTTCATAATTCGCGGGGTCCGTCATAAAGTGCTTTGCAGGATAAATTACAGTTCCATTCTCAAAAACTTTAATCTTCTCGCCTGTTAAAGGATCAAATTCATAGATTGCTGTAATTTTGTCGTTTTCGGTTAGGATCTTGATTCCTAAATCCGAATAAGAGGGGAGTAGGTCAATTGAATTTCCACGAAGTCTAAAAGTTCCTCTTTGAAAAGCGTAGTCATTTCTGGCGTACTGCAAATCTACAAGCCGAAGCTGAACGTCTCTGGGTGACATTCTAATTCCGGGTTTAAGTTCGAGTATGAATTTTCCATATTCAACAGGGGAACCAATGTTATAAATGCAGGAGACAGACGCCACGACAATAACATCTTTTCTTGTCATAAGATTAGTTGTTGCAAAAAGCCTCAGCTTGTCAATTTCTTCATTTATTTCAACTTCTTTTTCTATGTATGTATCAGAGTGAGCAATGTAAGCCTCCGGTTGGTAGTAATCATAGTAGGAAACAAAGTAAGATACTGCGTTGTTTGGGAAAAATTCTTTAAATTCCTGGTAGAGCTGTCCGGCCAAAGTTTTGTTATGCGAAATTACCAAAGTGGGCTTTTGTATGTTTTGGATCATGTTTGCTATTGTGAATGTCTTTCCGCTGCCTGTAACTCCAAGAAGTACTTGGTGGTCAACACCTTTCTCATAGTTTTCTATTAACTTCTTTATTGCTTGTGGCTGATCTCCTGTTGGTTTAAATGGAGCTACTAGTTCAAATTTCATAGCTATCTATTTTACCACACCTTGACAGAATTTAATGAAGAAAGTATATTTAATTTGTGTTAACCAAGAATGATTTAAATCAGATAAGGGGAGCAATCAACGAAGAGACCGCGCCCATACAAAAAGAATTAAAAAAGCATGGCAAGCTCTTGCGTTCTTTAAAAAAAGATCAAAAGACCATGCTTAATTTATTAGACACGGAACAAATGCAACAGCGTAAGAGATTAAAACGAGTCGAAGACCATCTAGGATTATCAGCTTAAATACCTCAAAAAAACTAGTCACCCGTCGATTTTGATATTGTTTGTCCTCTTGACAAAGTTCTCCTAATTTTCGTATAAATTACTAATATGGCAGGAGTTTTATACAGGAGAGAAAGAGAAGTTCTGGAGTATCTTGCGCAGTTCCAAAGACAGTATGGATATTCCCCAACGCTTGGTGAGATTGCCCAGGCCACAGGGCACAAAGCAAAATCCACAATCCACGCCTTAATTAAATCTTTGGTTGACAAAGGATATGTTCAAAAAGTTGACGGCAATACAAGAGTCTTAAAGATAATTGAAGAAAAGACTTATTCCCATCTAAGCAGTAAGCCGTCTGTTGATTTGCCTCTCATGGGTTTCATAGCGGCGGGAAAACCCCTTGAACCCCATACAGACCCAAACGCATCCTTTCCGGTATCCGCGTCAATGATTTCCGGCAAACACACGGCTTATGTACTTCAGGTTAAAGGGAGCTCTCTTATTGAAGATGCAATACTAGATGGGGATTATGTGGTTATTGAAAAAGCTGTAGAGGCAGTCAACGGGGACATAGTTGTTGCTATTGTAGATGATAATTTGGCAACGCTTAAGAAATTCTACAAGGAGGACGGTAGGGTAGTACTAAAACCTGCAAACTCGGCAATGGAACCCATTTATCCAACCTCCCTAAACATTCAGGGGAAAGTAGTTGGGGTTGTTAGAAAATTTTTACTCTAAGCGGAATTTTCCTTGATAAACTTGTCCTCTTGTGCCGTCAACCGTAACTACTGTGCCGTTTTTAAAACTAGCTTTGGCATTTTTGTCAACCACCACGGGAAGCCTCATTTGCTCAAGTACCGATTTTAAGTGCAGGTTGGCTATTTCAGAGTCAACTACCAATGCTTTAGCGTGTTTGACAGATTTAATATCTTCGTAGTTTTTTAATCCATTCAAAATTAATATCTCATCATATCCGACAGTATTCATGTCTTTTGAGTCGTTTATAACTTTTATTACTCCCGTTACAATTCTCCCTCCGAGTCCAGCCTCATTATTGTATGATATATCGACACATGATCCACCAATTTGTTTTTTTTCAGGCTCGGCATCTCTCTTACAAGAGATGCCAGTTATGTAAATTTTACCTTGACAAACAACCCAATTTATTTTCTTGGAGAAAAAATACTCAGCTTTGATTTTTTGCTCTAAAGCTAGGAGTTCTTTCTCTTCTCCTTCAGATAGGGTCGGACCCTCACCGAGAGTAATATTTCCATCTTGGACATATCCGGATTTTTGCAGGTATAGGTCTTTCTGAACTATGATTGCCACAGCGGTTCTGAAATGACTTAAATTCCGGTGCTCTCTGTACATTAATAAATCGTTCTCAAAATAGCTTGCCCAAATTTCTTTTATGTCCTGAATTAAAACAGCTTCTCCTTTAACATTGATTTTTGATGTTAGTTTCAAATGTGGGTCTGTTGAAGAAGGAATTAGAGTTACTGTTTTGTCTTTCCATCCGAGACTTCTGTAGTAAGTAAATATCTGGCTTAATAGATCTTTCGGTATGTCTGCTTTTAGAATATTGTTCTTTATGTGCTGTGCGATAGTTTTATCTTTCCCGTCAAAATGAGTAAGCAAGTGCCTTATTTTTTGTCTAAGGTTGTTTTCGCCTAAAAACTTGAAATACGCTTCGGAAGTAATTATAAACCCTTGGGGGATGTTTATTTTTAGTGCCGCAAGAGATGCGAGCTCGGAACCCAACTTTCCCAAAAGCCAACTATCTTCGTCCGTTCTTTTTAAATCCACAACAAATCTCTGGATAGCCGTCATATTAAAATATTATGAAAGTATTTAGAAGAATTATCAAGAGGAATTAAGAGGCGAGGATTTTTTTGAGGTCTTCAACCATTTTTACGGGTGTAGGATCTTGCTTGTATTCAAGAGCTAGATAATAAGATGCCCAGTCTGCTATAGCAATATTTGAGAACATTTTATAGAAAACATCATGATTTTCCATATCTATAATTTCGCATTCTACTCCTTTCTCTCTCAAAAGTTTTGCCGACGCGGCATACCTTCTTATGTTTCTTTGATCATCTTCCAAATCTCTAATCATTAGTATGAAAAACTTTGCCTGCGGGTTTGTAAATCCGACCATTTCATTATGATTCATTTCGGGAAAAAAATTCCAAAACGCAGGAACCTTTGAATTTTCGTTTATCTTAATTTTCCACACCATGGAGAGAGGCTTATACTTAGGAGACGAGTATATAACAATTGTTTTTCCTTTCATTTTTTTCGCCAATAGTACGCCTTGCTTTTCAAAATCGCCCATCTTCTCATTTAACTTAGCCGCAAGAGAAATAAGCTCAGATGTCGTATCCGGCATGAGTCCATGATTAACAAGAAGCTGAAACATAGCCCCAAAGAAGAATCCTGTTCCCATTCTTGGTTGAAAATCAGGATGAGGCATGGGAAGCTTTATGTGTGGAGCACCATATTTTTTGCACAGCTCTTCTACTTTTCCTCCGCTTGAAAGACCAACGAAAGGAAGATTGTCCTTGCGTACTTCCTCAAGAGAGCTTATTGTCTCCTCCGTATTTCCAGAATATGAGGTTATGAAGTTTAAAGAGCTGGAAGATTGGCTTTCGGGAGGAAGGGAATAGTACCTGTTAATATAAATTTCAAACGGTTTGTATTGGGGGTTCTTTTTAAATAAGCTATTACAATAAGCTCGCAATAAATTTGCGGGCCAGGCGGAACCTCCCATTCCGGAAATAGTAACGTTTTCAAAGTTTCCCTCAATTTTCACGCCCTTGGCAAGATCAATCCCTATAGCAAATTGAGCAGGGGCATCAAGAATAAACTGCCTAAAATTCGACTTATCAATACTATTGGCATTGGAGTCCATAAAAAATAACTATAACTTATCCGCTTGTAATTTTCAATAATCGTTCTTGAAGTTGTCCGTTTGAAGCTAGGACTCTGGAGTTAATGTTTTTCGTGTCTACAGCTTTTCCGCTCCAGTCTGTCATTATTCCTCCAGCCTCTTCAATTATACGGAGAAATGGGGCGTTGTCCCATATTTTGTTGTGAGAGCTGCATATGAAAGCATCCATCTTGCCAGTAGCTATGCAGTAGTTGGTATATGAAGAATTAAAACCTCGAGTTGAACCTACAGCACTTGCTGCTTGGAAAAGAATTTCACGTTCCTTATCTTTAAAATATTGAATAGGACTAAAGCCCATTAACGCACTTGAAAGAGAGTTGGTTTTTGAAACTTTTACTTTTTTTTCATTAACAAACGCTCCGCTTCCTTTTTCTGCATAAAGCATTATATCAAGAACGGGAAAGTAGCAAACGCCTTCTGTGACAGTGCCTGATCTCGTATGGGCGATTAATATGGACCACAGGTCAATCTTTTTAGTAAATTCCTGTGAGCCATCAATAGGGTCAATAATCCAGACTTCGTCTGAATCTGAAGATCTGCTTTCACTCTCTTCTGTTATAAATTTAGCTTCTGAGTTGAAGGAAAGAATGACATTTTTAACAGACTCTTCTGTCTCCAGATCAGCAGCGGATACTACGGACTTATCTTCTTTTTGCGTAATTTCTTGTTCGGATAAATCATTATAATATTTGAGAGCGGTTTTTGCGCCGGCTCTGCTTGCATCCATTGCTATTTGGAGATTTTTTGAGAAGTTCATTGAAAAACGTTTACTTTTATTGTTTTTAGAATGTCTTCAAAGATTTTTGCCATTGCGATTTCAATTTCCTCCGCCTCTTTATTTATCTGCTCTTTACTTTTTTCGGCAAGATTTCCCCTTACTGCGGTATAGTATTTCATTTTAGGCTCCGTCCCTGACGGTCTTCCATGAACTACCGTTCTCTCATCTTCGGTAAAGAAAAAAGAAAGCATGTCTCCTTTATCCCAAGCTCTTGTTTCTATTACCCGACCCGTCTGGCCGTCTTTCATTTCTCCCGTTAGTCTATCCAGAACCTTTAGTACTTTTCTTCCTCCTATTTCCTTAGGTAATCTCTCTCTTAACTGCTTCATTGCCATATTCATTTGCTCAAAAGACCCAAATCCCTCAATAAGCCTGTAATATAATCTCTCCGCATAAAATCCATATTTTTGATAGATGGATTCAAGCAGATCTATTGGCGTGATTTTATTATCTTTGCAATAGGCAGCCATCTCCGCAGCGATAACAGCGGGAGTTTCTGCTCCTTTGTCTCTATAGGCAGTTCCATAGAGATATCCTACGCTTTCTTCTGCCGCAAAAATAAAATTCTTGTCGGGCGGCAAGTGTTGAATTCTATCTCCTATAAATTTAAATCCTACAAGCAGGTCTCCGATAACCTCTGCACCAAAACTTTCTCCGATATCTTTAAAAAGGTCCGTTGTAACGGATGTTTTTACCAGCACCGGATTTTTAGGCAATCTACCTGATTTTGATAAATTTTCAAGCAAAAAATATTCCATAATAACTGCACCTTGATTACCATTCAAAGAAGTCCAGTTTCCCTTACCGTCAGGAACTGCCATTCCCAATCTGTCCGCGTCTGGATCAGAAACGAGAATAATGTCAGCATTTACCTTTTCTGCCAGCGCTATAGCTTCTTTATAGACAACAGGAAATTCTGGATTTGGAAAATGTCCCTCAACATTTGGAAAGTCTCCGTCCAAAGACATTTGGCTTTCAACAAGAATAATATCCTTGAATCCAAGCTCTTTTAATACGGGTAAGACGGACTGAGAGCCAACTCCATGCAGGGGAGAAAAAACAATTTTGACGTCTCTACCTTTGTATGTTGATGCTTGTTTGGCCGATTCTGCAAATTTCCTATCGACATCTTTAGGGATATATTTTATGAGACCTTTATCTATAGCCTCTTCAAAGTCCATTTTTTTAAAAGATTTGATATTTTTAAATTCTTCTTCAATTTGAAGACCTACATCGGGGAGAACCTGAACTCCATTCTCGTCGTAAACTTTATATCCATTAAATTCGGGAGGATTGTGGCTTGCAGTCAAAACAATTCCACCAACGCAACCTAACTCTCTTACGGTAAATGACAGTTGAGGCGTAGCCTTATAATAGTCATAAACGTGGACAGGAATACCGTTTGCTGCAAGTACTCTGGCAGTTTCCTGCATAAATTCTTTAGAATTATGCCTGCTGTCATAGGCGATAGCAACTCCATGGCTCACAAGATCTCCTTTATATTTTAGTAGATATAGAGAATAAGCTTGCGACGCCCATCGAATCATATAGTTGTTAATTCTGTTTGTTCCCAGATCCATTATTCCGCGTATTCCTCCTGTTCCGAAAATTACAATTCGATAAAATGAGTCCATCAGATTTTCCCACTCGTTGTTATTTATCTTTTCTATAAGTCTTGGAGTAAATTCGGAGAATTCTTCGTCGGTAAGCCATTTAACTATTTCATCATAAGCTACTTTGTTGAGTTTCTTTTCCTGAAGAGCAGTAGAGAGTTTTGTTTTTATTTCTTCTTGCATAGAAACTTCCAGTGAGAATTTTATCTTAAAGATCCAGAAGAAAAAAGTCAATGGTTTGGGTGAGAGGCATAGTAAGACTGCCTGTTTTTTGTCCTAAGTCAATTTCATATAAGTTTTTATAAATCTTTCTTAACTGCTCGGGGGTAAACAATCTAACTTGACTTAAGAGTTTACTTTTTTGCCAGGGCGCAAGTCTTTTTACTTCACCAATCGGCGAGTTGGATGAGACAGCAAGTAAAAGCCTAAATTGTCTGACCAACATAAAGAACAAGAGCTCATCTGAAGATCCAGCTAGAGCACTATGAAAAAGCTCCACGTTCCGTCTTCCATTTCCGGGCCTCAGTCCGTCAAGAAAGCCAAAGGTATTTTTAGGGATTTTGAAAGTCTCAACTGTTACGGCAGTGCCAAACTGAGAAAGTTGTTTTTTGGATAGCTCTTTTCTTTCCCAGAAATATATATCAATATCTTTTGAGTGTTTCTTGAGATATTCACTAACCTCATCCAGTCTTTTGCCGGGCTTGGAATTTACAATAAATCCCTCTACAAAAATTGCTTCCGGCTTCTCAAAGAGTCCTGCTCCGATTTTCTGCTTAATATCAAGAAGCGCAAGATCTTCACCTTTGATAACCGGCAAAGCTGACTTTCCTTTTTTGTCCATGAAAAATTTTCTGGATGATCCGGTGTCATCACCGTGGATTATTGTAATCATATAAATTAGTAACTAGCAATTAGCCACTAGTTATTTTCTTGTATTGTTTAAATAGTTCGTTGGCGTTTTTCCCCAGGTGCCGATTTCTTCCCTTATGTGGGAGCAAAGCTCCTGAAAAGTTCTTTGGTATATGCAGAAGTTCATGAATTAAAACTCTTCTTTTTTCATCATCATTTAATTTATCAAAATATTTTGAAAGTACTTCTATTACGTAAGCTGGTTCTATGCTTAATGCTTCCTGGAAAATTTTTGGCATTGCCCAAATTCTGGCATATGCCCGGCTTTTTGACCCCTGGGTTCTAAAAGAGAATACTCTTGACGAGTTAATGTGAGGAAATTCCAATACGCTCAATAGCTCTTTTATTATGTTTTCAACGTCTCTTGCTTTTTCCCACTCTAGTTTCTTTGTTTTCAATTTTGAGTTTTTAGTTGTTAGTTTTGAATTATCTAAGTGTGCTTGTCGGCTACATAAGAAGCACCATAAGATTCCGGTTTTGTCTTTGCCACAAATCCGTTTCCCGTTACCATCCCCACAACTTCCTTTATCATATCTCTTGTGTCTCCATGCTCCCCAACGTCTATGTGAATTTCCAAGTTATAATTAGGTGCCTTTCCATTAAGGCTTCTTTTAAGAAGGGGGATAAAGGTGGATGCAAAATTTAAAGACATCATGGTTTCTGCATATATCTTCTCTCTTAACGTATGAATGTTTGATTGCTCTTTTCTTCTCCAGAAATACCTGCCGCCAAATCCTTTTCTGTGTACAAGGATCGCTGTTACCAAGTTTATCTCCTTGCCGCTCTTGCTACTTATGTGACCATTTTTTTCGTGCGAGTCTGTGCCTATAATCAAGCTATAAGACGCATCCGGCACCTCCTCTAAAAAGGCCTTTATGTAGAAAATAACGTCTTCTATTTTAAGATCTCCGTAGGTTAAGCTTTGAAACGCAATTGTCCCCGGCGAGGTAATCTCACTACTATCCATAGTATAATTCTGAAGCTATAAATTTAGCCAGATAATGCCAGTAATTATACCACATCAATGCTATCTAAAGACTGAAGCCAAGAATGTACAAAGCTGCCCGTGCGTCTGAAGCATTTGTATCCTTCTTTGCAAGTCTTAATACCTCACCCAGAGCGCTTTTTGTATCCAGGTCATCATTTAGATAGCTAAAAAACTTTGAGAGTTTTTTAAGATCAGGCTTCTTTTTTGAATAGGGAAGTAATAAAATAGAAGAAAGTGTTTTCTCTGCCGCTTCCACTTCTTTTTCTTTGAAACTCCATTGGCTTCTATAGTGTTGAGAAAGAATTGCAAGCCGTACAGCATTTGCGGAATACTTCTTAAGTAAGTTTCTAATCATGATTAAATTCCCTAAAGATTTGGACATTTTTTCTTTTTCATACTTAACCATGGCAGTATGCATCCAGTACCTAGAGAAGGGTTCTTTGCCTGTGAAAGATTCAGATTGTGCGATTTCGCTCTCATGATGGGGAAATATCAAGTCAAACCCGCCGCCATGAATATCTATCTGTTTACCTAAATACCGGTAGGCCATGGCACAACATTCAATGTGCCACCCGGGACGGCCGTCACCAAATGGGCTTTTCCAAAACGGTTCTTGTTCCTTTTTTGCCTGCCACAGAATAAAGTCCAACGGGTTTTCTTTATTTGGGTCACTAGGATCTCCTCCCCTTTCCTTTAGAAGTTGCACCATCTGGCTATAGCTATATCCAGAAAGCTTTCCATACTCCTTGAATTTCTTTACCCTAAAGTAGACATTCCCGCCGCGGCTATAGGCATGTTCCGATTCCAGAAAAACTCTAATGATACGTATCATCATGGCAATAGAGTTTGTTGCCTTAACATAATGATCTGGAGGAAGAACGCTTAGGTCTTTCATATCTTTCAGAAATTGCTTTGTCCAATAATTTCCAAGTTCTTTCCAGTCTTGTCCGGTTTCTTTAGCCTTTTTTAAAATGTCATCATCAATATCCGTAACGTTTTGCACGTAATTCACTTTGTATCCCAGGAATTTCAAATATCGGACAAGGACATCAAAATGAACATATGTAAATGCATGTCCCAAGTGCGTCGTATCATAAGGAGTAATCCCACAAACATATATCGAGACTGCGTTGTCTTTAAATGGCTTGAATAATTCTTTTTTGCGGGTTAACGAATTGTATAGAAGGAGATTAGACATCGAGCTATTCTACACTATTTTGAAAATTTCGGCATGCCCTTCCTCGTCCTAACAATGCTCTTATTCTAGTGACCAAATGTTTCCTTGTCCTTCAAAAGCTTGAGCGAAGACAAAAGAATCGTTTATAATCTTGAGGTAAATCGAAAAGAATCAGATTCGTGCCTCGCTAGAACATTGGAATTACCTACTTAAACCCAGCCTTAAAGTGACTTTGCTGAGTAACTACCATTAAAGATTAGAATCCTTATTCTTGATACAGTTTGACTGTGTTGTTTTTATATTCTATAATCCCAATCATGGCTAATCCCGAATACATGCATGCTAGAGAACTGGGTTTACGAGCAATGTCTATTGAAACATCTGCTTGCGTTGGTGAAGGAGCCTGTTGCACTTCACAAGTACCAATATCGAAAGGTGACATTGGTATTATGGTAAAAGATATTCACTCCGGAAAAATATCCCGTGAAGTTATTGATGCCACAATAGAAAGAGGCAAAGATCCTGAAAGAAGCGAACAATGCCCCTTTCTGGACATCGACAATAAATGTTCTATCTATGAAAGCAGGCCACTTGTATGTATAACTTGGGGAATCGGAGGAGAACTGTCTCCAATGGGACATGTTGATTTAAGCAAAATGATTGCAAGTGGCGAACTTGAAGAAACGGGGTCAGGAAGAATTCGCAACATGGATTTGAATCAAGCGACTTGCTTAACATGTCGTTTAATAACAGCCTTTGATACCACTTCCATAGAAGCTAACAATTTAGCAAGTGAAGCAAATAATCAAGTGCTCCCTGTTATAAAAAAAGGGAGAGATTATACAACTACAGATTTTGTTAAAAACGAGTTGCCCTATATTCAAGCAAAATAACTTGGGTTTAATTTAACAACCTAATCTTTATTGGAGATTGTGACGCCAGTGGGATTCGAACCCACGATTACAGGGATGAAAACCCTGTGTCCTAACCGCTAGACGATGGCGCCATTAAATTGTAAATGTGTGAGCC
>JBBDZP010000060.1:0-11918 GCA_040900105.1 Candidatus Levyibacteriota bacterium | reverse complement strand
CGTAACTAAGGTCCCGGGATCGTCTTTTGATTCATAGGTGGTATGCCCGTCAGTTACAGGCTGAGCCCAGGCAAAAAGCACCCCAGCGTCCTCCGGCCTCATATTTATACACCCATGGCTCATGGGATAACCAAAATTATTGTGCCAATATGCCCCATGTATTGAGTACCCTCTGCTTTTTGATACTTCGCTATTGTGATAAAACATAGTGTAAGGAACATTGGGTAAATTGTAGTATGTGTTTCCGGAACCGCCTTCCATGCGCGTATAACGCAACTTCACCCAAATTCTAAAATCCCCTGTAGGCGTAACTCCCCATTTGCCGGTTGAAACGGGGAAAGTATAGATAAGCTTGTCTCCTTCGTACGCCTTCAGAGTTTGTGTAGAAAGATCCACAAAAATATGTTTCTCTCCCGTGGCTGTCCCCAAAACTTGTGTTCCTGCGCTACTATCGGCAAGATACGCCAGTGGAGAAACCGATCTTCCCAAAAAAGTACCCGTTTTGCCTTCCTTGTAATTCCCCGAAAGGTCATTAATACAGCTTATGGAATTGGCACATGCTAGCGGTTCTCCTGTGATGTTTTTAACAATAACAGTAGTAACAAGTAATGCGGCAAGAGCCAGGAGAAGGAGAAATAGGTTAGATAAAAAACGGCGCCCGGAGGCACGGCTGGAGGCTGTTTTTTTGCGCTTTTTAGCTGGCATAAGTAAATAGTAGGCAATTCAAGGACAAATGTAAATCCCCTATTTTACTCCATTCCAACTTGACTTTTACCCTATAGTTTGCTATACTATGGGACATAAGTGATCGCCTTGGCGATCTTTATTTTTAATATGAATACTTTAATTTCCTTCTTATTTGTGCCTATTATAGGGTTTATTCAACCTGCTCTTCCCGCGCAGACGCCCGATACAAAACAACTTGCCGTACGTGAGTTCTCTCTTGATAGGAGATATGACGACTCTTTTGTAAATGGTGTTTTTAAAGACAACATTCTCCTAGTTCTTAAATACTCATCTGGTGAGAAAATTGACCCAAGAAATATTGACTGGAAAAAAGTCAATGAACCTTTTACGCAGAAATTAACCCTCAAACCGGGAGAAACCTTTGCATATCATGAAGATGTAATGCCTAAGTACGATGGTAAGGCAATAAAAACAACCAATGCTCTATTTAACTATGCTCAAGGATTTAAGTCTGACGGATGGTTAATGGGAGACGGTGTGTGCCATTTGGCCTCACTTCTCTACTGGGTAGCAAAAGATGCTGGCCTTGATGCTGTTGCGCCTGTAAGGCACGATTTTGCTATAATCCCGCAGGTTCCAAGAGAATTTGGCGTATCTATTTACAATAACCCTGGAAAAAATGCAGGAGATCAGGCACAGAACCTTTATATTACAAACAATAAGCAGAAGAACGTTACATTCGTATTTGACTACGATGGAGAAAACTTAAAAATTACCGCAGAAGAAGCTATCTAACCTGCCTGCCGGCAGGCGGGTCTAGCGCTGGACAAGCCTGTAAAAGGCATTGCTTCCAAGCTCGAGCCAATAAGAAGGTCCACTGGTACGCACGTGCAGTAAATCCGGAGCGTCCCATCCCGTAACGTCTTTTAAGGCGTATTCTGTCATTTTCTTGTTATAGTGAGACTTAAAATCAATATAAGTTGACCCATCCGCAAAAGCTTCGCCTGTGGCTTTAAAAATAAGATAATTATCCGATATTCCATCATTTTCGACTATAAATAGGTGCTTGTTGTCCGGCGACCAGCTATTTGCTGGTACAGACATTTTCCCTCTTGTTAGAGTTTTAGAATAAATCTCTAAATTGTCCGTTTTGTCGTTTGAAGCCAAAAAGGAATAGAGAATTGTTCCGTCTGATTTCTTGGTTTCTTTCATGGTAAGAGTCATGCTTCCATTCGGAGAACGCACCTCTGTTGAAGTTGTGATATTTAAAGGAGCCTCTGTTGGAGCCGGCATTGGCGCAGCAAGGGGTTCTTTTGAAATATCCGCTTTAAAAACAACGGGAGCGGCTATTCCAAAGACGACTACAAGCACTAAAATGGGCAGAATTTTTTTCACCTAAGCTAAGGATAGATAGAAAGAGGCATCTTTGTCAACCCTAGAACATATTTAAAAGGGGGTATATTCCAAATATGCTGTCCGAATAAATAAGGTTGAATAAAACACCGACAACAATCAGAGCAATTGCCGTTTTTGAAAGTTTAGGAGAAAGTGATGGGATAAGAAGTAAAAATAAAAAAGGAAAAAAATCCAAAGCATATCTATATCCAAACTGGACAAATCCTATACTGTAATAGGTAAAAACAGGGATTGCAAGCGCAAAGGTTGTTAGAATTGCTGGCAATGTATATTTATTCTTTTTAAATTTAATAATAAGCATCAAAAAAAGAGGCGATGTCCACCATATCGCCATTCCCCATGGATTTGCAATCAAATACGGAAATTTGAGAAAAAAACCATGTTTTTGCCCCAAAAGCGGGTCGGGAGATTTAATTAAGAAGTTGTATAAATTAGCAGGAACATGGGAGACAGAAACAGTCCCATGTTTCAAATTTTCCGACAAAGGAAATGCTCCTAAAATTCTATTATAAGAATACCCTGTCTCAAAAAAAGAATGAAACCTCCTTTGGTTATAAAGCCCCAGAAGTAAGATGGAAAGCAGGAATGGAATCAGAATAAGAGCAAGCTGTTTTAACGACAGTCTTTTTTTAAAAAATTCAATAACAAAAAAGACTATAGAAAACATCAGCGTAAATCTTGTTAAGACCGCAAAGGCTAAAAACAGACCTATAAGAATAGGTCTTTTTCTACTAAAATACTCATAAATAGCAAAAAGTATAAGGGGAACTCCCAATGCTTCAACTTGATAAGCCGAAATATTCATGACAGAACTGCTAAAAAGTACGGAGGAAAATACAAAGAAAAGAGATAACCATAGGCTATCCAATTTATCAAATTTAAATTTTCTTGACAGCAAATAGACAACAATAAAAGAAACAGTAAGAGAAAACACACCAATGAAATATTGGGGAAATTCTTTGCCAAAAACTGCAACTGCCGGCATTAAAAGAATTGAAGGTAACGGGCCAAAATACACGTAGAAATTATATTTATAATCCGCTATATCTCCTATTGGAAGATACTCGTTAATTGGTAAAGATATTTTGCCCTTTAGAAATTGCTCCGAGAGAAGCACCAAGCTTTTGTCCCAATTCTTTTGCCCAGCTGTAACGTAAAGAAATGTGGTAAAAAGAGAGAGAAGAAAGAGAAAAATAAATAAGTAAACCCTACTATTCTTCTTAAGATGAAGGAATAAGTTCATTTAATGACTAACTTGATGATAGTCCAGGCGCTTAGGCTATGTCAACGCAAGCCAGGATTATTAGTTTATGTGTCTTAGAAATGCGGGGATTTATAAGTCATCCCCTACTTTTGAAGCTACAATCTTAAAAAGCACCCGATTAAAAGTTTACCTTTTTAAGCCTTCGGGTATAGATTAACAATTTAATGTTTCTATGTCAATGTTTTTATTCCCTTGTGATAAAATGAGATGTAAATATTTATGGATGCACCACTTGGGGTAACTTTTTTTAAAAAAGTAGAGCTTTATCAAAAAATATCTACTCTTGATAAGCAAACAAGAAGAATGGATAAAAAAAAGGGGTTACCTCCATTATGGCCAATAGAGAAAAAGGTCTTAGCTTGGACATATACTGGACACAAACATCTTGGCTCTCCGATAGAAACACATCATTTTGAAACGGGTTCGCCACGCAATAAACTTAAAGAGTTTGAGATTACTGAAATAGAACTCCAAAATGTCCATTTAACACGTCTGCTTGATAACTTCATCGTACATGGCTTTGCGAGCGATACCATAGAGGGACGGGTCAATTCCTGGCAAAGGCCTGATCAAAACATTATCTACATTACTCGAGAAGGATTACTTGTGGGGGAAATATTAAATGAATTAAAGAACCCATTTTATAAAATCTCTTATTGGATATGGGGCAAACTCTGGGGACATTTTGGTGCTTTTATATTACTTTTGCTCTTATTTATTGGCATTTCTAAATTATTTTCTTAAATCTTTGATAATTTTCCCCGCTTCCTTCATTAATTTTACTTCATCATCAGAATTATCATCAAATATTTTTATCGATCTTATTCCATCAGCACAAGATTAAATCTTCTACACTTTGAATGTCCCATTTAAACATTCTGTGTCGCACGATGGTGGAATTTATGACGTGGTTTTGAGGCTAAATAAAATTTTTAGATTTATGTGTTATAATGACAGCATGAGCAACGAACAGATTAAAAAATATGAACAAAAAAATCCTCAAAAAGCCAAGACTATCAAGAAGGCAGTAAGTCGCGGACTCAAACAGTATGAGGAAACCTTCAGGAAACTTGCTGCGGCCTAGATGGATCAATATTGAGGACTTTGAATTCATCTGCTTTAATCTCACCCGGCAACTCATGGCCTTTAACGAACCAATACCGGACTACTCAACAAGAGATAATCCGCTTTTGGAATCATCGCTAGCTTCACCGAGGCTAGCATTTGAATTTTCTGAAGCATCACTTGAAGAACAAGCCTCCATATTGTTTTACTCATTAATTAAAAATCACCCATTCAAAAATGGAAATAAAAGAATTGCTGTAATGTCGCTTCTTATTTTTCTCAGTTTAAACAATAAATGGCTAGAAATTAGCCCTTCTTTTCTCTATCGAATTGCAGTATTGGTTGCAGAATCAAGTCCGAATGAAAGAGAATTTGTTTTAAAGGAAAACAAGGAGATTTTTGAAGAATTTATCGTAGATCTTTAATTCTTTTGTCTTAGGAATGCGGGGATGTCAAAAATGTCTTCGTCGGGCTCTTGCTTTGCCGGCTGCTGTTCAGTTGGCATAGGAGGCTCTTCTGCAACTTTTGAGCTCATATTAGTAGCAGACTGGCTTACTTGCTGCGGCATAAAGTTTTTTAGAGTCTGGCGGGTCTGGTCAAACCCTGTAGCAACGACTGTAATTTTTATCTGGTCGTGCATATTGTCGTCAACTGTTGCTCCAAAAATTATATTTGCGTCCGGGTCTGCAGCACCTGAAATAATTTTTGCGGCCTCATCAACTTCACTCATAGTAATGTCTGGCCCACCGGTGATGTTAAACAGAACTCCACGTGCTCCGTCCATTGATATTTCAAGAAGAGGGGATGCTATTGCTGTTCTTGCGGCAGCTTGTGCTCTGTTTTCCCCAACTCCAGTTCCAATTCCCATAAGGGCACTTCCCGCATCCGTCATAATTGCTCTTACATCTGCAAAATCTACATTTATAAGTCCCGGCATTGTGATAAGATCGGAGATTCCCTGAACTCCCTGAGTGAGCACCGAGTCGGCAACTCTGAACGCCTCAAGAAGCGAAAGTTTTCTGTCTACTACGTCCAGAATTCTTTGATTTGGGATGACAATCAATGTATCAACTTTATCTTTAAGTTCTTCAAGTCCGTCTTCCGCGGCAACCATTCTTCTTGTGCCCTCAAAGGTAAATGGTTTTGTGACTACGGCGATGGTTAATGCTCCGACTTCTTTTGCAAGCTTTGCAATTACCGGCGTGGCGCCTGTTCCTGTTCCTCCACCCATTCCGGCGGCCAGAAATACCATATCCGACCCCTCAAGCATATTCTTTATTTTTTCTGCCGATTCTTCCGCTGCATTCTTTCCAATTTCCGGAGACCCACCAGACCCAAGACCCTTAGTAAGATTTTCACCAATCTGAAGTTTTGTTGCCGCCTGGGACATAAGTAGCGCTTGTGCATCCGTATTTACAGAAACAAAATCTACCCCCGAAATGTTTCCGCTTGCTATCATGGTGCCAACTGCGTTTCCTCCACCGCCACCTATTCCAAAGACTCTTATTTTTGCGAAGTTAGTTGTTTGAGGCCTGATTAGCATAGGTTTAAAAGTAAGCAAATCCTAACAGAAATATAGGGTCTAGTCAATAGCACCTAGTGTATAGTTTCAATGCGCGGGGAGTCCACAAAATTTTAGAGAGCACTAGCGGTGCTCACTCTTGTTCCATGGCAATTCTATAACAGTACAACTACAAACGAGAAAATTTTCGTGGACGACCTCAGCGCCAGACCATCTAGGGTAAAAAAGATTTTGCAAACTCTATTGCTTTTGAAAAATATTTTCCAAGCTTCACATTTTTCATAACCGGAAGAGAAAAACCAAAAGGAAGAGAAGATGATACTTCAATATTTGCTCCATATGCGGCAAGTCCCACTACAGTTGAAAATGCCGGATCCTGCACTTCATCAATTATTCCCTTTATATCCTGGGGTATTCCAATTCTAACCGGCATCGCCAAAACTCTTTTAGCAACATCTGTGACTCCTACTGTTTTTGCTCCTCCACCTGTCACAACTAAACCCGAAGGAGTTTGTCCGCCGAATCCACTTCTTTTAATCTCCATTCCAACCATTGCAAAAATCTCATTAAGACGGGGACGGATAATGCCGTCCACCAAAGTCTTCTGTGATGCCTTGCTTATATCTTCCGGAAGATTTAGAGAGGAAAGATTTAGTTCATCCGAAGATTTCTTCTCACTCTCTTCTCCCTCTACGTCGACCCTTACTTGCTTTCTTACTGGATTTGACAGAAATACCTTTATCTTTTCTGCCGATTCAAGTGAAATTCTAAGTCCAATTGCCAAATCATTTGTGATGTGTCTTGCTCCTATGGGTAGCACGGATGAAAAAGCAATAGACCCGTCAATAAAAATAGCTATGTCTGTAGTACCTGCTCCTATGTCAGTGAGCACCACCCCTAGCTCTTTTTCCGTGTCGGAAAGAATAGCAAGACTTGAGCTATACCCACTTGAAACCAGACCGTCAACATCAACTCCAACTTCCGAGAATGCCTTTTCCATATTTCTAAGCGCCGTGCTGCTAGCCGAAATAATATGAGTATCTACTTCAAGGCGTACTCCGGTCATACCAATCGGATCTTTTATCCCTTCATGTCCGTCAACAATATAGTTTCTTGGGAGAACATGAATAATTTCACGACTTGAAGGAAGAGAAACTGCTTTTGCCGCATCAATAACCCTTAGTAAGTCATTCTCCGCTATTTCACCGTGCGGTGCCGAAACTGCAACCACCCCTCTTGAGTTTTGCGATTCTATATGCGCTCCTCCAACAGAGGCAATTATCCTTGAAGCCGAATACCCCGCCATTCTCTCAGCCGCTTCCAAAGAACTATTAATAGAAACAACAGCTTCCTCTATGTCTACAATCTGGCCTTTTTTAATTCCTGCGGCGGGGACTTCAGACACTCCAAGGATGTTAATGTTTTGTGCCTCGTCAATACGGGAAATAAGCGTGACAATCTTTGAGGTTCCTATATCTATTCCTACAACAATTTTTCCTTCAGTCATATTTTTAAAATGAGATCACAGGTTTTTCAAATCTAAAATCCAAAGACTTAAATCTCTTACCCTCTATTGTAAGCCTAGAAAGCACGATTTGTAAAGAGCGCACCTGCTCTGAAAGATTTTTCTTATGCGATATTATTGCTTGTCCGCCATCTTCCAAATAAACCAAATAAGAAGAGTCGGTGGCAATAGAAATGTCTGAAAAATTTATTTTCTCTTTTCTAAGAAGACTTTCTATATCCTGGTTTTGTCCCGTAAAATTTTTGGGAAGCGGACTAAGGATCGACTTCTTAAAGACAAAGGGAGAAATATAGACAAAAGCTGTCATAAGTATAAGAGAAATCCCCAGGATTACAAATAAAATTCCCAGATATTTAAAATAATTTTTACTTTTTCTATTTTTTTTGCTTCGCAACATCGCTCACGACTGAAATAATATGCGCTGCGGCATTTTTGTCTATAAGATTTCTTGAGCCTTCCTCTGGCTTGTACTTGTCGATACTGCGAGCCATTTCCAAAACTGCCGAAACGAACTTAGCAGAAGATAATTTATCTTGTTCCATGACCTGGGCAAGTCCAATGTCTTTTGCAAATAATGCATTCTTTTTTTGTTCATTATTCTGGGCATATGGAAGCGGAATAAGAAGGGCAGGTTTTTTAAGAAAAATGAGCTCGGTAATTGTATTCATTCCGGCCCTACTTACAACAAGTGTGGCATTTTGCAGCATGACACCAACTTCTTCTGTTGGAGTAAACTTTCTAAGGCTGTACCTCTTGGAGAGTTCCTTGGGTAGCTTACTTTTGATTTCCAAAAGTTTGTCAAAGTCGTTATAGATCTTTGAGTCTCCTGTCTGATGAATAACGTAAAACTTCTTAAGAAGCTCGGGAAGCGATTGCCCAATAAGTGTATTTATAAAATGGGATCCGCTGCTTCCCCCGGTCACGTAAATAATCGGAACTTTCGACTTTCGACTTTCGACTTTTAACTCAAGTATTCCTTTTCTAACAGGATTCCCTGTTAAGACTTTTTTTGCCTTTGGAAAAAAATCCTCGGACGTCCTCCAGGAGACGCAAACTACTTTAGCCCACCTTGCTATTTCCCCATTCGCGAATCCTGCCTCAAGAGTCTGTTCATGAATTACAACCGGAATTTTAAGAAAGTAGGCGGCTGTACATACCGGCAAAGAAATGTATCCCCCAAATCCCAATACTACATCCGGTTTTATTTTTCTAAGTACCGCTATTGCCCTAAGAAGCGCATACGGAAGTTTTAAAAGCGAAGGAATGGTGTGGGGAGTAAATTTTCGCTGAAGCCTTGCACTGGGAAGATTAATAAAAGGGATATTTAATGCTCTGATAGTCCGGTACTCAAGAGACGGCGACTTGTCTCCTTCAAAAGTAGACTTTCTTCCAATGAAAAAAACCTCGGTATCCGAAGGCAAGTTTTCTATAACAGACAACGCAGGCGAAATATGGCCTCCTGTTATAACAATCCTCATATTCTGATTTTAGCAGGTTAGGCGCGGCTTTGTCTTGCAATGTTAAGTAGAATCCCAACAGCGCACAAATCAACAATAAGTGCCGAGCCACCGTAAGAGATAAAAGGAAGAGGAATTCCCGTCAATGGGAGAAGCACCGTTTGGGCCCCCAAGTTTATTATCATCTGAGCCCCAAGAAATGTTGTAATTCCGCCGGCAAGCAACCTTCCAAAATTATCAGGCGCACCGGCCGCAATTTTAAAACCACGCCACACTACGACTGCAAAAACCCCAATAAGAATTGCTGAACCTAGGAACCCAAGCTCTTCTGCGATTATGGCAAAGATTGAATCGGTTGTATTTTCCGGTAAATACGCATATTTTTGCAGCGAATTTCCAAGTCCAACACCAAAAACCCCGCCGTTTCCAAGAGCAATTAATATTTGCTTTACGTGGTACGAGGAAGACTGAATGTCCTGATTAGGATTTAAAAAAGTCGCAAGCCTCTCTGCTCTGTATGGAGAGATCTTAATAAGCAAAAGTCCTAAAGCCCCAAGGATGGGAATCGATGAAAGAAAATAAAACACATTGCCGCCTGATAGAAAAAATATAGCCAGAGCTTCTACTAAGATTACAACAGATGTTCCCATATCAGGCTGAAGAATAACAAGGAAAAGCAAGAGTACGACGAGCAAGGAAAAGGGAAGTATTCTTCCTTTTTCTTTTTTAGAGAACCATGCCGCAAGATAAATTGCTAGAGATAATTTTACAAATTCGGCCGGCTGAAGAAGAAAAATTTTAAGATCTATCCATCTTCTTGCTCCCAGTAAATTAAGACCGACCCCTGGAATAAAAACAAGAATAAGCATAATAAGCGCCACAAGTATAAGAGGCAGAGAAAGATTATGAAGTCTATGATAGTCAAAGAAAGAAAAGGCGGCCATAAGAGATATGCCTGCAACAGCCCAAAAGAGCTGGCCTTTAAGGTAGTGGTATTTGTCCCCAAAATCCCTAAAAGCTACAAAGGAAGAAGCATCGTATATCATAAGGAGACCAAAAAAAGTAAGGAATACTACGCAGAGTATTAAAATTATATCCAGTCTCTTCATGAAGTCTAGCCAGTAAACGCGATGTAAAGTCCTACGACCGCAAAAAGGAATCCCAAAAGCCAAGACCTCATGACGATTTTTGGCTCTTCCCATCCTCTTTCCTGCAAAAATAGATGAAAAGGTGCTGCTGGTAAAATTTTTCTTCCTAAGTATTTTTTGCTTGCAAGCTGAACTAGAGATGAACCAACTTCCAAAACAAAAACCCCTCCAATAAATCCTATGGCAAATATCTTCCCTGTCAAAAGACCAACAACGGCAAGTGTCGCGCCCAGCGCTAATGAGCCCACATCTCCAAGCCAAATTCTGGCGGGAAATATATTGAAGTACAGAAACGCCGCAACGCTTCCCATAAGAATTGCTATAAAAATCCCAAGCGATGCGTCAAGCTGGTTGGATGAAATGGCAAGAAACGCAACAAGCGCAATTATAAGTAGCCCGGATGCATGTCCATCAAGTCCGTCTGCAATGTTAAACGCGTTGGCAAAGGAAACAATTATAAAAGCGGCAAGAGGAATAAAAAGAACTCCAAAAGTGGCAAGGCCTAATCCTTTAACAAAAATGAAAGAATAGCCAAGTTGATAATAAAGAATTGCCGCAATTATAAAAGCCAGAAGCGATTGAATTACAAATTTATACCTAATTCTAAGTCCAAAGAAACCCGCTTTTTCTCCAGTGAGCTTCTTTAAATCATCATATAATCCCAGAGCTCCAAAACCCCAAAGAGTAAAAAGCACCACAACTATCTCCCAAATTTTGAAATCTACATTCAAAAGACCGTATGCCCAAAGCGTAAGAACAGAAACAACCACAATTATAAGTATTCCGCCACCAAACGGCGTTCCCTCTTTCCAAGCGTTAAATTTATCAAAAAACGGCGTTGGCTTATCAAATGGATCTTTTGTATTTTGCCTATTACGTCTTAACTTCATCTTGTAGAGAAAATCAATGAATGGAATAAGAAGTACTCCCGTTATAAAGGCAGAAAGAAGCGTAAGTCCCAAAAGTTGAGCCATAAAAGGGTATTATACTACTTAAGGAGAGCCTGCGGCAATAATTTGCTTGCAATGCAACTGTTAAAATTATGATATTATGTTATTTCTATGGAAGATTTATGTCCCAAATGTAGCGCGCCCTTGTCTCCTATCACAGAGACCCCAACCGGCCGCAAACTGCAACGATGCTCCAAAGGCTCCTGGAACGCAGAAACAAAACAAAATGAAGGCTGTGACTATGTGAAATGGATTCAACCGGAAGCTAAGGAGCTGGATGAAAAGTGCCCTAAATGCGGCAATCCTCTTGTGATGGCAGAGACCCGCTTTGGCAAAAAAATGAAAAAGTGCTCAACAAATACGTGGAACAAGGAAACAAAAAAAGCAGAGGGTTGTGATTTTATTGAATGGATTAACGGCACAACAGAGGAACTGGATGAAGATTGTCCAGCTTGTGGCAAAAAGTTGGTTTTATATACGACTTCAACCGGCAAGAAAATGAAGAAATGTGAAACATCAGGCTGGGACAGGGAAAAGCGGATAGCAACTGGGTGTCCATATGTTCAGTGGCTTAAAGCAAGTGACTATCCAAGCGAACCAAACGGCGAAGAATTCCTCCCCCCCGAACCCAACGCCTAGTCAAAACTGCAGGGTAAAATCCGCTGTCAGTTTGCACGACTCGTCAAAATCATTAGCCAATGCAATGGAAGTGATTGTTTACGGCAAACATAGGCAAGCTGCTCCAAATCCTCCGGGGCAAGAGTCAAAAAAGATGTCGTATAAGGATACATGATAGATTGGGGACTGCTCACGTGCTGCATGCCCAACGCATGACCAAATTCATGAGTTAAGGTATGAATAAGCTCGTTATAATTACTTGCAAA
>JBBDZP010000059.1:0-12434 GCA_040900105.1 Candidatus Levyibacteriota bacterium | reverse complement strand
TTGAAGATTTCTTCCCACCGGATTTCATAGCAGAGTATACGGGTCAAATTAGGGCTTGGTTTTACGTTCTGCACGTTATAGGAGCCGCGCTATACGATTCTCCTGCTTATAAGAATGTGGTAGTTGAGGGCGTAATTTTGGGGACAGACGGAAGAAAGATGAGCAAGAACTACGGAAATTATCCCGATCCTAAGGAACTACTACAAAAATATGGCGGCGATGCACTTAGACTTTATTTGCTTAGTAGTCCCGTAATGCACGGCGAAGACATTATAATCTCAGAAGAAGCATACAGACAGCAAGTTAAGGGGACAATGTTGATTTTATGGAACTCCTATAATTTCTTTATAACCTACGCAAATGTAGATGCATGGGATAAGGATAAAAAAATAAAATCGGAAAATGTTTTAGATAAATGGATACTATCTCTTTTGAATAAATTAGTTAAAGAAGTATCGGAAGATCTTGATAATTATGACACTGTTGCTACAATTTCAAAGCTTCAGAAGTTTGTTGATGATTTTTCTACATGGTATATAAGAAGAAGTAGAGATAGGGTTGGTCCAACAGCAGAAGATCAGAAAGACAAAAATAAATTTTATACAACCTGCCATGAGGTCTTGACGACTCTTTCTAAACTTCTTGCTCCTGTAGTACCCTTTGTTTCCGAAGAAATGTTTCGAAATCTAACAGAAGAAGATTCTGTCCATCTGGCATCATGGCCAGAAACAAATGAAGACAAAATTGACGATGATTTAGAAAGAAAAATGGATAAAGTGAGGGAAATCGTGGAGAAAGGGCATGCAAAAAGAAAAATAGCCGAGATTAAATTAAGACAGCCATTACGAGAGTTAATGTATGTTGACCAAATAAGGCTACCAATAGAATTCGAAAATTTAATAAAGTACGAGCTTAACATTTTGAATGTAAGCTATGGCAATCCAACCACTCAAGCACATAAAGATCTGGGTTTGCAGGTAACTTTGGCTACCGAAATTACGCCTAAACTTAAATCTGCTGGGGAGGCGAGGGACATTGTTAGGAAAATTCAGGAGGAAAGAAAGAAAATTGGGACAAAGCTGGATGAAAAAGTTGACGTGCAAATAGAAGATTGGCCAAAAGAGTTTGAAAGTGAGATCAAAAGGAAGGCTTTGGTTAGTTCTATCTCAAAAGGAGAGTTTAAAGTTAATCCTTCAAAATGAATAGAGGATTTCTGTCCAATATTAACTTTTCTCTTTTAGCACCTGTTTTGGTGCTTGTCACAATAAGTCTTACAGTCATCTTTTCTGTTAGTGCTTCTCTTTTTTGGAGTCAGATGGTCTTTGTCTTTATATCTCTTGTTGTTTTTTTTCTTTGTGCGAATATAAACTACAAAGTTCTTCGTTTATATTCAGTACCAATATATGTAGTGTCTTTGATAGTACTTTTACTTCTGCTTTTCATTGGTATAGAGAGTAGAGGGGCAGTTAGATGGTTTGAACTTTTTGGTTTTAGGATCCAGTTCTCCGAATTCATGAAGCCTTTTCTTGCTATTTCTCTTGCTGCATATCTGGGAAATAATAAAAAACGATCGCTTAGCACTTTCCTTATGATTTTTGCATACCTTTTTCCTGTTGCTTTCTTAATTTTTCTTCAACCGGATTTGGGGAATGCCCTTATTTATAGTTTTGTTGTGGTATTTACGCTTCTCGTCTTTGGCTTTCCATATAGATATTTCCTGTCAGGACTTCTGCTTTTTGCGGTCGTATCGCCCATTGCTTGGAATTTTTTGCATGATTATCAAAAGCAAAGACTTTTAACGTTCATTGACCCCTCCTCTGATCCGCTTGGAACTTCATACAACGCAATTCAGTCCATTATTGCAGTTGGCTCGGGAATGTTTTTTGGCCAGGGCTTGGGACAAGGAACACAATCCACTCTTAGATTCCTGCCCGAGCGCCATACGGACTTTATTTTTGCAACAATCGCAGAAGAGCTAGGGTTTGTGGGAGCATTGGTAATCCTTGCAATTTTTGCTCTGATTTTTTATAGAATATTTTTAATTTTTTTAAGACTTGATGATACCTTTCCTAAAATTTTTACCCTATCTTGCTTCTTTATACTTCTTGTCCAGTTTTTTATAAATGTTGGGATGAATGTTGGGATTGTGCCGGTTGTTGGAGTTACACTTCCTTTTGTTTCTTATGGCGGAAGCTCTCTTCTATCAAGTTTTATATTGCTTGGCCTGCTTTCCGCAGTTGACAAGGGAGCGAAAAAAGAAAAGAATGTGTTGGAAATTAGGTAGGGTTTTGCTATAATAGCAGGATGGAATACGCGATTATTAAGACAGGTGGTAAGCAATATAGGGTTACAACTGGAGATGTTTTGGAAATTGACAAACTTCCACAAGAGGAGAGTAGCGTCGTAACTTTTGAGGACGTTTTGCTTTTGGTCTCCGATTCTTCAGTGAAAATTGGCAAGCCTAATGTCTCCGGCGCGCGGGTTATGGCAAAAATACTGAAGCAAAAAAAAGGAGAAAAGATTAAGGTTTCTAAGTTTAAGGCAAAGTCTAGATATAGAAGGACCATAGGATTTAGAGCGCTTTTAAGTAAGGTTGTGATTGAAAAGATAGAGAGCGGTGAAAAAGTTTCTGCCCCTCGTCCAAAGGACAATCGGTCTCTGTCCGAAGCTGGAAAGGCTGCAAAAAAAACATCCGCAAAAAAATAAATTGCTGATTCACTTTGATGTCTTGACTTTCGTGAAAAATTCGAGGTAAAATACAGGAGCTTTTCACAACAATTTATATGGCACACACAAAAGCACAAGGAGCAGTACGAGGAAATAGAGACTCTATAGCAAAACGTTTAGGCGTTAAGCTTTATGGCGGAGAAAAAGTTATGCCCGGGAATATAATTGTGAGACAAAAAGGAACAAAGTTTTTTGCGGGACACGGAGTCTCCATGGGAAATGATTACACATTGTTTGCAATCCTGGAAGGAAAGGTTAACTTTAAGAAACTAAGAGGAAAGAGTTGGGTGGAGGTTATAAATGGATAACGAAGGAAGAATTTTTGAATTGGACACAAACATGCTTCAGGCAAATCCTCTTCAACCCAGAGGAATAATTGCTTCCGATTCGCTTGCGGATTTAGTCGAGTCTATAAAAGAGCAGGGAATTTTAGAACCTTTGGTTGTTGCTAAGACTCCGGCCGGATACCAGATTATTGCAGGAGAAAGACGCTGGAGAGCCGCAAAAGCAATAGGACTTGAAAAAGTTCCAGTTGTGATTAAGGAAACAACCCCTCAGGGGATGCTTGAAATGTCTATTGTTGAGAACGTTCAAAGAGAAGACTTAAATCCTATTGAAAGAGCACAGGCATACAAAAGACTAATTGATGAGTTTGGGTTGGGAACAAATGAAGTTGCAAAAAGAGTAGGAAAGAGTGCTCCAACAGTTTCAAATACAATGAGGTTACTTTCTCTTCCGGACGCTATAAAAGACGCTTTAGTTGCAGGAGTTATTACGGAAGGCCACGTTAGGCCTCTAATTTCCTTAAGTGATCCAAAATTAATGCTTGAGCTGTTCAAGAAAATTCTTAAAGAGAATAGTACCGTCCGTCAGACAGAAGAAATGGCAAGACAGGTAAAGTCTGAAGTTGAAAAGAAAGAGCCAAGAAGCGTGAGCGATAAACTTTATATCCCGGAGCTTGATGAAATGGCAACGAGAATAAGAGAGAGACAGGGGTTTGATAAAGTAAATGTTTTTCAATCAAGAAGTCTTGCAAGAATGGTAATTGTTATAAAAGGAGATCAGGAAGTTACTACTCCCAAGCTTAAGCAGATTGCCGACGTATTGACCCAGAACTAGTTTTTGTGGGGATTTTTGATTGGCCTCATTTCCTCAATTGGCCAATAAGCGAAGAAGGATGCGCCAATTATAAAGTCTTTTGGAACAAATCCCCATTCTCTTGAATCCGAACTGTAGAGTCTGTTATCCCCAAGTACTATATAAGAGTCCTTTGGTATTTTAACTTCAACGCCTTCTTTAAGAAAGGCGCCGCCATAAGTTTTGCTGTCTTCTTTAAGATAATCGCTTTCATCAAGAACCCTTCCGTTTAAATAGACGAATCCATCTTTGATCATCACATTGTCCCCTGAAATTCCTACGACCCTTTTTATAAAATCCTCCTCATTATTTGTGGGAGATTTAAAAACAACTACGTCGCCAACTTTGGGACTGGAAAAGTGAAGACCAATTATATTTGTAAGTACATACTGCTTATCTTTGAAAGATGGAAACATTGATAGTCCATTAACTTGAAAAGGACGCAGGAAAAATGCCCAAATTATTATAAAAAATACAAGAGAAAGGACAAGAGTCTCTGCAATGTCTAAAATGAAATGAAATGCTTTTCTAAGTGCCCGGACGAGCATATTAGTCAATTGTCTTTGATTTGATTACCTTTGTCAATGAGGCTAAGGAGTCCTTTGTCATTTTGAGCGCGTTCGATTCTTTCAGCGTAAAGAATCTGGGTATTCTTCATGTTTCATCGATAAGAATCGATGCAATATTACCGTAAACTAGAATACGGTAACATTTAGAATGTGTTGACTTGCGTGGTGTACGAGGAGGCTAATTTATGTTAAGATTAAATCCAAGTTAAGGACTCGTAGCTCTCGTCCAGAGGACGATCGGCCTTTGGCCGAAGCGGTGGAGCATATGTATTACATCTATTTCGCAAAAAGCGAAAGAAACAACAAAGTGTATGTAGGTTTTACAGGCAAGGATCCGAAGGATCGCGTAGAAGAGCATAATGCAAGCGCAAACCAATGGAGTAGGGCAAATAAACCTTTACAATTAAAATACTATGAAAGCTACTCTTGTAAGGAGGATGTAATGATGAGAGAAAAATTTTATAAGACAGGAATCGGTAAGAGAGTCAAAAAAGCAATTATTCAGGAGTTTGATAAGGACTCGTAGCTCAGCGGTAGAGCGCTGCATTCACATTGCAGATGTCAGAGGTTCAAATCCTCTCGGGTCCACATGGAGAATATGGTCTTATTCACAGGCTTGGGAAGAAATGAAGATTCCTATAAAAAATTTAGATCACTCGCTCCTAAGAATTGGAAGATATATATATTTAATTCTTCATTTTTAACAGACGTAAGAAGCCCAGAAGCAACAGCTAAAAATATTAATAAACAACTAGCTGGGATGGGTAGTGGAAAAATAAATATTGCTGGCCATTCTTTAGGGGGAACATTAGCTGTTTTTTATTCTTACTACTATCCGCAACGTGTTAAGAAACTTTTTTTATTTAGTCCGGTTATAATCCATGAAGACCGAACTAAGCTCTATTTCGTTAAAAATTTCATAGCTACTCACGGAACATACTCTTGGAAGCCAATTGAAGAAGATTTAAAAGCAATACCCAGAATAGTCCGCCGGCCAATCCAGTTTTTTAGATTATTCAAATATGTCAGAGCTCTGGATTTTCAAAAAAATATGGAAAAGATTAATATTCCCGCTATTATGTTTTGGGCAGAAAAAGATCGCTTGGTTCCCCTTGAGCACGGGTATCGTCTGGCAAAGCTAATTAGAAACTCAAGGCTTATAATTTTTAAAAAAGTAGGGCATGACTGGCCGCTATACAGGCCGGAACTTTTTTGGGAAAATATAAATGGATAAAGTACTGCTTAAAATAGGATACAACACTTCTGTCCAGATTCTAGGAAAGGTATTCTCCGTTACCTTAAGCATTGTTACTATTGGGTTTTTAACCCGCTATTTAGGCACCAGTGGTTATGGAGATTTTACTCTTGTATTTGCATATATGGCTTTTTTTGCGGTTATTGCAGATTTTGGTATGCAGCTAACCATGGTTAGAGAGCTCGCGGGTAAAAGCGAAGGACTTCAGAAACTTTACGGCACTTATTTTTGGTTAAAAATTATTCTAGTCTTGTTATCAACCTTCTTAGCCTTTGTATTTTTGATATTTTTTCCTTATTCCCTGATGCTTAAAACCGCAATTTTAATTGGTGGGCTGGCAGTGGGGGCTTCAGGGTTAACCGGATACGGAACAACAATTTTTCAATCAAAAGTTAGATTGGATTTGGTAACGTTTGTCGATGTTTTAACAAAAATAGTTACAGTTTCTCTCATAGCACTATTTATTTTTCTTGGGTTAGGTTTCTATAGCATAATTTCAACTGTTCTTCTTGGTAATTTGGTAGGACTGGGGATTACCATAGGCTTGCTTAGAAAAGATATTAATTTTAGCTTTAATCTTGACAGAAATCTTGCAAGAAAAATATTTGTGCTTAGCTTGCCAATTGGCTTTACTTCTTTGTTCTCATTGGTCTATTTTAAGCTAGACACGATAATCCTATCCGTTGTTCGCGACGCGAGTGAAGTCGGGATCTACAGTCTCGCCTATAAAATTCTTGAAAACATAATTGTAATTTGGGGATTTTATATGGCAAGTGTATTTCCTCTGCTTTCCAGATATAAGGCTGAAAATGAAAAAGGCAAGTTCAATAATTTATTCAGAAATTCTTTCTTCATTGCCGCTGTACTTTCTTTTCTAATCGTTCCAATCTCATATGTATTTGCTCCCTTAATAATTAACATTTTTGCCGGAGAGGGGTTTTCAGGAAGCATAACGGCATTTAGGATTCTTATATTTGCTGTTCCTCTGCTTTTTTTAAATAACATTCTCTACTATAGATTTCTCATAAAAAGAAATATGCTTCCTGTAACTGCAAGCCTTATAGCAGCACTAATATTTAACTTTGTAGCTAATATTGTATATGTCCCCAAGTTTGGTTATGTTGCTTCAAGCTATATTACCGTGCTTACGGAGTTGTTTCTTTTTTCTATACTTTTTTCAATAATATATCTGCAGAATTACAGGAGAAACGGAAGTGCTTAAGGTTTTCACGGTAATCCTGACTTTTAACAATGAAAAGACTATTCCTGTTCTTCTTGACTCGCTTTTTCCGTTTAAGTCTAGATTCAAAGTTATTATTGCAGATAACAGGTCTACCGACAAGACATTGCAGCAGATTAAGAAATACAACTTTGTAAAGCTAATAAAAAACAAAAAGAATCTTGGATTTTCTGCCGGAAATAATGTTGGGATTAAATACGCATTCAAAAAAGGCGCAGATGTTATCTTTTTACTGAATCCCGATACTGTCTTACCAAAAAACTTCCTAAAAAACTTCCAAGAAGGTACGGAATTGTTGCTTAACAGTAATGCGGTTGGGATCATTGGTCCCAAAATTTATGATGAGAAAGGTAAGCTGTGGTCTGCTGGGGGCACGATTGATGAGAGGAGATACTCGGCTAAATTGACAGGATACGGCAGCGTTGACGTAGGGCAATATAATGCAAATATTGATTTGGATTATGTTTCCGGAACAGCCATTTTTATCAAAAAAGAAGTATTCGAAAAAATAGGACTGCTTAAGGAAGATTATTTTTTGTACTATGAAGACGTAGATTTTTGCTTTAGGGCAAAAAAGGCAGGTTTTAAATTAGCTATAGACCCAAATATCACGATTACACATAATGCATCTTCATCTGTTGGCAAAAACTCTTCGGTCATGCAATACTATATGGCTAGAAATCATATGCTATTTGTTGAAAGGTTTGCTCCTTTAAAAGTTAGGGTAAGGGAGATTGTTAGACTTCCAAAGACTATATACAAAGCAAAACATAGAAAATATGAATTGTTGGGGATAAAAGATTATTTGCTAAGGAGGTTTGGAAAAAATGTTAATTGGAGTTGACGCTGGATGTTTGGGTATAAAAGACACAAGATTAAGAGTAGGAGTATATACAGTTGCCAAGAATCTTCTTGAAAAACTGGGAAAGTTGGATAGAAAGAATAAGTACGCTCTTTATAGTTTTTATCCGATTGAAAAGTCCCTTATGAAAAGTTTTGGCCCAAATATGAAAAATATAATAGTGACTCCAGTTAGGGGATGGATGAAAATCTGGTTGCCAATGAAAATAAGAAAGGAAACGCCAAAAGTTTTCTTGGCTCTTTCCCAGACGGTGCCTTCCTACATGCCTTTTAGGAAAAAGCCCTATACAATAGGTTTTGTATATGACTTAGCATTTGAGAAATTTCCAAATATGTACCCAGGATTTGCCTCGAAATTAAAAAATGAAAGCAGAAACACCGCTAATGTATCTGATGCTATACTGACTATCTCCGAGAATTCAAAAAAAGATCTAATAAAGCTCTACAAGACAAATGTTAAGAAAATTCACGTTTCTCATCCGGGTGTTTCTAAAAATTTTAAACATATTGGTAAAAAACATAAATCAAAAAAACCCTATTTTCTTTTCGTCGGATCATTAAAGAGAACAAAAAATGTTCCCGGGATTATAAAAGCCTTTTTGTACTTTATCAAAAGCTCTAAAATAGATTTCGATTTGTATATAGTTGGAGGAGATAAGTGGTTTGATAGTGAGATTAGGCAGGTGTTAAAAGATGCGGGTAGTAAGAATATACAATTCTTAGGTTTTGTAAACGAGAAGATGCTTCCGTCTTTATATAGAGGAGCAACTGCTTTTGTGTCGCCAAGTTTTTACGAGGGTTTTGGTTTGCCTCTTGCGGAAGCAATGAAATCGGGAATTCCTGTAATTGGCTCAAATGCAAGCTCAATACCTGAAATTGTTGGAGACGGCGGAATTTTAGTTAATCCTAAAAATTATAAAGAAATAGGTGGTGCAATGATGGAAGTTGTTAAAAATTCAAAAAAAAGGAAGTCAATGATTAAAAAAGGACTAAAAAGAGTGGATAATTTTTCATGGGATAAGTTTGCAAATGATGTAATGAGTTTGATAAACAAGGGACAATAAACATAAAATACAGCTTAGTGGAAAGAGTTATGTAATTTACATGAAACACTTTTAGGATGACCCATTCGGCATTGCTCAGGGTCATAGTGAGTTAAATCGAATCTATGAAAATTTTTATAATAATTTTGCATTTTGGAGATCAGGAAGTTACATTGGATTGCGTAAGAAGTATTATAAAGGCAAAGCTGAATTTTGATAGACTAATTATAGTAGACAATAATCAAAACTTTGATTCTAAAGTTTTTAAGGATAAAATTGAAATTTTAAGAAATAAGAAAAATTTGGGATTTGCCGGAGGAGTTAACGTGGGAATAAGGCATGCTTTAGCCAAAGGCGCGGATTACATTCTACTTTTGAATAATGACACAATTATCAAATATAACTTTTTAAGAGAACTTACTAAATTTTTCAAAAAAAATAAAACTGCTGGAATTTTATCTCCTGCGATAAAGTATGAAAAAAATCATAGTACAGTCTACGATACTGGCGGAAAAATTAATAAAATTTTTGGTAGAACAAGTCATGAGGAAGTTACAGAAGTTATAAACAAGAGCCCAAAGGCAGTTGATTATGTTTCTGGTTGTTGTATGTTGATCAAGAAAGAAGTTTTTGATAAGGTTGGTCTTTTTGATGCCCGGTTTTTCTTGTACTATGAAGATGTGGACTTTTGCATAAGAGCGAAAAGTAAAGGATTTTTAACCTACGTTCTTCCTGAGGTTTCCATAGAGCACGCGTTGAGTAAGGGCGTTGGAAGGGGTTCGGCAGTGGCGGCGTATAATCAAACAAAGAGTGCGCTCCAATTTGGCAGGAAGCATTTCAAAAGACTCTTGTTATTAAACAGACTTTTTATTCTTGTCCAAAGTATCTATATTCTCGTAAAGAATCCTGTGGTAGGATTTCACGCATTTTTAGCGTTTAAATATTTATGATTACAGCAGTGGTTTTAACTCACAACGAAGAAAAAAATATAATGGATTGTCTTGAAAGTATTAAATGGTGTGATCAGATTATTGTTATTGACGATGATTCCAAGGATTTAACACGGGAACTGGCGGAAAAAGAAAAAGTCGAAGTTGTAAGAGAATCTTTGGACGGAAATTTTTCAAAACAGAGAAATATAGGACTGGAGCGAGCAAAAAACGATTGGGTGTTGCATGTTGACGCGGACGAAAGAATTACGGACTCGCTTAGATACGAAATCCAATCCGTCATATCCGATCCCATGAATCCTTACAGCGGATTTACAATAAAAAGAAGAGATATAATGTGGGGCAAGGAGTTGAGGCATGGAGAAGCAGGAGGCTTTTTTCTCTTGCGTCTTGCAAAAAGAGATGCCGGTAGGTGGGAGGGGCTGGTGCATGAAAGGTGGAAGATTAAGGGTAAAATCGGGAAATTAAAAAATTCACTCCAGCATTTTCCACATCCCACAATTGCCCAATTCTTAACAGAAGTAAACCTATATACGGACATAAGAAGCAGGGAATTGTATGAAAAAGGAATCAGAGCAAACTTTTTGTCCATATTTTTATATACAAAAGCCAAGTTTTTTCAAAACTATATTATTAAAAGGGGATTTCTTGATGGCATACCGGGAATTATATCTGCTGTGATGATGAGTTTCCATTCATTTCTTGTCCGTGGCAAGCTTTGGCTTTTATGGCAAAAAGACTAGATCTCCAAAAGTACCTTCTTATAATTCTGCTTTTGACGTTTTCCTTAGGAGAGGTTGCAAGAATTCAGTTTTCAGACACGATAGCAATAAAAGCGCTAGATGTAGCTGTATTTTTGTTTGTCATCCCTTCTGTAGTTTTGCTCCGAAGTAGATTTAAAAAATCAAAGCTCACAAACCCGATACTAATTTTTTCATCCATTGAGTCCATATCTTTGCTGGTAAACATGCCTAATTTAAAAGCCAACGAGTTTCTCGTATCTCTCTTATATTTAGTACGGTGGGTTACATATGCGGGGGCATATTTTATAGTTGCAAATTTTGAAACTGGTCTTAAAAAGAAAATACCTAATCTTTTGGTTGCTATGGGTGGAGCAATTTTGTCTTTGGGATTTGTCCAGTATTTACTTTACCCCGATCTTAGGAACCTTTATTACCTGGGATGGGATGAGCATCTTTACAGGTTATTTTCAACTTTCTTAGATCCTAATTTTGCGGGAGCATTTTTTGTTTTGTATTTTTTATTCGTTTTAGGCCTTTTTATGAAGAGTAAAAATTTAGTTTACGGATTTATTGCTACAACGGCGGCAGTAGCAATCATTCTAACTTTTTCAAGGAGTGCATATTTAATGCTTTTTGTTGGATTGTTTACTTTCATGATCCTACAGAGAAAAAAGAAGCTTCTTTTGATCTTTGTTGCTTTATTTGTACCTGCAATCGTTATTCTGTCTGCGGTAGGCTTTAAAAGCGAAGGAACAAATCTTTTGCGAATTACTTCTTCGGGAGCTAGAATTCCGGAGGCTAGGAACGCCCTTGCAATTTTTGGAAAAAACCCTATTTTTGGAGTCGGATTTAATGCTTATCAATTTGCAAGCGAAAGATACGGTTTTTCTAAAACAAAAAAATATATAGATCATTCTGTTGCAGGCACGGATAATAGTTTCTTGTTTGTCCTTGCTACTACGGGCGCAGTTGGGCTTATTGCTTATTTGTACCTATGGTCAAAGATTATATCTTTTGCAAAATCTCGAAGAAATATATTTTCGGCAGTTATAATTTCCTCTTCGGTGGCACTGTTTGTAGGCAGTTTATTTGTAAACAGCCTTTTCTATGCTTTTATTATGCTTTGGATGTGGATTCTTCTTGGTCTCTTTGAAGATTAAGGATTATAGGTGACACGCACTTCTTTTTCCGTTGTATTCCCAGCCTCATCTGTTGCGACTACTTTTATATGATTGTCTCCGCTTTGAAGAGAGAAGTTATAAGAAAAGTTATGGTTGTCATCTACAATTGCCCAGAAACCATTTACAGTTATTCGGGCTCCGGCGCTGGTTCTACCGGTGACAGGAGCCATATTTTGGTCTTTCCCGAAAGTTTGACCGTCAGACGGAGAAGTGAGCTCTAGCGTTGGTTTTGTATCAATATAGCTGACAGTAATCGTATTTGAAAAGCCGCTCATTTTCCCTTTTGCTTCAGATTTAGCTTTTATGCTATTTGATCCTTTTTTAATGGCTTGGACAAGAGAAAAAGACCCATCTTTCTTTGTGGAAACTTCATCTGCTAGCTCATCGTTTACGTATATTCTAACTGTTTGGTCAGGATTCCCTATTCCCGATACTGCGATTTGCGCGCTATTTGTAGCAACAGGTAAAGGATTAAGTATGGGAGGCGCTATAAAGGAAGGGTCGTTAGCTTCCTGGGCGGTAGCATTGTCTTTTTGATTGGAAATAAAGAGACTAAAGTTTACAAGAAGGGGAATGCCCAATTTCAAAACTACAAAAACGACAATAATTATTCCAAGCAAGCTAAGAATAAAATTTTGCTTAGTTTTCCTTTCTGTGCGTCTTGATAGTCTGGATTTGCGTCTTACCATAATTCCCTTCAGTCAAAATTTTAAATTAAAAATAAAATC
>JBBDZP010000058.1:0-12482 GCA_040900105.1 Candidatus Levyibacteriota bacterium | reverse complement strand
CTGCTATACTTGATATTGGAATAAAGTTTTTTAGCTTTATATTTGGATATTTTAAGATAAAGATACCTCAAGTTTAATTTTGTATCATATTATCTTCTGTTCACTTCTAAGAATTTCGTCTTTATTCCACTAATTTTAATTATATGTATAGAGGTAGAAACAATGGTCAAAGACCAAGATTCGGAAGTTCAAGGGGTAGATTTAAAAGCATCGATGTTTCTCAATTTGTGAATAAAGCAGCTCCTCAGACACCCGTTCAGGAAGAACCGGTCAAGCATAACTTTGCGGATTTTCTAATAAGCGATCAGCTTAAAACAAATATTACAAATAAAGGCTATCTTAAACCTACTCCAATACAAGACCAGGTAATCCCTCTTATTTTGGACAGAAGAGATGTTGTGGGAATTGCAAATACCGGTACTGGCAAAACAGGTGCTTTTCTTATCCCTCTTATAAACAAAGCATTCTTCAACAGATCAGAAAGAACTTTAATAGTTACACCTACACGCGAGCTTGCTGTTCAAATTGAAGAAGAGCTAAGAGAATTTGCCATGGGAATGGCAATGTACTGCGTACTTTGCATCGGCGGAATGGATATATACGGACAGTCTTCAAGGCTTCAGAAACCACATAATTTTGTTGTAGGAACTCCAGGCAGAATCAAAGATTTGGAAAAACAGGGAAAACTAAGACTGCATCTCTACAATAACATAGTTCTTGATGAAGTAGACAGAATGATGGATATAGGATTTATGCAGGACATAAAATTTATTATCAGCAGACTTTCAGAAATTAGACAGTCACTTTTCTTCTCTGCAACAGTTCCTCCGCAAGTTGCCGCAGTTATGCAGGCTTTTCTTAAAAATCCGGCTATGGTTTCCGTTAAATCACAAGAAACAGCCATGGGTATTGAACAGGAAGTTATAAAAGTTGCGGGCAGAAATAAAACTGATATGCTCCATGATCTTTTAATAAAAGATGGTTTTGGAAAAGTTTTGGTCTTTGGCCGCACAAAATGGGGAATGGAAAAACTATCTAAGGAACTTATGAGGAGAGGTTTTAAAGTTGCTGCTATTCACGGCAATAAAAATCAAAATCAGAGACTAAGAGCAATCAGACAATTCCAAAGCAATGAGATACAAGTTCTTTTGGCAACAGATATAGCCTCAAGAGGCCTTGACATTGAAGACGTAACGCATGTTATAAATTACGATCAACCAGCCTCATATGATGACTATGTACATAGAATTGGAAGAACAGGAAGAGCAAATAAAAAGGGTTCTGCTATTACCTTCGTAGACTAACCAACCCCTTTCTTTTGTTGCCTATCCTAAGAAGTAAATTGACGTTGCTATAGCAGAAAGAACCTTGGGGATGAGTTTTTAGTCTTTAAAGCTAAGAGCAAGCTATCCTAAATAGTCTCTTAGCTTATTACCTCTTGAGGGATGTCGTAGTTTTCTAAGCGCTTTTGCCTCAATTTGCCTTATTCTTTCCCTTGTTACCGCAAACATTTTACCCACTTCTTCAAGTGTCTTTGGCTTTCCGTCTTTTAACCCAAACCTTTCCTCAAGAACTCTTCTTTCGCGGTCTGAAAGAGTCGATAAGACCTGATCAACTTGCTCTTTTAAGAGCTCCCTACTTGCCGTGTCAAAAAGAGTTGGAGCGTTTGTATCATGAATAAAATCACCTAAGCGGCTGTCTTCCTCATCTCCAACCGGGGATTCAAGACTTGCAGGTTCTTGGGAAATTTTAATAATTTCCATCGCCTTCTCAGGCTCAATTCCGAGTACTTTAGCAACCTCTTCAGGCGTTGGTTCACGGCCTAGCTCCTGCATTAATTTTCTCTGAGTTCTCATAAAGCGGTTTATATTTTCAACCATATGAACAGGAATTCTAATTGTTCTTGCCTGATCTGCAATCGCACGGGTGATTGATTGTCTAATCCACCAAGTCGCGTAGGTTGAAAACTTAAATCCTCTTTGCCAATCATATTTTTCGACAGCACGTATCAAGCCCTGGTTTCCTTCCTGAATTAAATCCAAAAGTGTTAAACCGCGGCCAACGTATTTCTTGGCAATTGAAACAACAAGTCTAAGATTAGAATTGATTAATTTCTGCTTTGCTTTTTTGTCTCCTTTTTCAACTTTTTTGGCCAAATCTATTTCCTGATCAAAGGTCAGAAGAGGAATCCTTCCAATTTCTTTAAGATACATCCTAACCGGATCAGACGTTGTTCCTTCTGCTAGAATTGTTAATGCTTCAAGTTCTTTTTCTAGGTTTGCGAGTGACTTTTCCGTTTCCTGCTCCGAAGATACGGACTCAAAAACGTCAACATTGAGCTTCATTAACTTGTCATATAAGGTATCGAGCTCAGCTATATGCTCTTCAGGTCTTGGAAAAATTGCCAATATCTCATCCTGGGTTATGTATCCTCTATCTTTTGCGGACTTAATAATTCCTGAGACGACATCTGGGGCTTTTTTCTTCATCTTTCTATTTTACCACGAATCTGAGCTTAAATAAACCCCGAACGGCTATGCTTGTACGGTTTTCCACTCTTGGGCTTTTTTCTTTTTCGTTTCCATTATTTTAAGCTCTTCTAGTTTTTTATATATTTCATCTTCCAAATGACCACTGTCTTCAAATTTCGGAAGAGGCAAAAGCATCCAAATATCATAAGTTGCCGTAAGCTCCTTTGGCAGGGCTACATTTAAACCCTGGGATGTTTTCATTTTATCAATAATTTTTTTATAAGATAACTTTTCAAATTCATAGTCAGGAAGGGTCTCAAGCATAATATTAAAATATTTTTTTACATCTTGGGACTGAAAAATAAGAGCCATTAAATATTCCTCAACTACTTCTTTTCTGCCTCTTTTATCTTTTTGACTCGAATCTATGGTAACCGAGGTTTTATCTTTCTTCTCAACTTTTTCCATTTGCCTAAACAAAGACTCTACGGATGTATCAATTTCCCTGCTTAACTTTTTTATATAATGCTCTTTTACTATTTCATTTTGTATATTTGCAATAAGCGGCAGCATCTCATCTGTTATCTTCTTCTTGCCTTCAACAGTCTCCGTACTAAATTTTTCAACAAATTTGGAGAGCATAAAATCGTAGATTCCCAGGTCTTCTTTGATTGCCTTTTTGAAAGCAATCGGGGCTTCCCTTGCCGCATCGTCAGGATCTTTACCATCCTCTAAAACTATAACCGTAGTGGTAAGTCCTGCTTTTTCAAGAATCGGGAGACTTCTTTTCGTGGCTTCAAATCCGGCCGAATCCATATCTAAACACAGGCTTACCTTTGGCGCAAAACGGCCAATTAAAATTGCTTGCTTTTCGGTCAGCGCTGTTCCTTTTATGGCAATCGCATTTTTTACCCCTTGCATAAAACAGGCAATTGCATCAAGCTCTCCCTCTACTATTATTGCTTGCTCCTGTTTTTTCACCTCTTCCTTTGCAATATTTAAACCAAAAAACATCTCTCCTTTGTGATAGACCAAAGTTTCCCTGCTGTTTATGTATTTTGAACCATCAACGTCTTGGGTTTTAAGTACTCTTGCCGCAAAACCCACCACATTATCTCTATGGTCAAAAAGGGGGAACATAATCCTTCCTCTAAAAAAATCAACAAGCCGGGCGTTTTGATAGGTCGCAAGTCCTGCGTCTATCAAATCTTCTCTTTTATATTTCTTCTTATTAATTAGGTAATTGCAAAGTGCGTTTCCAATACTAGGCGAGAATCCGAGTGAAAAAGTATTTATTATGGCTGGCGTTAATTTCCTTTCGCGGATTAAATAATCAAGGGCCGCTTTGCCGACATTATGTTTTGTTAGGAGATACTGATAAAAATCCAGCGCCAATTTATTAATGCTGTAGATTTTCTCTTTTTTTGAAGCAATTCCGGGGTCAAATCCACTTTCCAAAAGCACGATTCCCGCTTTTTTGGCTAGATGTCGAAGAGCTTCAACGAATTCCATATTTTCATATTCCATAAGGAAAGTGAATGCATCCCCGCCTTTTCCACACCCAAAGCAATGCCAAATTTGCCGTTCCGGTGACACAACAAAGGAAGGTGATTTCTCGTTATGAAACGGGCAAGGAGCTTTAAAATTTCTTCCTGCTTTTTTAAGAGGAATATACTGGGAGATAAGCTCAACGATATCTATTTTTTCCCTAACCCTTGAAACCTCATCCATAGTATTGGTATTCTATCACTTTTCTCCGAGCAGACAAGAAACTAGTTGATAAATATAAAAAATTGGAGTATAAAGCAATAGTTATGCCAACACCATCAGAAGCGGAATCATCAATTTCACGAGATCAACTTGTTAATAAAAATGTCCTCGCTGATAGATACGCCAGTACCCAGACGCTTCTTGTGTTCTCAGATATAACTAAGAATAGGCTCCAAAGAGGCCTTTGGATAGAAGTTATGAAAGCCCAGCGCGATCTTGGGATTAACAATATTACACAACAGGTAGTAGATGACTATGAAAGAGTTATGTATGACGTCAACCTGGACTCGATTAGACAAAGAGAGAGAAGCCTAAGACATGACGAGAAAGCTATGATTGAAGAATTTAATGAGCTGGCAGGACACGAAAATTCCCATGAAGCACTAACTTCACGTGATGCTTCGGACAACATTGAACAATCTCAAATAAAAAGAGGGTTAATTATTGTCAGAGATAGAGCAGTTGCTACTTTATCTCGCCAAGCTCGCCTGGCAAACGAAAACAGCGAGATCGTTTATGCAGGCAGAACTCACGATGCCCCTGCTCAGTCTAATTTAATGGGGAAGCTATTCACTGACACGGGAGAAGACTTATTAATTGCATATGAAAGATTAGAAAATTTGATAGAAAACTATCCATTGAGAGGCATTAAAGGAGCAATGGGTACTCAAACAGACATGCTTCAGCTACTTGGCTCTCCTGAGAAGGTTGATGAGCTTGAAAAAAGAATCGCAGAATATTTAGGTTTTAAGAAAGTTCTCGGAAGTACTGGCCAGATATACCCCCGCTCTCTTGATTTTGAAGCTGTATCTGCTTTATTTCAAACAATTTCGGGACCTGCAAATCTTGCAGTAACCATGAGGCTCATGGCTGGAAATGAAGAATTTACGGAAGGATTCAAAGACGGACAGGTAGGATCAAGCGCTATGCCTCATAAAATGAATGCCAGAACAGCAGAAAGAATTAAGGCACTAAAAGCGGTAGTGGCTGGACATATCGCCATGGCAAGTATGATCACTGGAGAACAATGGTATGGAGGAGACGTTAGTGATTCCGCAACTCGTAGAGTGTTTATTCCAGACTCATTTTATGCGACGGATGGAATTTTTCAAGCTGTCTTGACAGTTCTTGATGAATGTGGTTTTTACCCAGCAGTTATTCAAAACGAGCTAGACAAATATCTTCCTTTCTTAACAACATCACGCATACTTATGACAGCTGTACAAAATGGGGTAGGAAGAGAAATTGCCCATTCAGCAATTCGAGACCATGCAGTTGCAGTTGCTGTTGAAATGAGAAAAACAGGAATCAGAGAAAATGATTTACTAGATAGATTAGCGGCAGATCCTCGCCTCAATCTCACAAAAGCGCAACTTGGGAAAGCTTTATCTAATCCAATAGAATTCGTAGGAACTGCACCTCAACAGATAAAAGATTTTGTCGCAAAGGTTGATAAAATTGTAAAAAAATATCCTGAAGCCGCAGCTTACAAACCAGAATCAATTCTCTAATTACTCCCACTCCATAGTTGCCGGGGGTTTGGTGGTAATGTCATAAACCACTCGCGAGACATTTGGAACTTCATTGACAATTCTTGATGATATTTTTTGTAGTACATCATATGGAATTTTTGCCCAGTCCGCGGTCATTACGTCACCTGAGGTGACAATTCTCACTGCAACTACCTCTACAAAAAGCCTAGCGTCGCCTTTTACTGCCGTTGAAAAGGCTCCGGACATAATTGGGAAAGAAATAAAAATCTTATCCAAAAGCTTTGATTTATCCAGCTCAGACAACACAATTGCATCCGCAATCCTTTCTTGTTCTAGCCTTTTTGGCGTTACTTCTCCTCTAATTCTTACTGCATACCCAGGGCCCGGAAATGGCTGCCTTTCAACAAAGTCTTTGGGAAGATTTAACTTTCTCCCAATACTTCTTACCTCATCTTTGTAAAAATATCTGAGAGGTTCCAGAAGTTTTAGTTTCATTTTCTTAGGAAGCCCGCCTACGTTATGATGGCTCTTAATGTTTGACGCATGCTTACTGCCCTTGCTTTCTATAACGTCCGAATAAATCGTGCCTTGCAGTAAAAATTTGACATCTTTTCCCGATTTTATAAACTTTTTCATTTCCCGCTCAAACAGGTCTATATAGAGCTTACCGATAATTTTTCTCTTTTTTTCAGGATCAGAAATACCTTTAAGTTTTTCAAGGGTTTCTTCTTTTGCATAAACAACAATTACTTTTGTTTTGTATTTTTTGAAAATTAACTCAACATGCTCGCGCGTGCCTTCGCGCATTAAACCGTTGTCTACAAAAACAGGCAGAAATCTGCTCCCAATTGCTTCCGCCACTAAAACCCCTGCAACCGTTGAGTCAACTCCTCCTGAAACCGCACCAATTACAAAACTTTGCCCAACAATTTCTTTTATGCCGGTTTTCAAACTACTCACATCAATGTCATGAGCTTGTCTTTTAGAACCGCAGATTTTTATAAAATTGGCAAGAATTTGGTCTCCTTTTTGCGTATGCGAAACTTCCGGGTGAAACTGGACGGCAAAAAGATTTCTTTTCCTGTCTGCAACAAATGCAAAAGGAAGGCTTTCTGTCTTTCCTATAACTTCAAATCCTTCCGGTAAAGAGATAACTCTATCTCCATGAGACATCCAGACTGTAAATTGCTTAGGCAATTTATCTGCTATTAGCGATTCGCTCTTAGCTCTTAGCAAAATTGCAGGACCGAATTCTTTCTTTCCGGCAACAACTTTTCCTCCTAAGACTTTTGACATAAGCTGCATTCCATAGCAAATTCCAAGAACGGGTATTCCTAAAGCAAATATGGAAGGGTCAATAGAGGGTGCACCTTTTTCGTACACAGAAGCTGGTCCACCGGATAGTATTATTCCACTCGGATTTACCTTTTTGATTTCAATAAGCGCCTCTTGAGGAGTAAAAATTTTGGCATCAACCCTGTTTTCCTTGATCCGCCGGGTTATTAAATGTGCTGTTTGAGAACCAAAATCTACAACGATTATCATTTATAATTATTTCCGGGGTTTGTAATAAAAATCTCATGCGGATGACTTTCCGTAAGAGATGCCTGGGTTATCTGAATAAATTCTGCTTTATGCCAAAGCTGTCTAATGTTTTTTGCTCCAATATAATACATTCCTGATTTTATTCCACCAATCTGCTGCTCAACTATTTCTCTTAGCCCTCCTTTTATAGGCACCAAGCCTTCAACTCCCTCTGCAACTAAAACTCTATCTTTATAATCTTTCCCATGAAATTCATCTTCTAGCTTTATCCTTGCACCTCTTTTCATAGAAGCAACAGATCCCATTCCCCGATAAGATTTGAACTTATATACAAGTTGTTTGCCGTTTAGTACATTTTTAAATCTTTCAGGAACTTGAATTTTTGATAATCTAACAACTTTCCCCGGCGCTTCTTCTGATTGAGCGTAAATCCTACCTATCATAACCGTTGATGCTCCGGCCGCGAGTGCTTTTACTATGTCTCCGGAATATTTTATTCCTCCATCCGCAATAACAGGAATGTTAGATTTTTTAGCAACCTTACAAACATCTGTAATGGCTGTTATTTGAGGCACTCCCATTCCGGAAATTACCCTCGTCGTACAAATTGCAGCCGGCCCCATACCAACTCTTAGCCCGTCTGCGCCCGCTTTTATCAAAACCCTTGCGCCATCGACTGTTGCAATATTGCCTGCAATAACTTGAATCTTTGGATATTTGGTTTTTATAAACTCCACCGCAGTAATTATTGGTTTTGCAAATCCGTGCGCCGAATCAACAACTAGCACGTCAACCCCTGACAGAACCAATGCTTTAGCCCTTTCTTCAAGTCCAAAACCTACGCCTATTGCTGCGCCTGCTAAAAGTTTTTTCTTTTTTACTTTTGAAGCTTCGGCAGCTTGCTCATTAATAGAAAGATTTCGGTGAATTATACCTATCCCACCAAGCCTTGCAAGTTCAATTGCCAATTTTGCTTCCGTAACAGTATCCATAGGAGAAGAAATAAGCGGCAGAGAAAGCTTTATGTTGCGGGTTAGGTTTGTAGAAAGGTCTATGTCTGAACGCACGAAATCGGCATATCCGGGCAAGAGTAAAACATCATCAAAAGTAAGACCAAGAGAGGAAATTAATTTTCGAGGCTCCATAATTTAATATATATCAACCGGGTATCTATGTCAATAACTATTAATAACGGCCACAAGCATATAAAGATATCTGGCAGAAAGAAGACTAACTACGATCCCTGCTGCGCTTATTGAGGAGATTTCTGCCGGCATAAAACCCTTTGAAAATCTGATACTATTAGCTTATGCTGGCAAAGGTTAATTCTTCTGCAGTAGTTGGGCTGGATGCAGTTTTGGTTGAAGTTGAAGTTGACATTGCAAGCCAGGGACTTCCAAGCTTTACAATAGTCGGACTTCCGGACAAAGCAGTTGAAGAAGCAAAAGAAAGAGTCCGTTCCGCAATTAAAAATAGCGGTGCAGATTTTCCGGCAAAAAGGATCACGGTTAATCTTGCTCCTGCAGATCTTCCAAAGGAAGGCCCAAGCTATGATTTACCGATTGCCGTAGGGATACTTATGGCATCGGAGCAATTAAAAACGGACATTTCAGACGCTCTTTTTACGGGCGAGTTGTCCTTGGATGGGAGACTGCGGCATACAAACGGAGTCTTATCCCAGGTTATTCTTGCAAAAGATAAAAAATTAAAAAGGGTTTTTCTTCCTGAAGTCAATATTAAAGAAGCAAATGTCATAAAGGGCCTTCAGATTTTTCCTATCCCAACACTTCTTGGGCTTTTTAACCATTTAAGTGGTGCGCAAATCCTGCAAGCCGCAAAGTCCGCTACTCAAAAGGATTATTTAGAAAATGAAAGTTTTGAACTTGATATGGCAGACGTAAAAGGACAGGAAAAAGCAAAAAGAGCGATGGAAATAGCTGCTGCCGGGTCGCACAATATTTTACTAAAAGGTCCACCGGGCGCCGGAAAAACTTTACTGGCCCGAACTTTACCTTCGATTTTACCGAAACTTACGCTTGATGAAGCAATTGAAGTCACCAAAATATACAGCATTGCGGGACTTTTGGAAAATAAATCACTAGTTACTGCGCGGCCTTTCCGCGCTCCTCACCACACAACCTCCCATATTGGCCTTATTGGAGGCGGCACCAACCCCAAACCTGGGGATATATCTCTAGCTCATAGGGGCGTCTTGTTTATGGACGAATTCCCCGAATTTCAAAGACACACTCTGGAAGCACTAAGACAACCTATGGAAGACGGGAATGTTACAATCTCCCGTTCTTCAGGAAGAGTTAATTTTCCTGCAAAGTTCATGCTCGTTGCGGCCGCAAACCCCTGTCCATGTGGATATCTTGGGGATAACACACGGGAATGTAAATGTTTTAGCGGCCAAATAATAAGGTACCAGAAGCGGGTTTCTGGTCCAATGATAGACAGAATTGACATCCATTTGGATGTTCCGGCTGTAAAAATAGAAAAACTTACAACAAATAACGAAGCCGAATCGGAACATTCCACATCAATTAGAAAAAGAGTTCAGAAGGCCCGGGATATTCAGACCCAAAGGTTTTCCGTCAAAGGCGGATCGTCCTCTGGACGAAAATATAATATTGCCTCAAACTCAGAAATGGGAAACAAACAGCTAAGGGAGTTTTGCGAACTTTCCGAAGATTGTATAAATTTACTGCGGATGGCGGTTTCCAAAATGAATCTTTCGGCTAGATCTTACAACAGAACTATAAAATTAGCTAGAACTATTGCAGACTTAGAAAGTGCACCGGCAATAAAGGTTTCCCATATAGCCGAGGCACTTCAATACAGGCCAAGGACTGACAGTTAATCTCAAATCCTGTAAACTATACTTGTGAACCAAGGACTTACCTCTGACCAGGCAATAGAAAAACTTTCGATTTTTGGCAAAAATGAGATTGAGACTAAAAAAAACTTCAGTGCACTAAAGCTTCTTGCTTCCCAGTTTCCAACATTTATAAACGGGATACTTCTTGCCGGAGGAGTTTTTTCTGCTTTAATTGGTAATTTTGTTGATGCGGCTTTTATCTTATCTATAGTGCTACTGAGTTCGGTTTTTGGCTTTATCCAGGAATATAGGGCAGAGAAATCCCTGGAAAAGCTAAAAAGCTACACTAAACCTTTCTCAAGAGTCATAAGAGATGGTAAAGAGCGGGAAATACCCAGTTCTGAGATTGTCCCAGGAGACATTGTAATTTTAAACGAAGGGGATTATATACCGGCAGACGGGAAAGTTCTTCTATCCCGCCACCTTGAAGTAGATGAATCAGTTCTAACCGGAGAGTCGCTTCCTGTTGCAAAAGAGAATAAAGAAACTATATTTTCAGGAACCCTTGTTTCCAAAGGCAAGGGACGAATAATTGTTGAAAAAACCGCAGGGGACACGCGTTTTGGCCAAATAGCAAAAACTCTTGCCAGTGTGGAGACGGATAAGACACCGCTTCAAAAAAAACTCTCGGGCTTGGGAAAGATAATCTCCGTTGGAGCTTTGGCAGTTGCTTTTTTGCTTATTCCAATCGGCATTTCCCAAAACAGAGACTTATTTGACTTAATACTTTTGTCAATAACTGCTGCGGTGGCAGCAATTCCGGAAGGGCTCCCTGCAGTTATTACAATTGCTCTTGCAATTGGGACAAGTAGAATGGCAAAGAAAAAGGCAATTGTTAGAAAAATGTCTGCTGTTGAAACACTGGGAGCAGTACAAATAATTCTTTCGGACAAAACCGGCACTCTTACCCAAAATGAGATGAAGGTAAAGGAGTTTGTTTTGAGCAGTAAGACACAGGAAAGTCTTTTTCTAAAAGCCTGCGTTGTTGGCAATACTGCATCTCTTGTTGAAAAGAGTGGATTTTCCGCCAAAGGCGGACCAGCCTCGGGCTGGGAAGCTGTTGGAGACAAAACAGACTCTGCAATTTTACTCTTTGCTAAAGAAAAGGCTGGAGATCTTACCAAGCTACTGGATGGGGGCAAAGTAATTGATGAGTTTGTTTTTGACCCCCAAACAAAATTAATTACCACAATTTGGCAGGAAAACCTGCCTGCCGGCAGGCAAGGTAACAAAAGATACGTTTTTGTGCGCGGCGCTCCGGAAAAAGTTGTTGAAAACAGCAATCTAAGTGAGGATGAAAAAGCTAAAGCAAGGGAGGAGTTTGAAAAATATGCAAAGACCGGACTTAGAATAATAGGATTTGGCTATAGAAATGATGACGGGGAAAAACTTAAAGAAAGGAAATTTTTGGAAAACAACCTGGAGTTTTTGGGATTCGTGGGAATTTATGATGCTCCAAGACCGGAAAGCCTAGAAGCTGTTGCCCAAGCAAAAGCTGCAGGAATACGCACAATAATGGTGACTGGAGACAATGAACTAACTGCCATGGCAATTGCAAAAGAAATAGGGCTAATAGAAAAAGATGAAGATGTAGTGACCGGGGCAGATATAGACAAGCTTTCGGATGAGCAGCTTGGACAACTAATTACAAAAACTGCAGTTTTTGCCCGCACTAAGCCTGAAGACAAACTAAGGCTAGTTACAATTCTTAAAAACCAGGGATACATTGTAGGAGTGACAGGAGATGGGGTTAATGATTCCCTAGCTCTAAAAAAATCAGACGTGGGAATTGCAATGGGACGTACCGGCACAGATGTGGCAAAAGAAGCATCAGACATTGTGCTCTCCGATGACAACTATTCAACTCTCATAAAAGCAGTTTTGGAAGGAAGAACAATATACAATAACATTCTCAAATCTATAACTTATCTGCTGTCAAGTAACCTTTCCGAGATTAGCTTAATACTTTTTGCGGCTATTCTGAAAATGCCCGATCCGCTTCTTCCTACCCAAATACTTTGGATAAATCTTGTGACAGACGGCCTGCCTGCACTGGCCTTGGCAAGCGACAACAGAAACTCTTCTGTGCTTGAGCAAAAACCAAGAGATCCAAAGCAAGGAATATTGACAAAAGGAAGAATTCTTTTTATTTTAGGGGTTGGTCTTACAATCTCAATTACTTTAATTTTTATCTTTTCCGAGCTCTTGGCAAGTAACAGCCATACGTTATCAAGGACAATAATTTTTAATATGCTGATTTTGTCCCATATGGTCTTGGCATTTTTAATCCGCGGAAAGTCAATTTTTAGATTCAATAAGCTG
>JBBDZP010000057.1:0-12818 GCA_040900105.1 Candidatus Levyibacteriota bacterium | reverse complement strand
CGGATGAGCTAAAAGCGAAGAAGAGCTGGACGCCTTCCCCGAAAGTATCAAGGAAATAGAAAGGGCTGTCGGGGGTAATTCCCGGGTTGGGAAGCTCCTCCTGCGCAAATGCCACACCGGCAAAAAGAAGAACCGCAAGAAGAGGAAAAACTAAAATCTTTTTTAGCAAAATTTTTCACCACCTTTCAAGCAGATATTCATACTGAAACTAGTTTATCTAAAACCCTCCCCACCCTACAACTTGCTTTTTCGTCCCTCACTTTAAAGAGGGTTATAATATCCAAAGCTGATGCCTAACAAAAAACCTGAAAGAAAAAAAATATTATTTGTAGGGAATTGCCAGAGTGTTCATCTGGAGCGCTGGGTTGAATATTTTAAGGGAGAATATACCGTGTCCGTTTTGTCTCCCACACCTTGCGAACACCGTGAATGTGTACATCTTGGAGATGTCGTTCCAAGACGTTGGAAGTGGTTAAGTTCAATTCCGAAGGTGGGGTTTTTTGTGCGGGCTTTTTTCTTTCACCGATACTTGCTTAATTCAGGGGTTGACCTTGTCCACATTCATCAGCTAGGAGGTTTTGAGGTAAGAGTTGGGGCGATGCTTTCTTTCTTCGGTCCCCATCTGCTAATAGTTTCCACCTGGGGAAGCGATGTTGCTGATATCAGTGCTAAGAGAAAAAGATATCTTAAAAGGTATGTTCTTCAGAAGGCGGAAGTGGTTACTACCACTTCAAAGTTCCTCGCCAATGAAACTAGAAGTCTAGCCCCCGGGATGAAGCGGCTCGAAGTGGTTCCTTTTGGGATTGATCTAAAGATTTTTGATCCCTCTCGTTTTAAGACTCAGTCAGATGGCAATATTTTGAGGATTGGTTTTTTTAAGCACCTAAAACCAATTTATGGTCCCGATTATCTGCTGCGGGCTTTTGCGGTTGTTTTGAAAAAATTTCCTCGAGCGGAACTTTTTTTGGCTGGGAAGGGTGAAATGGATTCCGAGTTGAAAAACCTGGCAAAAGAGTTAGGAATTTCTCGCAAGGTTCGGTTTTTAGGATTTGTTGATGATGTGGCTGAGATCATGGTGAAGATGGACCTGACGGCAATGCCTTCGCTCCGGGAGTCTTTCGGGGTAGCCGCGCTTGAATCACAAGCATTGGAGGTGCCAGTTGTTGCCTCTCGAGTCGGTGGTACGCCAGAGGTAATAAGAGACGGAGAAACCGGTTTTTTGGTTCCACCGCGTGATGAGAAACTGCTTGCCGAGGCGATGATTAAACTACTTTCAGATAAAGAACTGCGCTTGCGAATGGGGAAAGCAGGGCGAAAATTTGTTCAAGAAAACTATAATTGGGAAAATAATGCGAGCAAAATGGCAACTCTTTATAAAGAAATGTTAAGTTTCCGTGACTTATAAAATGGATTATAAAAATAAAGCAAGCGAATATTGGAGCAGGAGGGTTTTAAACAAACCCGATATTTCTGCCGTTTTAAATATTGGTCTTCCAAGCGTTGCAAATTCAGCTTTTGATGACTGGTTCTTTTACTTCCTTCGGAAAGATTTAACTAAGAAAATGGAGATTTTAGATGCGGCTTGCGGCCTCGGTAGGGTTCTTGTGCCGTTGGCAAAAGAAGGTTACTCCATTACTGGGTTAGATCTGTCTGATGAAATGTTAAAAACCTGCCGCAAAAATCTTGATGAAGCAGGGGTGGGCCACAGAATTAAATTGGTACATGGTAGCGTTGACCGGCTTCCTTTCAAGAATGAGGAATTTGATTTGGTCATCTTATCTGAGATCTTATTTCATTTACCTGATGAAAATTGCGTAAAAGCTATTGAGGAATGTTCTCGAGTTCTCAAAGAAGGGGGTTTAGCCGTTGTTACTACTAATAACAAGAAATCAGTTTTTCTGAAAAACATTAGTGATAAGAGCCAAAACGGATATTTCTTTAAGATCCGAGATGTCGAAGAGATTAGAGGTTTTTTTGAGAGTAGTGGGTTACTTGAAATTTTTCGTCGTTCAAATAGTTTCACTTCAGTACTTAACCGCATTTGTAAGATCCCAAAAATAAGAAATTTATTTAATTTTATCGATAGAAATTATCCGATTGTTTTACGTGGTTTGTATGATCCGGCGGTTTTCATCGATAAACTTAAACAACCGAATTACCTTGCGGAAAATTTGGCCACACTTTTTTACTTGGTTTTCAAAAAAGAGAAAGTAAGGAGACGATCTAAGTTATAATATTTGGAGTTTATGAAGGTTTTAATTGTTTTAGGTACCCGGCCGGAGATTATTCGTTTGAGTCTCATTATTAAGCGACTTGAGGAACTTGGTATTCAAAAGGTGCTGGTTCATACCGGCCAGAATTATGATCCTAAGCTTTCTGAAATCTTTTTTAAAGAACTGGGCTTGCGCAAACCCGATTACCACCTAGCAATTAAAGAAAAGACGGTAGGTGCGCAAATCGGCAAGATAATTTCTCTGACCGAGGAAGTTATGCTTAAGGAGAAACCGGACTGCCTGCTTGTTCTAGGCGACACAAACAGCTCTCTATGCGCAATTCCGGCCGCAAGGCTCCGAATCCCAATTCTCCATATGGAAGCTGGCAACCGGGCCTGTGACTGGAGAATTCCCGAAGAAAAGAATCGTAAAATTGTAGACCACATTAGCGACTGGCTATTCCCTTATACGGAGCGATCTAAAGAGAACCTAATAAAAGAGGGTTTCCCGGCAGAATATATTTTCGTAAGCGGCAATCCGATCACGGAAGTTCTCAATTACTATGACAAGGACATTGAGAAGAGCACCGCTTTAAAAGATCTAGGATTAACCAAAGAGAAATATTTCCTTGCGACAATGCATAGAGAGGAGAATGTTGATGACCCCGTAATGCTTAAAAATATTGTAGACGGATTCAATCTTATCGTCGAAAAATACAAACTCCCTCTTATCTGGAGCATTCACCCGCGAACTAGGTCAAAACTCAATTCCGGTAAGTTCAAATTAAATCCATTAATAAAGACAAGCGAGCCGTTTGGTTTCTTTGACTTCACTAAACTGGAGAAGAATGCGTTGTGTGTTCTAACTGACAGCGGAACGGTGCCGGAAGAGTGTTCGCTTTACGGTGTTCCGGCTGTTGCAGTCAGGCAAACTACCGAAAGGCCCGAATCTGTCGAATCCGGATCCAATATTTTGGGTGGGACGACAGATCCAAAACAAATATTGCTGGCGGTAGATGTGATGATGGATTCGCGGGGTAAATGGACTTCGCCTTATGTCGGAGATACCAACGTTTCTGACAAAATGGTCCAGTTCATAATTCACCGCAAACCTGTGAAGACAAAGTAATTTTAAACTAGCTACCATGGACCGCAAGGAAACTACATTTAAACCAATAGTGATAAAAGCGAACCGTGAGGCGCCCCATTACTGGGCGGATATGTGGAGATACCGAGAACTCTTTTATTTTTTGACTTGGCGGGACATTAAGGTGCGCTATAAGCAAACTGCATTTGGAGTGGCTTGGGCGATTCTCCAGCCGTTAATTCTAATGGTTGTTTTTTCGCTTTTTTTTGGGAGGGTAGTGGGAATATCGTCGGATGGGGTTCCTTATCCGATTTTTGCTTACGCGGGATTACTGTTTTGGCAGTTTTTTTCAGGATCTTTATCTAAAGCGAGCGGGAGTTTTGTTGCTAGCCAGGGGATTTTGCAGAAAATTTATTTTCCACGCTTAATTTTGCCGCTTTCCTCAACACTCGTTTCTTTAGTGGATTTTGCGATGGCGGCGGTAGTTTTTGCCGGACTCATGATTTATTACCAGTTTGTTCCTACCTTGCTGGGTATCTTGCTTGTTATTCCGGCAATCTTAATTACTGTCTTAACTGCCGCTGGATTGGGAACTATTTTGGCAACCCTTAATGTTAAATACCGGGATGTGGGACATGCTTTGCCTTTCTTTATTCAGCTTCTCCTTTTCTTAACACCGGTAATTTATCCGGTTTCGCTTGTTCCAGAAAGGTTTCGCTGGCTTCTTCATCTTAACCCGATGACGGGAGTGATCGATTCAATCCGCGCCAGTTTCTTAGGATTAGGAGATGTGAATTGGGGCAGTTTGGGAACTGCTTTTGCGATCAGTTTGTTTCTTTTTGTGTTTGGTTATCTTTACCTAAGGCGTTTTGAAAGCGAATTCGCTGACATTATATGAAGCCAATTATCGAAGTTAAAAATTTATCTAAGGTTTATAACATCTCGCACGTGCGGAAGCCCTATCACACTTTGCGAGAGGATTTAATTGAAGTCGCCAAAACCCCGATTCGTTTTTTGCGCGGTCACCGGAGCGACAAGGAGGAATTTTGGGCGCTTAAAGATGTAAGCTTTGATGTTAAGCAAGGTGAGGTTTTGGGGATTATTGGGCGAAATGGCGCTGGAAAATCCACCCTTCTTAAGGTTCTTTCCCGAATCACTGAACCTACCAAAGGAAGCGCAGTTCTTAGGGGACGAGTAGCTTCACTCTTGGAAGTCGGTACCGGATTCCACCCCGAACTAACCGGGCGGGATAACATTTATCTTAACGGCGCGCTTTTGGGAATGAGCCGCAAGGAAATTTCGCGCAAGTTTGATGAGATTGTGGATTTTGCGGAGATAGAGAAATTTCTAGATACACCCGTTAAATTTTATTCCTCTGGGATGTATGTGCGGTTGGCTTTTGCAGTAGCAGCTCATCTCGAACCAGATATTTTGGTAATTGACGAAGTTTTAGCTGTTGGTGACATGCAGTTTCAGCAAAAATCGCTAGGAAAGATGGAAGAGATTAGCAAAGGTGGAAGAACTGTTCTTTTTGTTAGTCATAATCTCAGCGCTATTTCATCCCTTTGTAGTCGAGCTATTCTTCTTAGGGATGGGCGGGTAGCAAGTGACGGCGCGGTTACATTGGTTATCAAGGAGTATATGGATTCTGGGGTAGATACTTCGTACCAAGCAAAGCCGGTTAAAGTATTATCCAAACCAAGAATTGCTGAAGTTTGGTTAGAAACAATTGACGGTAAGAAAGTTACCCAACTAAAAAGTGGTGATCCATTCAGATTAGTTTACGAACTTGATAATCCAACTATGGTTCCTTTGGAAATTGCTGCTGCTTTTTTCGATGGGCTGCGGCGGCCTCTTTGGAATTTCTCTCATGCTATGCAGGGTTTAAATACTTTACCGACAGACCGGCGATTGAGGGTGGGACTTGAGTTTGCACCACCCCAATTAACCGTTTCTGACCTGATTGTTGATCTAGCGCTTGGTCCTAAAGGTGGTTTACCCTATATTGATCACATCGTTGATGGTATAAGATGTCAGGTAATTGATAATCAGGAGAAGCTAGTATTACCGCGTTATCCAGAATGGCCAATACTTTGTCCGGCTATAATCGACTACAAAAAGGTGAAAGAATAGATATGAGAAAATTTATATCCCAATTTATACCCCCGGCTGTTTTTAAGGTTTTAGGATATATTCGATCTAAAAATAATCCGAAGACGAAGCAATACTATCCAAAGTGGCATACGATTCACGGCGGACGTTTGAAGGGCCGTAAGTTTCTAATTGACCCTGTTGATAATCTGTGGCAGGCTGAAATACTTTCCGGAACCCTTGACGGTTTTATGTTTGATTATCTAAAGTCGAAATCACTTAGTGGTAAGACAGTTCTAGACATCGGTGCACATATTGGATATCACACCCTGATGTTTGCTGATTTGGTCGGCGACAGAGGTAAAGTTTATGCTTTTGAACCAAATAAGGTTAATCTGGAGAGACTCAAATCAAACATAAAGGAGAATTCTGACCTCTCTCCACGCATACAGGTTCTCGACGTTGCGTTATCCAATAAAGATGGTAAGCAGGAATTTAATTTTAGCCCTGACATAGAAAATGGCCAAAGTAGCGGGAGTTTTTTGGTTGAATCTCATACCCCAGCTACCCGTGAAGATTACAAGAGGATGGGTTTTCAGAAGACAGTGGTTAAAACTGCCACTATTGACCATTTAGATAAATTACTTGGTCACCAAGTTCGTCCTGATCTCATGAAGATCGATGTAGAGGGCGCAGAATACTTAGTGCTATCTGGTGCTAAGAAGGTACTTAGAGCAATCAACCCGATGGTGCTTGTTGAGGTTCACTCGATCTACAACATGTACCGATTAATGGAGATTTTTGAAGAAGTCGGGTACCAAATGAAGCTTATCAAAGAGGAGGATAGAAGGTGCTTCTTTGGCTGCCGTTCGACGCGTTCGTGAGATTAAGGATCTTGGATATATAGCATGAAAATTCTTTTTGTTGCTATGGGCAACAGTGTACATACCGCCCGTTGGGTTAAACAGCTTTGCAACAAAGGTTGGGACATCCATCTTTTTCCGAGTATTGGAACTGGAAGCGTTTACCCCGATATAAGTGGTGTAACAATACATCGTGCGGTTTCTAACCCCCACTTTCTCGCTTTGGTCGGCCACTCTCTATTTAATCGTCTATTCGGCCAAGATTATCGGACACGCCAACTTGCTAGACTCATCAACAAACTTCGACCAGATGTCATTCATTCACTAGAGATTCAGCACGCCGGATATCTTGTTGATGAGGTTAGAAAGCAATGGAAAGGAGAGTTTCCTAAATGGTTAGTGACAAACTGGGGAAGTGATATATATCTATTTGGGCAGCTTGAGGAACACAAGGATAAAATACGCAGCGTTTTAAGTCACTGCGATTACTATTCATGCGAATGTCAGAGGGATATCGATCTTGCACGAGAGTCTGGATTCAAAGGTAAGATTATGCCGGTTGTTCCAAACGCTGGGGGAATGGATTTGGAGTTGGTTAAGAAATTACGCGCACCCGGGAAAACCTCTAAAAGAAAAGTAATAGCACTTAAAGGGTATCAAGGCTGGGCAGGGAGGGCTTTGGTTGGCCTTAGAGCGCTTGAGCGCTGCTCTGATCTGTTAAAAGGTTTTGAAATAGTTATTTATTCGGCTGATGAAAAGGGTATTTCTGGGGTCCAGATAGCCGCCAAGCTTTTTTCCGCAAAAACAGGAGTTCCTACCAGTATCCTGCCCCTACAGACTCCGCACGAGGAAATTTTGAAGCTTCATGGAATGTCTCGAGTATCAATCGGTTTAAGTATCAGTGACGCTATTAGCACCTCTTTTCTTGAATCTTTAGTGATGGGCTCTTTTCCTATCCAATCCGATACCAGTTGCGCTAATGAATGGATTGAGTGCGGAAAAAGCGGTTTCTTAGTTCCTCCGGAGGATCCGGAAATAATAGAACGTAAGATCCGAATAGCTTTAACCGACGATAAATTAGTTGATACGGCCGCCGATATTAATTGGGAAACCGCTAAAAAAAGATTGGGCCAGAAGATCGTTAAAGATAAAGCTATAGAGATGTATAATACGATGTTAAAAGAATGACAAAAGTACTTATTGTCGGGATGACCGGCATGCTCGGACATACGCTTTTTACCGAGCTGTCCAAAGATGAAAATCTGGTTGTTTACGGTACTGCCCGAGAGTTGGTTGAAAGTTTAGCCAAGCATTTAGCGCCGGAACAACTCAAACGCGTTTATCTAAACGTTGATGCAGATAATCTCGATTCGGTTAGAAAAGTGTTTGATGAGATTAAACCCGATTTTGTTGTTAATTGTATTGGGCTTATTAAACAGCGGCCGGATGCCAAGGATCCCTTGTCAGCGATTCATTTAAATGCAGTACTCCCGCATCAGCTGGCTAAGCTAACCGAAGATGTCGGCGGTCGTTATATGCAAGTTAGTACCGATTGCGTTTTTGACGGTGTGAAAGGAAATTACACCGAGGAAGATAAAGAGTTCGCATCAGATATTTACGGAACGACCAAGCGACTTGGCGAAGTTGATTACGGCAATGCCCTTACCATCAGAACCTCAATCATTGGCCACGAGCTAAAAAGTTACGCCAGTTTAGTGGATTGGTTCCTTTCTCAAGAAGGCGAGGTAAACGGTTTTACCAAGGCTGTATTTAGCGGTTTTCCAACTGTTTATTTAGCGGATATTATCGATAAATACATTATTCCTAACAAAAACTTGAAGGGTTTATACCACGTGTCAGCGGAGCCAATCTCTAAATATGATCTTATCTCACTTATCGCTAAGCGATACAGCAAAGAAATAAAAATTAATCCCAGCGAACAGTTAGTGATTGACCGTTCGCTAGATTCAACCCGGTTTCGCCAAGAAACCGGTTTTGTGTCGCCGAGTTGGGAGGAACTTGTTCCCATTATGCATGAGCATTTTCTGGCGTCACCCTGGTATAGGGATAGAAAGTAAGTTAAACTATTACGATGTCCTATTTTGATAACAAAGTTGTCCTAATAACTGGCGGTACTGGTTCGCTTGGCAAGGTTTTAACAAAGCGTTTGCTCTCAGGATCAGAAGGTCTTCCAAAGAAAATTATTATTTTTTCTCGCGACGAGGCCAAGCAGCATTATATGCGGGTTGAGTATCAAAAGAAGGCTAAAAATCCGACCGACGAGGTAATCTACAACAATTTTAGGAGTCTACTGGAATTTCGCATTGGTGATGTCCGGGACTTCCACTCCATTGCTTCGACCCTAAGGGGCGTGGATATCATTATTAATGCTGCCGCCTTAAAACAAGTCCCTTCCTGTGAGTATTTCCCATATGAAGCTGTCCAAACAAACATTATCGGTCCGGAGAACATCCTGCGGGCGATTAGAGAGCATGATCTCCCTGTCGAGGTGGTGGTTGGAGTTTCGACCGATAAAGCATGCAAGCCGGTAAATGTTATGGGAATGTCTAAAGCTCTCCAAGAACGGATTTTTATTAGCGGCAATATCAGCTGTTCTCGGACCAGATTTGTTTGTGTTCGTTACGGCAATGTCTTGGCATCTCGCGGTTCAGTTATTCCGCTTTTTCACGAACAGATCAAAAACGGGGGCCCAGTAACAGTAACCACCAAAGATATGACCCGCTTTTTGCTTCCTCTGGATCAAGCGGTTGATATTGTTATCGCGGCCCTGAAGTATGCTAAACCCGGAGAAGTATTTGTTCCTAAAGTCCCGGCTTCTACGATGATGGATCTAGCCGAAGCTTTAATTGGCGATAGAAACATTAAAATAAAAATTACTGGCATTCGTCCCGGTGAGAAGGTCCATGAGATTATGGTCTCGGATGAAGAGGCTTGGCGGACCTTCGAACGCAAGGGGTACTATGCAATCCAATCGATGTTACCGGAGCTGGCCCATACAACTGGAAAAGAAAAGCCCGCACTTAAAAAGGAGTACAGTTCCAACGACACTTTGATGGGCCTAAAAGAAACCTCGGCATATCTTAAAGAACATGGGTTACTTATTGAGCAGCAGGCAGGGCGAGAAGGAGAACTTCTCCGATGAAAGTTTGAATTGATTCTTGTAGATGGGAAACTGCAGTGAAAAGAACACTAATTATTTCAGCTTGGGCCCCACCACAAGCGGGCGGTTCACCAATCATCTTAGGAAGACTATTACATAAATTTCCTAAAAATTCTTACCTTATTTTAACTTCTTCAACCGCGGCCTTTAAAGGCAACAGTGTTGGGAAGCGTTTGCCTGCAAAGTATTTTTTTATTGGTAGTGTATTAGCTTCCCACCCCAACCAAGGTCGCTCTAGGCCAACTAACTTATTCTATAAAGCATTTGGGTTTGTCTTTCGCCGAACTATTTCGCCATTAATAGTTGAATTGAGAGATCTTAAGAAGATTATCGAAATTCGTAATCGAGCCGTAGAGATAACTAAAAATGAATCAGTCGACTTGTTGATGGGTACCTCAGATAACGGCCCGTTTTTACTGGGGTCATACCTTGCTTCTCGGAGGACTGGGGTCCCTCTATATGTTTTTTTATTTGATTTGTATGCTCATAATAACTTCAGTTTTCCTAAACGTGTGATAGCAAATCTTATGGAGAGGATAATACTTCGCCATGCTTCAAGGGTTTTCGTTACCAACGACAAGACCGCTAAATATTATCGAAAACTTTACCAAATAGAACCTACCGTGGTTGAACATACTATCAGGATTCCAGACGTAGTCGATGCTAAAACGGCAAAAGAAAAGCCTCTTGTTACATATACTGGAGCTATTATTTATTGGGCGCAGAAGGACTCTGTTATTAACTTAATTAAGGCTCTCAACTTAGTTCCAGAGGTTTCGTTAAAAATATTTACTGCCTTGACTAAGGAGCAACTTGAAAGGATTGGAGTCTGGGGAGATAAGGTAAGTCTGGGATTTTCTAAGAACACTGATATCAAGAGAGAGCAATCCAAGGCCGACATATTGTTTTTGCCCATGGGGTTTGAAACTCCTTTTCCAGAAATTCCTCGCACAGCTTCTCCGGGCAAGCTGCCGGAATATTTAGTTTCAGGGGTTCCTATACTTGTGCATGCTCCTCCCGATTCTTACATCGCCGAAGACGCACGAAAACTTGGTTGGGGGCTAGTGGTTGATCAAAAGGATCCGGTTGTTTTAGCCAGTGCTATCAAAGGACTCTTAGCTGACAATAATCTAAGGAAGAAACTAGTCCGAAACGCTTTCGCGGTGGCTAAAGAGAGGCACGATCAACAGAAGGTCTCGGATCTTTTTCTCAACTACTTCCGATGATAATTGCTGAATGATAAATAAAATAACTAAAAAAGTTAAAGTTTGCATGGTGGTTGGTAATCCGTTTACTCACGATGCGCGGGTTACTAAAGAATCTCAAAGTTTATCGAAGGCCGGTTATGATGTAACTGTTTATGCCACTGAGAGAAAAGATCTTCCCCGTCATGAGAAAGTTGGCGAAATTAAAATCAAACGGCTTAAAGGCAGATACTCGCCAATCAGGTTTAACCTTTATAGGATCCCTACGCAACTTATTCCTAGTATATTTTCTTTAGTTAGAGAAAGGGCGGATATTTACCATGCCCATGACCTCGACACTTTATTTTCCTGTGCGGTAGCTGCCCGTCTGAATAAATCAAAACTGGTTTATGATTCCCACGAACTTTATTTGGAAATGATTAAATCTCATCGAGTAGAAGTATTTGGGAAGCAAATTAATGATTCTGCAGTTTTGATGTTTTTATACGGCTTAATCGAGAAGGCTTTTATAAACCGAGCTGATGCGGTGATTACTGTTAGCGATCCGCTAAGGGAAATACTCGCGGATCGCTACGGTTTGAAGAGAATCACTGTGATCATGAACTGCCCACCCAAGCCAAGTTATACCAAAAGTAATAAGAAATTTCACAAATTTTTTTCATTACCTAAAGATGCAAAGGTTATTCTGTACCAAGGGGCGCTGTCTTCGGAGAGGGGATTAAATTATTTGGTTAGTTCGATTAAGTATTTACCTAAAGATTTTTATTTGGTATTTATGGGCGATGGTGCGGTGGCCAAGTCTAGCGAATCTACCCAGAGAGTTAAGTTCCTTCCTGCAGTTCAGTTGAAAGAGCTCCCTTATTACACGGCTTCTGCTGATATTGGAGTAGTCCAACTTCTCAATAATTCTTTGAACAACTTTTATGGTTTGCCTAATAAAATATTTGAATATATGAGTGTGGGGCTTCCGGTTGCAGCGGTGAATTTTCCAAACCTAAAGAAAGTCGTAGAGGAAACCGGTGCGGGAACTTTGTTCGACGGAGAAGACCCTAAAGATATCGCCCGGGCTATAAATGAAATTCTGTCGGATCCGAAAAAGAGGAAAAAAATGGGCCTCAACGCACTTAAGGCTTCTCGGGAGAAGTATAATTGGGAAATTGAAGAGAAAAAATTGTTGAAGATTTATAAAGAGTTATGAAAAATATAGTTTCAATCATCGGAGCCCGGCCTCAGTTTGTTAAAGCGGCTCCGGTTTCTAGAAAATTAAGAGAAAAATTTACCGAGATTCTGGTTCACACCGGCCAGCACTACGATACGAATATGTCGGATGTCTTCTTTAAGGAACTGGGGATTCCGGAACCGGATTACAATTTGGGAGTCGGGTCCGGTCCTCACGGGGAGCAGACCGGAAAGATGCTCATAGAGATCGAAAAAGTTCTGGTCAAAGAGAAGCCGAATTTGGTTTTGGTTTACGGGGACACTAATTCGACAATTGCCGGGTCGTTGGCGGCGGCAAAACTCCACATTAAAGTTGCCCACGTGGAAGCGGGCCTGCGCAGCTTTAACCGCGAGATGCCGGAGGAGCTGAATCGCGTGGTAACCGATCATTTATCCGATCTCCTCTTCTGTCCTACTGGATCAGCGGTGGAAAATCTCAAGAAAGAGGGAATCGTTGAGGGGGTTTTTAACACCGGGGATGTGATGTACGACGCCGTATTATCAAACAGTAAAATATTAACCTCGGGCCGAAGGGAAGAGGTTCTCAAGACTTACCAACTAAAACCTAAAACCTATCTTTACGCCACCGTCCACCGGCCGGTAAATACAGACAACCCCCAAAATCTTAAAAATATTTTCGAGGCGTTGGCCGAAAGCGGGGAGACAGTTGTTCTTCCCATCCACCCCCGCACCAGGAAAGCCATTTCCGATCAGCAGCTGTCGGTAGTTAACTACCCGGCAATTAAACTAATCGATCCGGTCGGATATCGGGAAAATTTAATTCTGATGGAAAACGCCAAGAAAGTTCTTACCGATTCGGGGGGAATCCAGAAAGAGGCCTACTTCTTAAAAGTTCCCTGCATTACCATGCGGGATGAAACGGAATGGGTGGAAACTGTTGAAGACGGGTGGAACATCTTAACAGGGGCGGATAAAAACAAGATTTTGAAGGCCGTTAAGA
>JBBDZP010000056.1:0-13081 GCA_040900105.1 Candidatus Levyibacteriota bacterium | reverse complement strand
TCACAAAAATTTGGAAAGATTGAAGGAAGTGCGGTGGATTTTGGATAAACCGTACCGTTTAATTGCCGATTGATGAGCTTTAGTTCCATAGCCTTTATGTTTTCCGAATCCATACTCGGGATATTTTTTTGATAATTTTTTCATCAGGGAATCCCTGTGCACTTTTGCAATAATTGAAGCGGCAGCAATAGAGATACTTTTTCTATCTCCTTTTATAATCGCCTTCTGGTTTTTTAGACCTATTTTCCTTACGTGCTTGATATGAAATCCGTCAGCCAGGAGATAGTATTTAGCATCTTGTATATGGCATTTAGTATTTTTCGAAAGATGTATCAATACATCGTTTATGGCTTTACGAAAGGCCATTTCCGTAGCTTTGCCTATGCCTACTTTGTTAATTTTAGAAACAGGAATTGTTGCAACCGAACATGAAATGCAGCCATCTTGAATTAGCTTTGACAGTTTTTTGCGGCTGTTTGGTTTAAGAAGCTTGGAATCATTGATTCCTAGGCCTTTCAGCTCGTCTGTTCCGCATTTAAATACCACCGCGGCGGCAGATACAGGCCCAGCAAATGCTCCCCTTCCTACCTCATCTACGCCAATTATATACTTGTATCCCTTTTTCCATAATTTTGATTCTTCCGAGAAATCTGGTAAAATCACAAACCTATTATACACGCCTCGCCTCGACACGAGTCGATACTGTATATTTGACAGGCATACATAGTCTTTGCTAGCATTTTATTCATCCTGAAAGAATGCTTTCAGTACTCATGAAAACTATTATTAGAAATTCAGCCGTATACGCCCTTGCTCTTTTCCTTTTGGGCCAGGTAGATGAAGGATTAAGTATTCAGGGAGGATTTTCAACCTACCTTTTTGGCGGACTTGCTCTTTGTTTACTTTTTATGATTTTGAAGCCAGTACTCAATATCTTATCTTTACCATTAAATCTTATAACGCTCGGCTTGTTCTCATTCTTGACGAATACAATAATTCTTTATCTTGCAACAATCTTTGTACCTCAAATTACAATATCGTCCTTTGTCTTTGCCGGTGCAAACTTTGCCGGTTTTATAGTACCCGCTATTTCATTTAATACATTTTTTGCTTTTGTTGTATCAGCTCTTCTTCTTTCCGTAATTGTGGGGGTTATAGAATGGTTAATAAAAAAATAGTCTGTCTTGGCGGTGGCGTGGGAACCGCTAACTTACTTTCGGGAATAAAGAACGAATTTTCCGACATGAACGTAATAGTCTCTGTGGCCGACGATGGAGGTTCTGCCGGAAGAATTAGAAGATATTATAAGATTCCGCCAACAGGAGATATTGTCAACTGCATGATAGCGCTTTCCGAAGCTGATAAAATTATGACAGATCTTCTAAAGTTTAGATTCCCGGGGGAAAGGTACGGACCGGACAATATACTTCCCGGACAAAAAATTGCAAATCTCATGTTTGCCGCCTTAATGCTTAATTCAAATAACCTAAATGACGCCATAGGAAGGATGAAGGAGATTTTTAAGGTTAAAGCTAACATTTACCCTTCTGCCTTAGCAAGAGTCTCGCTTAGAGCTAAAACTTCAACAGGGCATATAGTAAGAAGAGAGGAAAATATAGATAAGGGGAATTTTAAGGGAAGAATTAAGCGACTGTATATCTATCCTCAAAACCCAAAGGTAGACCAGAGGGCTCTTGATGCCCTAAAGGAAGCGGACATAATTATCGCCGGCCCGGGAGATCTGTACACAACCATTTTGCCGGTTTTAATAATTCCCAAGATTATGGAGGAACTTAAAAATTCAAAAGCAAAAAAAATATTTGTAGTAAACGTTGCCAATAAGTTTTTCGAGACACCTAATTATTCGGTTTCGGACTTTATCGCTGCCATAAAAAAACATTGCGGATTCCAGCCTTTTGATACATTTCTTATCAATAACAACGTATCACACAAAATACCCGAGGGCTTTGCAAGGGAATACTCGGTTGGCCCGCTTAGCCGCGATAAGGCCAATAGTGTGGCCTGTGTGTACGAAGATTTGGTTAACGAGGAATTTCCCCTGTACCACAGCCCCAAGAAACTTGCCAAAGCAATCCTCGGGATTATATAATAGCTAAAATGATAGTCATTTTAGTTTTGCAGATTCTTATTTCCGCACTTCTGATTGGTGCAGTTTTACTCCAGAGTCAGAGCGGAGGATTATCTTCCGCATTCGGTGGTGGAGGAGAATTCTACAGGAGCAGAAGAAGTCTTGAAAAAGTCCTATACGCAGGAACAATTGTCCTTGCGGCAGCTTTTGGAATTCTGTCTGTAATCCTTCTTATTCCACGATAAGACTTACTTTATGATTTTCTTTAAAAGAAAACGTCTCATAATCTGGCTTGTAAGGGCGTATCTGAAAAAACACGGCCGGACCATTCTCTTGTTTTTTGCCGCTGGCATCTTAAGTTTTTTAATACTATTTTTGACTAAAGACTTCTTTGTGGCAAGACTTCCTTTCATACACAGGGAAAGCGTAGGGTTAGTAGGCTCTTACGATGTAAACACTTTGCCATCCTCAATTCTCCTTAATATATCCCGCGGCTTAACCGCAGTCGATGGTAATGGCAAGATCACACCTTCACTTGCTACGTCTTGGAAAATAGAAGATGGCGGGAAAAAATACACGTTTAAGATTAAAAAAGGCGTTTTCTTTAGTGATGATGAGGAGTTTACCAGCAAGAGTATAAATTACGATTTCTCAGACGTTAAAGTTGAAAGACCTGACGATTACACAATAGTTTTTAAGCTTAAAGACAACTATTCCCCATTTCTCGTAACCGTATCCAGGCCAATATTCAAAAAAGGGTTTGTAGGGGTAGGAGAATATAAGTTAAGAAACTTGAAGCTTAATGGAAACTTCGTTGAGAGTATGAGTATCTCTTCAAGAGAAAATAAATACGAGACAATTGTCTATCAATTTTATCCGACTCAGCAGTCTTTGAAAACCGCTTTTGTTTTAGGCGAAGTTTCGGATGTTTCGGGATTGTCCGATGTTAAGTTTCAAAATACAACGCTGGAATCTTTTAAGTCGGTTCGTGTCTCAAGAAATATAAATTCGGAAAAATTAGTCGCGCTTTTTTACAACACCCAAGATTCAACATTGTCTGATAATAAAGTGAGAAAGGCTTTGACCCATGCTCTTCCGGATTCCTTTCCTCTTGGGCTTAGAAACGCAAGTCCTTTTCAACCAAATTCCTGGGCTAGAAGTGAATCTATCGTGATGCCGATAAAGCAAGACTATAATCACGCAAAGCTTTTGCTGGAGGAAGCAAGTGGAAGCGGCAAGCTTTCTTTTGAAATAAAAACGCTACCTCAATATGAAGACAGCGCAAAAATTATCACAGATGCCTGGAAAAAATTAAATGTCAACGCAAACATCAAGGTTGTTGAGTCAATACCATCTACATTTCAAATCTTCCTAGGAGACTTTAATTTATCCAAAGATCCAGATGAATATCCTCTCTGGCATTCATCGCAACCTAGTAATATTACAAAATACCGCAATCTTAGGATTGATAAGCTTCTTGAAGATGGCAGAAAAGAAGTGAATGTTGATGAGAGAAAAAAGATTTATGCTAATTTTGAAAAGTATATTCTGGACGACTCCCCTGCTTCATTCCTCTATATTCCCTATAGTTACGAGGTCAGCCGTTTATAGATTTAGAACGGAGCTTTTTATGATACGTTACTGCGAATCTATGAGCCTCATCTCTTAATTTCATAACCAGTTTCAGAGCGTCCGACCGTCTTGGCAATAAGATTTCTTGAGAGTCAGCAGTTATTATGGTTTCGACTCTTTTAGCAAGACCAATAATTGGAACGTTGATGTTTGAATCTTTCAATGCGGACAGAGCGGCAGAAACTTGTCCTTTCCCTCCATCTATTACAATAAGATTCGGCATTGTCCAGCCCTCTTTCTTGAAACGTCTGTGCAAAACTTCCTGTAGCATTGCGAAGTCGTTTGGTCCTTTTGTTCTCCTAATTTTGAACCTTCTATACTGCGAGGTGTTCTTTGCTCCGTTTTCAAAAACAATCATGGACCCCGTTGCAAGCTTTCCGGAGATATTAGATATGTCGTAACACTCGACTCTGTTAACATTTTTTACACTTACCCCTCTTTCTCTTAGAATTTCAATTAATGAATCCATTTCTTTTTTTCTTAAGTCTTCCTCAAGGTTAGGATTTACTTCGTAGTCAAATGGTTTATACGCAGGGCTTGTAATGTATTCAATTGCTGTAATTTTTTTCTGAAGCTGCGCAGCTTTTTCAAATTCGTCCTTCTTGCTGTACTGATTTCTGTCTTTTTCAAGCAGTCTTAGAACTTTCCTAGTGTTTCCTTTGAGAAATTGAGCAATTCTTAAAATGTTTTTTCTATATTCCCTTGCTTCTTCCTTTGTTGTAAAAAGCGGCGGACACGGGCATAGTCCCAGATGGCTATACAAACATCTTTTTTTTGCGTGGTTAGCAACCGATTGGTAAGGAAAGATTCTCCTTACGGTTTTAAGCACCGAATGCACCGAAGAAGAGCTAGGATAGCGGCCAAAATAGACTGATTTTTTATCATCTTCTCTTCTTGACAGTAAAACCGCAGGATATTTTTCCTTTACGGTAATCCTAATAAGGGGATAAGACTTGCCATCCGTAAACCTTATATTGTAAAAAGGTTTGTGTCGTTGAATAAGATCCGCTTCAAGCAGGAATGACTCAATCTCGGATTGTGTTTTAATAATTCTAATCTTTTTGACTTTGTCTACCAGTTGTCTGGTTTTTTCTCCAAGGTCTGCGGAATTTTGAAAGTAAGAAGAGACCCTGTTTTTTAAATTCTTTGCCTTGCCAATGTAGAGAACGTTATTGTCTTGGTCTAAAAAGATGTAAATGCCAGAGTTTTGTGGCAACAGCCGATATGACGCCGGTAAGTAATACAATTAAAACACCTCCTGCCAAAAGTTGAACGTTTGTGAAATTAAACGGAGTAATTTGGACGCTGCCCGTTATAGTCTTCTCACCGATTGTGATTTTAACCTGATCTTCTTTATTTGTCAAAAAAGATGAAGTTGTAAATTTTAGAGGAATTGTAGTCTGTCCGTATGGGGCGATGGGTCCTATGCGGATTTCCTGATGTTTTGGATCTAGGATTTTAGTGTCTACTTTTATTGTTTGGGCTTCCGAGATTTGACCACCCTCATTTTTTATCACAACCGTTCCTGAAAGGGGCGTCCAGGGAAAAGCTGACTTTTTAATTATCAGGTCGGTTTTGAAAACGGGTAAGCTTTCTTCAAAGTTAGAGTCAATTTTAACAAGTACATCTTTTTGGTTTTCTTTGCCGGGTGATTTGTATCCGCCCGCAGAAACTGGATAACTGCTGTCTTTCCCCTTGATAACAAAAGTAAGATGGTCAAAGTCAAGGGTGCGAAAATAATCTACGCCACCCGTAGTATTCCCCCAGGTTGGATCTACCATAATCCAAGTTTTTCTCTCGCTGTCATAATACTCGGGCCAGGCGTGCAGTATGTCTTTAACCAAAGAAAGAGGCCTTTCTCTGGAGTTTTTTGTATAAGCGTATCCGTTAACTTCTCTGGCGGGAATTCCCGTGGCTCTTGCCAGTGCTATGAAAAGATCTGTAAATTCAAGACATACGGCAGAGGTTGGTGCTAAAAGTACTTTCTCTGCTCCTAATCTTGGCTTATTTGTTGTTACTCTAGAAAAGTCATAGCTTAAAGTCTTAACAACGTAGTTGTATATCGCCTCAGGCGTTTTTAAATCCTGAGCAATTTTTTTTATTTGCGTATTCTCGCTTTGCCAGTAAGGTGACTGTTTTAGATACAAAGAGCGCATGCTTTGCGGGAGTTCGTCTTTGCTGGGAGTTAAATATACTTTTGCCTTTCCCCTTACCTTTACATCAATTTTTTGAGAGGCTGCCAGTGTATACTGCGCGAGCCAATTTCCATCAGGGTCAATAGTAACATCTGAAGGTACGGGATTAATCTGTTCTATGGCAACGTTCTGGTAGTTGGTTTTGGGCGGCAGCGCCAGCTCTGTCTTCACAGGGAAAAGATTATCGTTGTAGAGATGGTAGGTGAGATCAAACGAATATACCTGATAGTCTCCGTATGCGATGTAAACTCCGGATTTACCCAGCGTATCTTTATTGAAAGTTAAATTATTGGAAGAAGCATTTATGAGTGGCGGTTTTAGATATGCCGGGGGTCCCAGATCTACAGGTGTCAAAACATTGACCGAAAACGAGTCGAAGTCATTCTGATTAGAAAGTCCCGGTATGTTTACCTCAAGAATTCTGCCTAAATTTTGAGCAATATCCGATGTGTCAAAAGAAAGATCAAAAATAAGCTTGCTATCTTTTCCGACAACTCTTTGATTGAAAGGAAGTCCTACTGTTGTGCCGTCAGTTTCTTTTGTAATGTCCGGAGCTATGGAACCTTGTCCGTCTGATGCCTTGATATTTGTCAAATCGGAAACTCCCAGTTGAAGTTTGTAATAGGAAGCATAATAATTCTCTGTTTTATTTGTAAGAGCAACTTTAAAACTTACATGGGTACTGCCGTTTCCAGATACGCTATAGGAAACGTTGTAATCTGTTGAGAAATTTTCAGCGGCTTTTGTGTTTTTGGGGAAAATAAGAAAAAGAGCAAGTACTAGAAAAAGAAATATTTTTCTCATTTATGATGAAACCATCCTTTCAGGATAAAAGTTTTTTTAAAAACTGTCCTGTGTAGGAGTTTTTATTTGCGGCAATGTCTTGCGGCGAACCCTCTGCAACTATTTCTCCGCCCTTTTCTCCTCCATCGGGACCCAGGTCTATTACGTAATCCGCGTTTTTAATGACGTCAAGATTATGCTCTATTACTATAACAGTATTTCCAATATTTACCAATTTTCTAAGCACCAGTAAAAGCTTCTCCAGATCTGCAAAGTGGAGTCCTGTTGTTGGCTCGTCCAGCAGATAAAGTGCGTTAGCCCCCCGTTTTGAGAGCTCGGCAGCTAATTTTACGCGCTGTGCTTCTCCTCCTGAGAGCGTTGGCGCGGGTTGACCTATCTTTATATAAGAAAGCCCGACATCGTTTAAGGTTTGGAGCTTGTGGGAAAGTCCGGGCACGGAAGTGAAAAATGAAAGCGCTTCGCCTACGCTCATTGCTAAAACTTCCGCAATGTTCTTGCCATTGTATAAGACCTCCAGTGCCTCACCGTTGTATTGAAGACCCCTGCATGATTCGCAGGTGACATAAACATCCGGCAAAAACTGCATTTCTATTTTTATTTGTCCTTCTCCCTGACATACTTCACATCTTCCGCCCTTTACGTTGAAGGAGAAACGGCCTGCTCCGTACCCTTTTAATCTTGCATCCTTGGTCTTGGCAAACAGATCTCTTATGTAAGTAAAAGATCCGGTGTAAGTAGCCGGATTGCTTCTGGGTGTTCTTCCTATAGGAGACTGATCAATTAAAAAGACATTTTTTATATTTTCATATCCTTGAATATTTTCAAATTCCCCAGGCTTTTCTCTGTGATAGGGATTTTTTAGTTGCATAAGAGCGTGGTACAGAATGTCATTGATTAACGTGGACTTACCGCTTCCTGACACACCAGTCACAACTACTAATTTATTTAGAGGAAAAGAGACATTAAGGTTTTTTAAATTGTGCTCTTTGGCGCCTATTATTGTTAAATTATTTTTGGTTTCTTTGGTAACTTTGTCTTTTTCTATCTTAATTTTCTTAACGCCAGATAAATATTGTCCTGTTGGGGAATTTTTATTGTTTTTAATTTCATCAATTGTTCCTTTTGCTACAATTTCTCCACCAAGCGCTCCTGCAGCGGGTCCAAAGTCAACCATAAAGTCGGAGGCTTCCATGGTTTCCTGATCATGCTCAACAACAAGAACCGTATTTCCCAACTCTTTAAGTCTTTGAAGAGTGTCGATTAGTTTTTTATTGTCTTTTTGATGAAGTCCAATAGATGGCTCATCCAGTACATACAAGACGCCCGTTAGGCCGCTGCCAATCTGAGATGCCAAACGGATTCTCTGTGCTTCCCCGCCGGACAAAGTCTCTGCTCCACGTGACAAAGTAAGGTAATTCAGACCAACATCCATAAGGAAAGACAAGCGGTATTTTATTTCTTTTAAAATTATGTTTCCAATTTCCTTTTCTCTTGCAGACAAGTTGCTTGTAAGATTTCCTATAAACTCTAGTGCATCGTTTATTGACATGCTGGAAACCTCTACTATGGATTTATTATTTACAGTAACGGAGAGAGCCTCCTGTTTGAGCCTTGATCCATGGCAGACCTCACACTTCTCAAGCCTCATAAATTTTTCAAGTTGAGATTTTAGGAAAACTGACTCGCTCCCTTCATGTTTTCTCTTGATTTCCTTAAGCAGCCCGCCGAATTGTTCGTAGATAACGGTGTTTCTGCCCCAACGGTTTTCGCCTTTGACTTCATATTCTTGATTTCCCGTTCCTTCAAGAAGTATCTTCATTTTTTCTTTTGAAATTTCGGTCAATCTTTTGTTGAGCGGGATATCGTTTTCTTCGCAGAATTTCTTAAAAGTTCTGCTGAACCACGTGTCATGCGTAAGCAAATTGGAAAATGGCAGCACCGCTCCCTCTAGAATTGTTAAATTTTTGTTTACAATCAAATCTCTGTCTACGTCCAATATGTATCCAATTCCGTTGCAGGTTGGACAAGCTCCGTGAGGAGTATTGAAGGAAAAAAGTCTGGGCTCCACTTCTTTTATTGAGATATTGCAGACCGGGCACGCAAGTTTTTCAGAAAAGAACTTGTCTTCCATTTTTTTAGGTTTCTCCGGAATGGCAAACCCGGAGTCTTTAATGACAGAAACAACCATTTCCCCGTCTCCCATCTTTAGCGCCTGCTCTACTGCAGAGGATAATCTGTTTTTGTCAGTGTCTTTTGAGAGGACAATCTCATCAATTACGGCCTCTATCGTGTGCTTGTTTGTCTTGATGAGTACAAAGTTTTCGCCAAGCATGTAAATTTCCCCATCAATTCGGGCTTTTGCATAGCCACGTTTCTTTAAATCGGCAAAAAGCTGAGAATATTCGCCTTTTCTATCCTTAACTACGGGGGAAAGTATAAAAAGCCTAATTCTTGAAGATTTGCTGGGAAGCATATCAATTATTGCTTTTACTATTTGTTCATTTGTTTGTCTCTCAATTTCCCTACCGCAATTTGGACAGTGAGGGTGTCCCAGTCTTGCCCATAAAAGTCTCATGTAATCATAGATCTCGGTTACGGTTCCTACAGTGCTTCTTGGATTTCTGGAGGTTGATTTCTGGTCAATTGAAATTGCCGGAGACAAACCTTCAATTAGATCAACGTCGGGTTTTCTCATTATTCCCAAAAATTGCCTTGCGTATGAGGACAGGCTTTCCACGTATCTTCTTTGGCCTTCTGCGTAAATTGTGTCAAACGCAAGTGAGGACTTTCCACTGCCCGAAAGTCCTGTAAATACGACTAATTTATTCTTGGGTATTTCAAGGTCTATATTTTTTAAGTTATGTTCGCGGGCACCTTTTATTATGATCTTGTCATTCATTTGCAAATTCCTCTGGAACTTACTATTGTAGCAGGTTTGGGAGGCTTTAAAAAGGTAAACTACTCAAGTGTTTGGGAGAGAGCATTGTAAACATTAAATCTGTAGTCGGCAGCTGCTCCGTATGCTTTTAATGCCCCGTAGATTGATCCCTTTGAGTCAATTTTAATTCTTAGAATTTTTGCCCCGGCTGCTATTTCTCTTGCATCTGTTGGATGTCTTTGTCCCGGAACCTTGGCAAGATCTTCCAACCCTTTGCCATAAAAAGCTTCATTAGCAAACTCATCCGGCCAGTATCCGGGACGGGGGTCCCTTTGCATCGCTCCTACGTACAGAGAGTTATTTATCTTTCTGGATGCTCCTGTTTCTATCAAATGCTGGGAAAAAAGTAGCATTGTGGGAATTTCGTACGCTAAAGCCACCCTTCTATATATGGGGTAATAAATCTTTAAGTCTTCAACAAAGTGCCTTTTTTCAAATCCCCTTTTTAATACAGAGGGCAATTTAGGGTTTTGGTCAAGCTTCTTGAGTATTTCTGCTAGCTCGTTTTGTATTTGTTCATTGGTGAGTGAACTTTCAGGGTTGTTTATTTCTTCATTTGTTGGTAGCTCAATGGGCGTTTCTCGCACATCTACAATCCGCAACTCTTCCGATGTATGAGAAGGTCTGTAAGACGATGCGACTCCGGGAAGGGTAACAGAATTCAGCGCAAGAGACGGTGTTGGATCTTGAATATGAGAACTTAACAACAAAGGCAAACCCATAACAGTTCTTGCTGCATACTCCCTAAATCCTCTTGAGTTGAAACGTCTTATTTCTGCACTAGCCATAAAAAAAATCCTGTCACTACCGGTAAGAGTGAACTATTATAGGACAATTCAATCCAAAACTCAATACACTATTACGTAAAACTATAAGATTTGTATTGGAAGACTGTAAAAGTTAAGCAAGAGGCTATCTAAAAATTAGTCCGGGGTCAATATTGGGCTCTATAGGGATATTTACTTCATCCTCAGATAAATTATATTTTGCAATCTTGTACCCATTCCCAAAAACAATTTCGGAGAGTGGCTGTTTGTCTATGTGTAATTGATTTTTTATCCACCAATCAGATTTCATAAAAGGATTACCCCTGGGAGGAGGAGCCATAAAAATGTAAGTTATCGGCTGTTTTTTAAAGTAATGCGCAATTTTGTCTTCATTTTTTGCAACATATCTTAATGCGTATTTTTCTCTATATGCAACTGTGTCCGGCGAGTAAACAAAATACCCGAATTCCTCATCTGCGGAAAACATTTTTGTGGAGGCGTTTCTCATGAAAACCCAGGAATCCCGAGTTTCTCCAATTGCCGCGCTCTCTACCTTGGTGTCCGAAAGCGCGCTTTGCATATTCAACAAGAAAATTATAAAAAATATAACGGCAAAAACTTTTCCAAATCTGGATGTTATAAGCGAGCTGAATACTAAAAATGCCAGAGGAAATATGGGAAAAAAGTAGAAATACAGAAGTACTCCTGAATTTAATATGCTAACCAGTAGATAGCCAAAGTAAAAATATAAAAAGCTAAGGTATATTTTTTTGTATTTCCTGTCTTTAATTTGAAAGAAAATGCCAATCATAAAGATGGCAAAAACAATCATATTTCTGTATCCTGGGTCTACTCTTATAAACTCAACTCCAGTTGTCATTACTTTTAGTCTTTGGTAAAAAAGCGCAAGAAAATTGGGATTATCACGTCCGGCGGAAGTTAGAAATCTAAGAGTGATTTTTGAAAGTAAAAAGTCATGTCTTAAGTCAAAGATGAGAAAGTTGGAGAGGCAGGCAAAGATCAGAAGATAGACTGCAAGCGGAGCAATTTTTCTGCGCCTGACTGATATGAAAATAATGCATACTATGGATAGGATGAAGAGAGGTACTCCAATAGCCATTTGAAACTGAATTATTGCGCCGGATATTAAGACGTGTCCAGCAAGATAGCGAAGCTTAAAGGTTTCAATGTATCTTACGAAGAAATAAAAGAACGCAGGGATAAGCAAAAATGCTCCATGAGGATTATAAAGTCCTTTTGCAATGTAGACGCTATAAACAGACATCATAAGCGTAAACAAGTAGGCAGTTTTTTCGTTGAATAGGTTTTTAGCTATATAGAATCCCGAGACAAGAGATGCAACGACAAGAATTATCCAGAACCATCCAACGACGGCGGGGTTTCCCTGGCCAATAAAGTAAGCGGGATAATTGAGATAAGTCCAAAGTGGACCGTGAAAGAGACCGGTGCTTGAGCTGGGGCCGATTAGAATTATTTTTTTAAGGTCCAGTTCTTCAAGAAGCCAGAAATCACGGGCAATTTCGGAGGTAAACTGAATATCCTGGTGCAGTGCGTTCCAAGATGCAAGTATTAGATTAAAGATAACAATCGCAAAAAACAAAATCTTTAAAACCTTACTCATAGAATCAGTATAACAGAGAAAGCCGGGGGTTAACCCGGCTTCCATAAATGCAAGAAAAAGATATGCCGAAGGCATCCTTTCAGGATTACCCTACTCTTTTTCTAAGGGCTTCAAGAACATCCTTTGCTTGTCCTTGACCACCCAGTCCAAACGCTATTCCGCCTCCAAGGGCCATCATTGCGACCAAACCCGTAAAGAGAATTCTTATAAGGTCTGTTGCAACGCCCAGTTGGGAAAGTACCGCTAAAACTACAAAAACTTGAATTGCAATTCTAACAATAGAAGCAACTGCTTTTGCCGTATCAGGCGTAACGCTTTTAGCTGATGCCAAAATTACATCTGATGTAATTCTTGCAAAGACAAAACCTACCAGCGCAATAATCGCGGCTACCATAACATTTGGAAGGTAAAGCAGGAATTCGTTAAGAATAGTAACTACTCTTGAAAGTCCCCAAACGTCAACCGTTGGGATCAAAAATACAATAATTACAAACCACCTAACAATTTCTGCTAAGATGTTGGACCAGGAAAGTTCTTCTCTTGCCGCCGGAACTCCGTACTTGCTAAGAAACGCTTCTACTCTCAGCGCCTTAAGGAGTTCCAAAACTGCCTGTTTTAGTATAGAGGCAATTAAAATACCAATAAGAAGAACTAGCAGTCCTCCAACGAATCTTGGAATAAACACTGTTATTCCCACTAAAGCATTATTTAATGACAACATTAATGCTTGACTAATATTTCCCATTTATTTCACCTCCTTTCAAAAAAGGATGATTTAACCGAAATTTGCAATGAAAGGATAAGGTGGGTTCTATCAAGGGGATGTTTTTCAAGCTTCCTATATTAGCTATGAAAACCATATTTCAAGGACAGTGTATTAAGTCCCCCGATTCTTGTCAAGTACCAGCCGTAGCTGATATAATTAGCTTTGTCCCAAATAGGGCCGGTAGCTCAGCGGTAGAGCAGGAGCCTTTTAAGCTCTTGGTCGTGGGTCCGAATCCCACCCGGCTCACC
>JBBDZP010000055.1:0-1931 GCA_040900105.1 Candidatus Levyibacteriota bacterium | reverse complement strand
CTGTCTTAGGATGAAGCCATTATAGCTTTGAAGTGTTTTCTTGTCAACAACTAAATGCTACAATTTAAACTTGTGAGACATGTTGAAGGTAATCCGGTAAGCTCGGAACAGAGAGAATCTTCAAAAAGGGAACAGCCTAAAGTTTTTGTATTTGCGGGTAATGAACAAATCGTAAGTCCAATCGAAGAACTTCGTTTTGACTTTAGGGTAAGGACAGCAGCAGATAGAATAGGTCCTTGGGGGAAAAGCAGGAAAAGCCTTAGAATTGCCAAGGCAAGAGAGACAATTTTAACTCATAAGCCCGATGTTATTATCTTTGTAAATTCTCTTAACGACAGTGACGCTGCTGATATTATGGCTCAAGTTCCACGAAGGCAAGATGGCACGCCTTTGCCTATGGTAATTGCAGCATTTACCGAACCGCCATCTTTTTGGATACGAGCTTCCCGAATGATAGCTGAACCCTTCAAGGATCGAAACTTTGAGCCGGGATTTTTGGGAACGATTATGCCTGACGTCGAGGGAGTTTTAGTTTATTCAAGTATAAGCAATAGATGGAAAGCAGATTATCCCGATGAGGAATACAAAGAAATTCCAGAAGAGCCTAGCGATGAAAATACCGGAGAGATTTCATCTTTCTTAAAAGAGGCTCTAGAAAGACATAAAAGACCCGAACTCGAAGAATGGGAAAATAAAGATAGAAAGACACCCTTTTTACTAAAAGTAGATCACATTTTTTCTAAAAGACGAGTTAAGAAGAAGAACTAAGCTACGTTTATTTTTACTCCCGGGGACATTGTGGATTTTACGGTAAGGCTTTTAATGTTTGCCGCTTTTACTGTATCCAATACGGCTTCAATATTTTTTGCAAGCTTTTCTTTTCCAAATGAAACTTTTCCAACGGTTAAGTGAAGAACAGGGAATTTACCTTCTGTTTTTATTGTCATCTGTCCTTTTTCAAACTCTTTTGCCGCTTCTGCCGGATTTTTAGAGATAGTTCCGTTTTTTGGATTTGGCATAAGACCGCGCGGTCCCAGCACTCTTGCAACTTTTGCCAGTTTTGGCATCATTTCAGGTTCCGCGAGTAAAATATCAAAATTAATTTTTCCTTTTTCAATTTCCGCAATAAGCGCATCGTCTGCAATTGCTACTTTTACTTGTTTGCCTGTGCCGTGGGGAAGAGTTAGGGTTCCAAATTGACCTGTTCTCGTAGTATTTATGTGAAGCTCAACTGTCTCGTCCCAGCCAGAGGCTGGTCCGCCTTTGGCGGAAAATTGCTTCATTTTCTCTAAAAGTTCCAAGGCATCAGGGATTTGATATTTGTTCTTTTTATCAACCAAAGAAGCTTTCTCTGTGTAGCTTTTTGAACGGATTCTTGCAACGGTTTTCTTATTCTGAGATTTCTTTTCTTTCTTTGGAGTTTCTTCGTCAACTTTTTGTTCGCTTGTTATAGCTTCCGACACATTTTGATCCTTTTCGCCATTGACCGACACTTCGGTTTCACGAGCTATTTTTTTCTGCTCGCGCTCAATTTTTCTCTGTTCTTTTTCTTTTTGTTCCTGCTCTTGGTCTCCGAATGTTTTTATTCTAACTTTACCCATTTTTGTTCAGCTACTAGCCACTAGTCGCTAGAAACTAGTTGCTTCCTTTTACTCGACTTTTATTCCCATACTCCTTGCCGTGCCAGCTACTATTTTACTTGCTTGGTCAATGTCTGTTGTATTTAAATCCTCCAATTTTGCCTCCGCAATTTCGCGTGCTTGAGTCATTGTTAAAGTTCCGGCAAATTCTCTGCCTGCTTTTCCGGAACCCTTCTCAAGATTCATAGTTTTTTTAATCATCTCGGCAACCGGAGGCTTTTTGATAATAAAAGAAAAAGTTCTATCTTCATAAACTGTAATAACTGCCGGAATAATTGTTCCCTTCATCTC
>JBBDZP010000054.1:0-1986 GCA_040900105.1 Candidatus Levyibacteriota bacterium | reverse complement strand
CACGAGTTACAGCATGGTACCGCCACGGCGACTCTAGTCGCCGTGGCGGTATTTTCTTTTCAAACCTGTAGTATAATAATTTTCTATGCATTTCGGAGAACATTTAACAATTGATGGTTACGGCGGAGACAAGAATCTTTTGGATAACAAAGACGTAGTTCTTGGTATTCTTGGTAATCTGCCCAAAGAGCTTGGCATGAGAATTTTGAGAGAACCAGAAGTCGTTTATGCTCCAGACAATGATTTGAAGGACCCGGGTGGCTGGACTGGTTTCGTAGTCATCGCCGAGAGCCACATGAGCATCCACACTTTTCCCCTCCGCGGCTTTGTCAGTATCGATGTCTATACCTGTAAAAATGGTATGGACACGGATTTTATTTTGAAATATCTCAAAGAAAAATTTGACCTAAAAGACATCGAAAGCAATTTTATAAAAAGAGGAACTAGATACCCGGGAGAAAATATTTATTGACGCACTAGTGTGTCTTGTGCCATAGTATAGGAAACAAAAATATGTCACACAAGCTTGAAAAATTTGGCGTTACTCTTCATCAAGAACAATTAAAAAATGGGGCCAATCTTTTTTTGTTTGAGAGAAAAGGCATGCCTATTTATTTAGGGGCTACTTTTTTTGCCGGTTCCCGCTTCGACTCTACCCCTGGCACATCTCATCTTTTTGAACACATGCTTGTGGCAGGAACAAAAAAATTTCCTACAAAAAACTTACTGGCTGAGCATGTAGAGAAAATCGGCGGAGAATTCAGTGCTAGCACTGATAATAATCTTTTAAGGTTTGATATTGAAATCCCAGAAGCAGAAGATATTGATATTGGCATTGAGGTCATGTCCGAATGTCTCACCACTCTTCTGTTTAATGATCAAACGATAGATAGGGAAAAAGATGCAGTTATTTCAGAGCTTAGAAGTAAGAAAAATAATCCCAAAGAATATATTGGAGAGGTGCAAAGAAGGGTGGCTCTACAGGGTACCACTGCTGCTCGGAGCACTTTGGGAGATGAGGCTAGTATAAAAAGTATTACTAAAGGTGATTTGCTCACTTTTCAAAAAGAATTTATTCATGCTGGCAGACTCAATTTTGTTGCCAGTGGCGATATAACAATCGAAAATTTAAAGGATAAATTAAATTCTATAAATGTAAGGTCTGGAGAAAAATGGTCTGTAGAAGGAAAATTGCCGATCTTAAGGGAGAAAAAAGTGGAGATTGAATTTTATAAGGATGTCAATCATCTGCAAGTGGCTTTAGTCTGCCGAACAGATATAGAAAATTACACAGAATTCTGTGCTCTGAAAGTACTTAATAGCATTTTGGCGGGGGGAAGAAACTCTCGCTTGATTACCAGGCTTCGCTATGAAAGTGGGCTTGTGTACTCTATAAACGGGGGCGTATTTAATACAATAGACTGGGGAACATGGAGAATTAACTTCTCGTGCGATAAAGACAATTTGGACAAAATAAAGAATCTGATTTTCCAAGAGTTTAATGAACTCAGAGAGAATAATGTATTGCCCTTTGAGTTGGAGAATACTAAATCTAAAATATCCAAAGGTTCCATTCGGGTTTTCCAGACATCCAAAGCGTGGGTAGATTTCCATGAAAAAGATGCCACTTTTTTCCCATCTGAACTTCATACTCCAGAAGACTATATAGATACAATAAACGGTTTGACTTTAGAGGATATAAAAAAAGTTATAGACAAATATCTTCTTGAGGACAATTTCTGTCTTGCTATCTGTGGAGATTATCAAAAATAGAGCCACCCCAGCCGCTACGGTGACTGGGGTGGATGGAAGAGGCTACGGGCTGGACTCCTCGCTGTAGTCGTCGCTATCCGGCGGCTCGTTCTCGCCCGTGTTGTCGGGATCGTCGGCCATGGTTATCACCTCCTCCCTCGGCAAATCTAAAATCAAAGTAACACACATTGTCAACATTTTTAATTGACAAGTAGGTTTCTTTTGTGCTATAAT
>JBBDZP010000053.1:68746-75473 GCA_040900105.1 Candidatus Levyibacteriota bacterium | reverse complement strand
TATACTACAGGCAGTGAAGAAATTTCTCTTCCTTCTCATTCTGGCTTTGGGATTTTTGTTAAGAGCGCAGGAAACCTTGTCCGGTAACTATCTCTTTTTACTAGATCAGGGTAGGGATATGATGGCGGTCAAAAGTATTGTGTATGACCACCACTTAACGCTGATTGGTCCGCATACAAGCCTAGGCGGGGTATTCCAAGGGCCATTTTGGTATTACCTTCTTGCAGTTGCCACATTCTTAACGGGAGGAAATCCATGGGGAGGCGTATTTTTGTCGCTTCTTATAAGTATGGGAACCATTGTAGTTGCTTTTTTGTTCGCAAGAAAACTATTCGGCCTGCGGGTTGCATTCATAACTGCATTTTTACTCGCCATATGTCCCGAAGCCGCGGCTGCCGCAACCTATGCCTGGAATCCGCACCCGATGTGGCTCCTTTTAACAATCTACACTTTCTCCTTCTATCTTTTGGTACAAGGTAAAAAGAAATATCATTTCGTAGTCTGGCCCACAGTTGCCTTAATGTTTAGTTTTCAGACTGCGTTGGGGACTTTTATATTCCTCTCAAGCATTATTTATCTTATCTTGTCCGCTCGTAAGCAACTAAAAACCAAGGAGTTTCTGTTCGGTCTTATGTCTTTTCTGATACTCCTTTCCCCGCAGATTTTATTTGATTTTAGACACGATTTCCTAATGTCCAAAGGAGTGATTGCTATGTTTTCGGGTAGCAGACAAGGCACAGGATTTTTGTCTCACGTTGTGACAACTTTTACAGACCATTTTTATAATTTCCATGTTAACTTTAACTCCGCGTTTAATGGTCTGATATTTAGCGGAGTGGCATTTTATTTACTCTTATTTTCAATACTTTTTGGAAGGTTAACAAAGTTTTTATCAGACAAAGAATATAAGTTTGTTATTTTGTCTGCAAAGCTAGTTCTTACAGTATTTTCGTTTTCACTTCTTTACCAATCTCCGCTTAGAGCCTGGTTTTTGACCGGATTTGAAGTTATGTTTATATTCCCCCTTGGTATTATTCTTGCAAAGTTTTGGGAGCGCAGTTTTGGCAAGGTACTGCTGACAATCTTACTTCTCATTACCCTATGGGTAATTATCCCCAGAATTTATAATTTGTACCGCTCTCCGGATTATGGAGGAATAGCAAAAGTAAAAGGTAAACTTGATGCTATTGATTATATCTATAAAGATGCTAAAGGAGGAGAGTTTAATATGATGGTTTTTGCGCCTGCCGTCTATACAGACCCTTATGATTATCTGGTGTGGTGGAGATCGGAGAATGTCTATCGCTACGCGCCCGGCAAAGAAAAGGAAGGAACATTCTATTTGCTGATTGAACCCGATTCCAGTAAGCCGTGGACATATAAAGGCTGGCTTGAGACTGTTGTAAAAAGCGGTGAGATAATTTTTACAACAGAGCTTCCTAGCGGCCTAATAGTCCAAAAAAGATCACACTAGCGGCCAATTGTGCCTGCTTTGCTTTTCTAGTATAATTTAAGCTATGAGTAAACTTTATCTTTCCGTTGTAATTCCTTCATTCAATGAAATGGTGAATCTTAGAAAGGGTGTTTTGGATAGGGTTGAAAGATTCTTGGAGTCCCGAAAAATCACCTACGAAGTTATTATTGTTGATGACGGCTCAACGGATGGAGGCGTAGAGTTTGTTGAAAAATTCTTGAAGGATAACCCTCCATTTAAGCTTATTAAAAATCCTCATCTTGGAAAAGCAGGCGCGGTAACCACGGGAATGCTTGCGGCAGAAGGGCAGTATGTTTTGTTTGCCGACATGGATCAAGCAACGCCAATTGAGGAGCTTGATAATCTTCTGCCATTTGCAGGGAAATTTGATGTCGTAATTGGCTCAAGAAGTTCAAAGAGAAAAGGAGCGCCGTGGACAAGACTTCTTATGGCAAAGGGAATGATATTTCTGCGAACTGCTATTGTAGGGCTAAGCGGAATTTCAGATACCCAGTGCGGTTTCAAGTTGTTTACTCAGGAAGCGTCTCATACTCTTTTTTCCAGAATAGAAAAATTCCACCATGGATTCCATAAGGTTTCCGGATCATCTGTTAGTGCAGGTTTTGATGTTGAACTATTGTATCTGGCAAGGAAATTAGGGTTTAAGATAAAAGAAGTTCCTGTTGAATGGCTTTATGTAGAAACAAGAAGAGTAAGTCCTGTAAAAGACTCCGTGGATGGCCTTATTGACCTTTTTAGAATAAAGGTCAACTCAATTGCCGGAAAATATAAGTAAGTTAAGTCAAAAGTCAAATGTCAAAAGTCAAAATTATTTTATCTGGCTACTTACTCGCAATCTTTCTCCTGTTTTTATACTCTTTTACCCAAGTAGATTTGGGTCTTACTTTAACGCGCTGGTCGGTTTGGCAAGTTATCCAAAGGTTTTTTCAGCACATTGGTTATTTTGATAGACCTCTTTCAACAGGGATTTACATTGGGATTATAGCTCTCCTTTTTATTTTTTACCTTATTTTTCTTGTGCTTGCACATAAAAATCTAATCTCGAAAAGGCAGTTGTGGTCAGCTATTATAGCTGCGGCTGTGCTCCTGACCTTCTCCTATAATGCTTTTTCCCATGATTTATTTAATTATATTTTTGACGCCAAAATTGTAACTTATTACAATCAAAATCCCTACCTTCATAAGGCTCTGGATTACCCTGGGGAGCCAATGCTCGCGTTTATGCACTGGACGCACAGGGTTTATCCATATGGACCAATATGGCTGGGTTTAACCGTGCCGTTGTCTTTTATTGGTTCTAACTTTTTCCTTCTAACTTTCTTCATGTTTAAGGCTCTTATGTCTGCAAGTTTCCTGGGAACAGCCTATTTTATAGGTAAAATTCTTAAAAAAATGGCGCCAAAGAGGGAATTGCCGGGAATAGCTTTTTTTGCCCTTAATCCTCTTGTAATAATAGAAAGTTTGGTATCTTCCCACAATGATATTGCTATGTTATTCATTGCAATGATGGCATTGTACCTATTTATGAATAGAAAATATGTCCGATCAGTTATATTACTCATTATATCTGTTGGAGTTAAATTTGCAACCGTTTTTATGCTTCCTGTATTTCTTATTAATCTAGTTCTTCGTAAGAAAAGCGTACCTTTTGAGGTTAGAATTTTACCTATCCTGGTGCTCATGTCCACAGCTGTAGTTATTGCTTCAGTCCGCACAAACTTTCAGCCATGGTATCTTCTTTACGCATTGCCATTTGCGGCTCTGCTTTCAAATAAATATTTTGTTGTTATCCCTTCCGTTATCATGTCTTTTGCCGCACTCGTGCTATATGTGCCATATCTATATAGCGGAAACTGGAATCCTCCTATTCCAGAGCAGCTTTTGTGGATTACAACAGCCGGCATGGCGTTTTCTATAGCTTCCACTTTGGTATTTAAGTTTAAAAGTTTGATAGAATAGATTCATGTTGAAATTGGGAAAATATAAAACCGAGATTACTGCCGCGATACTTCTCGTTTCTTCCTATCTGTTTCTCCGCCTGTATAACATAATGTCTCTTCCTCTTTTCACAGACGAATCGATTTATGTCCGCTGGTCACAGATTGCCCGGTACGACGCAAGCTGGCGCTTCATATCCTTGACCGATGGAAAACAACCTTCTTTTGTCTGGTTAACAATGACGGTTATGAGATTTATAGAGGACCCTCTTCTTGCCGGAAGGCTTGTCTCAGTGCTCGCGGGACTTGTAACTATGATAGGCCTCTATTTTCTGGGAAGAGCTCTCTTTAAAAATAAATGGATAGGGATAATTTCAAGCTTTTTGTATCTTATTTTCCCCATGGCCCTGGTTTATGACAGAATGGCGCTTTATGATTCGCTCGTTGGAACATTCATGGTTTGGTCTTTATATTTCTGTGTCTTGCTGGTAAGAACTGTAAGACTTGATGTTGCTTTGATTTTGGGAATGATTATAGGAGGCGGAATGCTTACCAAGACGAGTGCTTTTTTTAGCGCTCCTCTCCTTTTTGCAACGTATCTTATTTTTGACTGGAAGCAAAAAGCAAATATGAGGCTATTTAAGTTAATTGGGCTTTCATTGCTATCGGTTGGTATGGCTTTTGGTTTTTATTCAATTCTTAGGCTCTCGCCGTTTTATCACATCATCAATGATAAAAACTCTCTCTTTGCGTATCCTTTAAATGAATGGCTTCAGCATCCAACTCTATATTTCATAAGTAACTTACGAGGATTATTTGACTGGACGCTGACCTATCTGACTCCCCCTGTTTTCATGATTATTATCGCATCGTTTATAGTTGCAGGAAGATGGACAAGGAAGGACCTTATGGCTTTTGTAAAAATCTCAAGTCCTTTTATAGCTATAATCCTGGTGCTTAATGTATTAAACACCCTGAGGTATTTAAAAACCCCAGGCGTGGAAATTCAGACGCTCCTGCCTTATGTTTTCTTTACCCTTATGTTTATAGTTATATGGATATCTATTGTAAGGAAGCATGATTTTTGGAAGGAAAAAATAGTGTTATTCCTCTGGTTTATAGTTCCCTTTGTCTATCTGGCGTTTTTCGGGAGAACTCTTTATCCGCGTTTTATTTTTTTCATGCTACTGCCCCTTTTACCCCTGGCCGCTTTCTCTATATTCGGACTTTTTGGATTTATAAAAAATAAAGCGATTCTTTTCATGGTAATTTTACTGATTATTGCCATGTCGCTCTATTCTAATTTTTTTATTGTAACTAACATCGCAGCTGCCCCAATACCAAGATCCGATTATGAGCAGTACATAAACAACTGGCCGGCGGGCGGAGGAACAGAAGAGATCATCTCCTATTTAAAAGGAGAATCTAAAAAAGGAAAAATTTACGTTGCTTCTCTTGGAACCTTTGGCTCTTTACCAACCTATGCTGTTGAAATTTATCTGGGTGATAATAGAAATGTAGAGAAGAGAGGTATATATCCTGTTCCCTCAGAAATCCCCGAGGATTTACAAGAAACGGCAAAGAAGATGCCGGTATTTTTGTTTGTTTCTAATCAAAAAGAGTTTGAAGAAGCTATTGAAAATTGGCCATTAGCACTCATCGCTCAGTACAGGAAGGGTTCAGGGAAGGCATATTCAATGCTCTATCGTGTAAACCCAAAATAATCTATGTTCCCTCAAAAGCTGAAGAAGTTCGTTTTGGACAAATATTTATTTTTGATTCTTACTGCAGTATTAATTTTCTTTTTTCCAATTTTTAAAGGACAGATTCCTTTTCCGGGGGATCTTCTTGTCAATTTTTACGAGCCATACAAGGCATATCCTGTTTTGGGTTATCAGCCGGGAGCAGTGCCCAGTAAGGATCAGGGTGCCGATGTTGTAAGGCACATGTTTCCTTGGAAAAGTTTCACTATAGAATCTTTAAAGCAAGGAGAGATTCCATTCTGGAATCCTCATAATTTCTCAGGAAACCCCCTAATGGCAAATTTCCAGTCTGGAGTTTTTTATCCTATTAATGCAATTTTTTTCCTTCTGCCATTTCTAAATGCCTGGACAATATATATCATTCTTTCTCCCATTCTTGCCGCGTTTTTCATGTTTCTGTTTCTTAGGGAAATAAAGTTAAGTAAGTTGGCCGGTAGTTTCGGAGGTTTGGTTTTTGCCTTTTCTTCCTACATGGTGGTATGGATGGAGTACGGAAATATAAACCACACTTTCCTGTGGCTGCCATTGGGCATCTACTTTAGCGAAAAGATAATTAAGGAGTCTAATTTAAAATATAACCTCTACTTAGTGTTGGCGCTTTCTGTGTCTATTCTCGCGGGCTATGTGCAGGGATATTTTTATGCCGTATCTGTTATTTTTATCTACTTTGCAGCCAAAAGTTTTTTGCACAAAACACTAACTCTTAAAAAAATAGCTGTTTTCTCAGTCACTCTTATATTCCCGATTGCGTTGGCATCTCTCCAAATACTGCCTACAAAAGAACTTTTTGAGGGATCTACCAGGACTAGCTATAGTCTTCCGCAAATTAAAGAGCTTCTAAATCCATGGTGGTACACGGTTACTGTCTTTGCCCCTAATTTTTTTGGAAATCCGGCAACCCACAACCATTGGTTCTATGGCACATACATAGAAAGAGTTTCTTATATTGGCCTTATTCCTTTTGTGCTTTCCATATATGGTTTTCTAAATTTCAGAAAAAGAAAAGAAACTCTGATATTTGGAGTGATTGGACTGGCGTCATTTATTTTATCTATTGATCTTCTTGTCACAGGGTACCTATTCCAAATTCCTATTCCTGTTATTTCAACAACTGTGCCAACGCGAATGCTTTGCATTTTCCAGTTCTGTGCGGCGGTGCTGGCTGCTATAGGGCTAGAACAGTTAAAAGATAAATATAATAAAAGAAGCCTAATCTATACGATTATTCTTTTATTTTCTCTTCTTGTCCTTTCCTGGGGGTTTGTATTTTTAGGACCGAATATGCTTCATATGGACCCAGATAAAATTGCTGTAACCCAAAGAAATTTAATTATTCCCACGGGCTTATTAGTGTCCTTTACAGCATTTTGTTATCTGTGGTTTAAAAAATTTAAATTTGCAATAATTTTAATTTTTGCTCTAACCCTTTTTGACCTATTTTATTTCTTCCACAAGATTACACCCTTTTCCCCAAAGGAATTTATCTATCCTGAGACTCCGGTTATTGAGTTTTTAAAGGAGAACGCATCTGT
>JBBDZP010000053.1:66975-68646 GCA_040900105.1 Candidatus Levyibacteriota bacterium | reverse complement strand
GTAAAATATGTTCTTAATAAAAACGGTGATTCTTCAGCAGATAATCTTACATTCCCTGTTGGAATATATAATTTTATTTACAACGATGGTTATTACCAAGTATATGAAAATAAGAATGCCTTGCCTCGTGTCTTTTTAGCTTCCGAGTATATTGTAGAAACCGATGAGCAGAAAATAGTTGATAAAATCTTTGATCCTAACTTTGAACTCAAAAAAACTTTAATTTTGGAAGAAGATCCAGGAATGGAGTTTGCCGAGGACAGCAGCGCCGTAGTTAAAATTGACAAGTATGCAGGTAACAGGGTCTTGTTATCCACAACTTCAGAAACAGACATGTTATTATTTTTGTCCGACACTCACTTTCCCGAGTGGAAAGTAATGATTGATGACAAGGAAGCAAAGCTATATAGGGCAGACCTTGCTTTTAGAGCAGTTCCTGTACCTGCCGGAGATCATAGGGTTGAGTTTTATTATTCGGGAGAGTCGTTTTATAATGGACTTAAGATTTCTCTCTTTAGCTTAGCCATTTTAGCAATACTGTATTTAGGATTTAGAAAATATGGGAAAAAGAAGTAGTCTAATATTTTTAGTCCTTGCAGTCCTACTGACATTGCCGGCGTTGTGGGGCATTTTGCATGAAGGACTTTTCGTCTCGGATGATGGAAATTGGATGGTAATCAGATTCTCCGCTTTTTTTGAAGCACTTAGAAATGGTCAGTTTCCCGTAAGGTTTCTTTCCAGATTAAACAATGGATACGGCTATCCTGTGGCAGATTTTTTATATCCACTGTTTATGTATATAGGAGTACCAATTCACGCTATTGGTTTTAGTTTCGTAAATACAATAAAAATCATTTTTGGAGCAAGCTTAATACTTTCTTCCGTCTTTTCGTTTTTATACTTGCGTAAGCTATTTGACAATGTATCTTCTTTGGTTGGATCTTTAGCTTATGCCCTTTTCCCCTATCATTTATGGGATCTCTATAAAAGAGGGTCCGTTGGTGAAGTATTGGCGCTTGCTATTGTTCCTCTTATTTTGTGGGCAATAGAGATTGGAAGCTTGCCTTTAGCGGGGCTAGGCTATGGTCTCTTGATACTTTCTCATAATAGCTTGGCGCTCTTATTTCTTCCGGTTCTGCTCGGATATCAGTTTTTAAAATCCGATGGCACAAAGGCAATGAGATCAATAAAAGCTGTAGGATTAGGGCTTCTCTTAAGCTGTTTCTTTTGGCTTCCTGCTCTATATGATAAACAGTTCACGATTTTTGATAGCACGCAAGTCTCTGACTTCAGAAGTTATTTTGTTACCGACTACAATCTGTTCGGTTTCACAACTCTAGTGGCATTGGTAGGAAGCTTGGCTCTGCTTGGGAAGGGAAACGTAAGATTTAGATATTTTTTTGCAGTAGTTATTTTAGCAATCTTTTTCTCAACCTCCATAAGCTCTATAATCTGGCAGAATCTGCCGATTGTTGGATTTGTGCAGTTCCCATTTAGGGTTCTATCAATAGCAATCTTAGGAGTGTCTTTTTTACTTGCATATCAGCTTAGCAGATTTAAATCTAAGTTTAAAATCGCGTCTTCCGCCGTCTACGTATTTCTCATTTTTTTCTCTGCTTGGCCATTTTTGATGCCCAAGGCCTATCAAGATCATCCCGATAGCTTTTATTC
>JBBDZP010000053.1:3725-66875 GCA_040900105.1 Candidatus Levyibacteriota bacterium | reverse complement strand
TATAGAAAATCATGAAGTTTTTTAAAATAATTGTTCCAATAGCAGTCGTTACTCTTTTATCCTATTGGGCCATTAAGCCTCTTTTTATTCCCGGGTTTTTTCCCATTCACGATGACACGCAGGTTGCAAGGGTATACGAAATGACAAAATCGCTCAAAGATGGGATATTTCCCGTGAGATGGGTTGCAGATTTAGGATATGGTTACGGTTATCCAATTTTTAGTTTTTATGCACCATTTGCTTATTATGTAGGTTCGGCCTTTGAGTTTTTAGGGTTTGATGCGCTTGCGGCAACTAAGATAATGATGGGCTTAGGCATTCTGCTGTCCGGACTTTTTATGTATTTTCTGGCAAAGGAGTTTTGGGGAAAGCTGGGTGGTATAGTCTCGGCGCTGCTTTATGTATATGCCCCTTTTCACGCTGTAGACATTTATGTAAGAGGAGATGTCACGGAGTTTTGGGCATATGCATTTATACCTCTTGCGTTTCTTGGTTTTTACAAAGTTTACAAAACAAAAGGTAATTTCAAGTGGATAGTAGTAGGAGCGCTTGGGTATGCCGGGATAATACTTTCACATAATCTGACAGCAATGATGGTTACGCCGTTCATTCTAATTGTTATATTGTCCTATTGTTATATCGCTGTCAAAAAAAAGGAACTGTCCACTATGCGCTATTCGCTGTACGCTTTTGTTTTAGGTCTTGCTCTTTCCGCCTTTTATTTTATTCCTGCGCTTTTGGAGCAAAGATATACAAATATCCTGTCTCAAATAGGAGGAGGTGCTCATTTTAATGACCATTTTGTGTGCGTCTACCAGCTCTGGCAGAGTCAATGGGGGTTTGGAGGTTCTGCTCCGGGGTGCATAGATGGGGCATCATTTATGATTGGTAAAATACACATAATTCTTTCACTTTTTGCGACTGCCGCAATAATAGCACTTTCAATTCTTAAAAAGATTTCAGGAAAAGAGGAGAAAGTGGTAATTATGCTGTTTTGTGTAGTCGGACTCTTATTCTCGATCTTTCTTATGCTTCCTCTTTCGCAGCCCCTATGGAGCGCTATTTCCCTTATGGCCTTTTTTCAATTCCCCTGGAGATTTTTACTCATGACATCATTTTTTACGTCCATCCTCTCCGGATCACTATTGTGGGTTATGCATAAAACTGTTAGGAATGAATGGACGGAATGCTTAATTTCGGGAGCCATTATAGTAGCAATCTTACTTATAAATGTTAAGTTTTTTATTCCCCAGACAATTCTGGGTAAGGCTGCAGATGATTATACAAATATGCAAACTCTCAGGTGGCTTACATCAAAAATTTCAGATGAATATATGCCCAAAGACTTTCCCAAACCAACAAATGAGGACGATGTCGTAAGAGAAAGAGTAACTTTTAACCCCAATGACATTGAAATTATTAACAGAACAGAAAAAACACATGTTATTGATCTTAATTTAAAAGCAGCACGGCCTACTAAAATCCATTTCAATATAGCATATTTTCCTTCCTGGAAGTTGTCTGTTGACGGAGTACCACAGGGAAGCATTGTGAGTAAGGGATATGACGTTTCTTTGCCCAGCGGAAATCATCGGGTGGAAATGAAATTTAAGGAAAGCAACACAGCAAAAATCGCAAATTTGATTTCATTTGCTGGATTAGCAGCTATAATTGTTGGTATAATCCGATTTAAGAAAAAAACACAATATGGACAAGGTTCCTGAGCTTTCAATTTTCTTCCCATTCTGGAACGAAGAAGAAAACATAGAAAAGGTTGTAAGAAAAGCCATTCCTGTTGCCCAAAAAGTAGCTTCAAAGTGGGAAATTATTATGGTGGATGATGGCTCATCTGATAGTACTCTCAAAATTGCGAAAGAACTTGCCCAGAAAGATTCTCATCTGGTTGTTGTTGCAGATCCCAGAAACAGAGGATATGGGGCGGCGCTAAAGCATGGTTTCTCAAGCGCAAAATACAATCTTGTAGTTTTCATCGATGGCGACGGACAATTTGATTTTGGTGAAGTTTCCAGGCTACTTGCCAAGATTAACAATGCGGACATGGTTATAGGCTTTAGAAAAAGAAGACTAGACCATCCTTTCAGACACGTTTTAATGAACCTTTTAAAAATCTGGGATTTTGTTTTGTTTGGTCTTTACTTTAAAGACATAGACTGTGGTTTTAAGCTTTTTAGAAAGGAAGCACTCAGAAAGCTTATGCCTCTTAAGTCAGAAGGCGCAATGATAACAACGGAGATTTTGGCAAAAGCAAGAAAGAAAAATCTTAAAGTAGAGCAAGCACAGGTGTCACACTATCCAAGAAAATACGGAAACCAGAGCGGCGGAAATGCAAGGGTAATAATAAGAGCAATAAGGGAAAGCTTGGTCCTGTGGAAAGATTTACATTATGGAAGAAGTTGATATTGCTCTAGTCACGAAGAGATCCATAAGGGGAATTTTTGCCTTAACCTCGAGGACTTTTTTTGTTCAATTAGTAGGATTTGTCTCTACTCTTCTTCTTACAATTTATTTGTCTCCTTCTGTTTTTGGAATTTTCTTTGTCGTTTCTGCGGCAATTGCATTTCTTTCTTACTTTTCTGACATTGGCCTTGCTGCCGCACTCATACAAAAAAAGGAGTCCCCGACCCGGGAAGAACTAAGAACAACTTTTACGATTCAGCAAGTTCTGGTAACTATTGTTTGTGCGATTGCTCTTCTTCTGTCAGGGACGATTGCCTCTTTCTATAATCTGGAAGAAAACGGCTTATGGCTTCTTAGAGCACTGGTTGTAGCATTTTTTTTGTCTTCATTTAAAACTATTCCCTCTATAATTTTGGAAAGGGAGCTGCGGTTTGAGAAACTTGTTGTCCCACAAATCGTAGAAACACTTCTTTTTAATATCAGCGCAGTTGTTCTCGCAATGGCGGGATTTGGAGTTTTAAGCTTTGCGGTTGCGGTACTTCTTAGAGGAATTGGTGGAGTTATCACAATTTACCTGATAAATCCATGGAGGATCGGGTTTTCTTTCTCAAAGCCTGCGGCAAGAAGATTGCTTTCATTTGGAATTCCATTTCAAGCCAATAGCTTTCTGGCACTCCTTAAAGACGACTTACTAATAGTCTATATCGGGAAAGTCTTGCCTCTTGCGCAAGTAGGATATATCGGCTTTGCTCAAAAATGGGCACTTATGCCGCTTCGGCTCGTTATGGACAATGTTATAAGAATAACTTTTCCGTCCTTCTCCCGCCTTCAGCGTGAAAAGGAAACGCTCGGAAAGGGAATAGAGAAAGCTATATTTGCCTCATGCCTTATTGTTTTTCCTGCCCTTATAGGCCTTGTTGTAATGTCTCCGTATTTTGTAAACCTAATTCCCAAGTATATTAAATGGGAGCCGGCTCTTTTTTCTCTTGCCTTCTTTTCGCTGAACGCAGCACTCTCGTGCGTGTCAACGCCACTAACAAATGCTCTAAACGCAATAGGAAAAATAAAAACAACGCTCTATCTAATGATTTTCTGGACCGGCGCAACCTGGATTTTAACTCCGTTAGCTATTTATATGTACGGATTTAATGGTGTTTCTATTGCGTCGGCAATTATTGCCACCTCTGTTGTAGGTGTTGTTTATTTAGTTAAGCAACATATTAATTTTAGTATAGTAAAAATTACCGGTTACCCCGCGTTTTCGGCATTACTTATGGGTACAGTTGTGTACTTGCTTAGTCCGCATGTAGTCAAAGATTTTCCAACTCTTATTTTTATGATTATACTGGGTGTTGTGATATACTTTCTTACAATGCTTGCTTTGGCCCGAAGCCAAATGGTGGAAGATTTCAAGTTGGTCAAAGCAAATCTGCAAAAATAAATGACCAGACTTTCTGTTGTTATCTCTGCCTATAACGCACAGGATAAAATTGAAGATTGCCTCAAATCGATCCGATTTGCCGATGAAATTATTTTGGTTGATAATTCTTCATCCGATAAAACTGTAGAAATCGCAAAAAAATATACCTCGAAAATCTTCGATCGTCCTAATAATCCAATGCTTAACGTAAATAAGAATTACGGATTTTCCAAAGCAACAGGCGAATGGATATTGTGTCTGGACGACGATGAAAGAGTGACTACGGAGCTTGAAAAAGAAATAAAAGAAGTGCTAAAAGTCAGCGTAGGAAAGTTTGATGGATACTTTATTCCAAGAAAAAATATAATCTTTGGCAAGTGGATAGAGCATACGGGCTGGTATCCGGATCCGCAGCTTCGGTTGTTTAGGCGTGCAAAGGGTAAATTCGAAGAAAAGCATGTGCACGAAATGGTTAAGGTTAACGGAGAAGTAGGTACTCTTTCTGAGCCCATGCTTCACTACAACTATCAAACTGTCTCCCAGTTTCTGTACAAAATGAGCAATATTTATGTTCCCAATGAGGCCGAAGTGTTGATAAATAAGGGATATAAAGTAAATTTCGCGGACGCAATAAAATTTCCGCTAAAGGAATTTCTTGCACGCTTCTTTGCTCAAGAGGGCTATAGAGATGGATTTCATGGACTTATGCTCTCACTTCTTATGGCATTTTACCATTTGTGTGTTTTTGCTTTTGTTTGGGAAAAACAGGGTTTCTCTGAAATTGAGAAAGGAAATATTCTCCAAAAAACGACTCATGAGATGCAAACCGCAAGCAAAGAATTAAAATTCTGGCTAAGAAATGAAAAAATTAAAAACACAAAAAATCCTGCCAAAAAAATCTTCTATAAAGCCTTTTTCCGCAAATAATGAAAAATGTTTTCATTTCTATAATTAACTTCAACGGAAGAGAAAATACCCTTGCTTGTTTACGGGAACTAGACAAAATCAAGATTAAAGATTTTAAGGCAACGGTAGTAGTAATAGACAACGCTTCCGAGGAAAAGTTCGATATCGACAAAGACTTTCTTAAAAATATTCCCCTCATTTTTATAAGAAACAGCGAAAATTTGGGATTTGCAGAAGGACATAACGTAGGGATTAGATATGCGCTTTCTGCCGGCGCAGACTATGTAATTATCTTAAACAACGATACCGAGCTCAGCAAAAATTTTGTTTACGAAATGGTTCAAGCTGCGGAAAAAGACCCAAAAGCAGGAATTGTTGGTCCCAAGATCTATTTTGCGAAAGGATTTGAATATCACAAAGAAAGATATAGTCCAAAAGACTTAGGGAAAATTTTTTGGTACGCGGGAGGCGAAATGGAATGGAAGAATGTCATAGGGTACCATAGGGGCGTTGATGAGATTGACAAAGGACAATACAGCGAAACTTGCGAAACCGAGTACGTTAGCGGGTGCTGTATGCTTATAACAAAAAAAACTTTGGAAAAAGTAGGAATGTTTGATAAGAAATACTTCCTTTATTATGAAGATAATGATTTGTCTCAGAGAACAAGAAAAAGGGGAATTAAGATATTATACGCCCCTAAGGCAGTAATCTGGCATAAAAATGCCGGCTCAGCAGGCGGATCAGGATCTCCTTTGCAGGATTACTATATTACGCGTAACAGAATGTTGTTTGGGATGCGCTATGCTCCCCTGCGTTCAAAACTTGCACTACTTAGAGAAAGCGCAAGGTTACTTAGGTCTGGAAGAAAATGGCAAAAAAAAGGAATTATGGATTTCTACCAAGGGAAATTTGGGAAAGGGAGTTATAAGAATGAATAAAATATCGGGGATTGTAATTGCAAAGAATGAAGAGGAAAGAATTGCGGACTGCTTGGATAGTCTTTCTTTTTGCGATGAGATAATTGTTGTTGATAATGCTTCAGAAGACAGAACACCTCAAATTGCAGAAAGAATGGGCGCAAAAGTTGTGAGAGTCGACTCCAGTGACTTTTCGCAGCTTAGAAATGTGGGACTTAAGCAAGTAACGGGAGATTGGGCGTTTTACGTAGATGCGGATGAAAGAGTAACGAGCGAGCTTGCTCGAAATATCAAATATCAAATATCAAATATCAAATATTCTGAAATTGCGACGTACAAAGTTATAAGAAAGAATTTCTATTTAGGAAATCATGAATGGCCGCAGCATGAAAAAATGGAAAGACTCTTCAGAAGAGAAAATCTTAAAGGATGGGAGGGAAAATTACATGAAAGTCCAATCGCCACCGGAAAATCAGGGGAGCTGTCAGGATTCTTGCTCCACTATACGCACAGAAATCTTTCCCAAATGCTCAAAAAGACCATAGAATGGTCAAAGGTAGAAGCACAGCTAAGGTATGATGCCGGGCACCCCAAGATGTCCTGGTGGAGATTTCCACGGGTTATGGTATCAACTTTTGTTGACTACTATATCTTACAAAAGGGATTTAAAGTTGGTACAGCCGGACTCATAGAAAGTATGTATCAGGCTTTTAGCATTTTTATAACCTATGCAAGATTATGGGAGCTCCAAAGAAAAAGATAAACAAAACTAATATATTTGCGTTGTGTTTTTTGATTCTAATTTTAATAAGGCCCGCGATACTGCTTTATCAAAATAGGGAGCCTTTCTTTTACAGAAACTATCAATACGAACCTCTAAAGCGGGCTTATGAAACTTCGCAGTATGTTACAAAAATAAATCCGGGGATAATTCCAGACCAGACTATGGAAGCGTATGCGGGAGGAGCGCTTATAAGAGGAGCTAATCCTATTCTGGTTTTATCTGACCAGCCTCCACTCGGTTTATATTTAATCGGGCTCTCGATTATTATTTTTGATAATGCGATAACAACTTCAATTATTCTTTTGGGTCTTTCTGCTTTTGGAGTTTTTTTAATAGCAAAAGCAAGTCTTAAAAATAGCCTGCTGGCGCTTGTACCTTTGGCTGTTTTTTTAAACGAACCTCTTTTTTTGAATACTGCAGTTAATTTGCCTCTTATAGAACCGATTCAATTACCTTTTATAATCTTTGCTTTATATTTTTTTATTAGGGCAAACAGGAGTAAAAATTATACGAGATGGTTTATTTTAGTATCTGTTATGTTGGGAGCAGTTATTAGTACCAGATTTTTTATTTTGGGTGCATTTCTTCTTTTAGCATTTATTGCATATCTTCTCTTAGAAAGAGATATTAGGAAAATTTTTGCTTTCGTCCTCACTTTGCCTATATCGCTAGCTGTTTTAATTGCTTCATATTTTAAAACAATTATGGATGGTTATGCTCTGTTAAGTGTATTCAGTATTCAAAAATATATTTATACATATCACAAATCAGAGATTGGAATTATACTTTCATTTTGGGATCTCTTGATTTTTAACAGGTGGCATACATGGTGGGCAGATAGGGCAATATCTTCGGATGTTCAATGGATAATCGCATGGCCCATTTCAACAATTCTTTCAATATTGTTTTTCTTAGAGAAAATATTAAAGAAAAAACTGGAGAATGCAGACAAAATAATTTTATTCTGGATAATTTCCTACTGCGCCCTACTATCGGTGGGAAATGTTTCTGTTAGATATTTTATGCCATTGCTTCCATTTATTTATATTATTGCTACGAAAGCATTATACGAATCTGCTCGCAAATATATAATAAGAAAATGAAGAAATTGTGTTTAAGATTTTGGCCGCTAATTTTTATTTTTGTAATATGGTTTATTTTTGCAAATCCTTATTTTCTACAAGGCAGAGCCCCATTTGCAGCAAGTTACCAATTGAATAATTTTGCCCCATGGAGTGCATATCCTCAGTTTGCCGGACCGGTGAAAAATGGCGCAATGCCTGACGTAATAACTCAAATATATCCATGGAGACATTTGGCAATTGAGATTTGGAAGAGCGGACAAGTTCCCCTATGGAATCCTTACAGTTTTGCAGGTACACCGCTTCTTGCTAATTATCAATCGGCTGTTCTCTCACCACTCAACCTATTATTTTTCATATTTCCTTTTGTTGACGGATGGAGCATTCTGATACTTCTTCAGCCTCTACTTGCGGGACTTTCTATGTATGTTTTTGTGAGAGCGCTTAAAAGAAGTGAGATTGCCAGTCTAATTTCTTCTATTTCATTTATGTTTTGTGGTTTCATGACTTCATGGATGGGCTATGGAACGCTTGGATATGCAATACTTCCACTTCCACTTACCCTTTTTGCAGTTGAAAAATATTTCAATACAAAGAAAATAAGATTCTTAACACTTTTGTCTTTTACAATTCTCCTGTCTTTTTTTAGCGGACATTTTCAGATAAGTATTTACTTTCTCCTTTTTGCAATCGTATATATTTTATATAAATTGATTGTTACAAAGGACTCAAGCAGCTTTTTAAAAACATCACTGTTTGTTGGTTTTGGACTCTTGCTTGTCATGCCGCAACTATTACCATCTACAGAATTTTATTTACAATCCTTCAGGAGTAGTAATTTCCAAAAAGCAGAAGTAATTCCTCTTTCTTATCTTCCTACGCTTTTTGCTCCGGATTTTTTTGGCAATCCTGTTACAAGAAATGATTGGTTTGGACACTATGCGGAGTGGAATGGATTTATTGGAGTCATCCCTTTGATACTTGCCCTTTACGCGATAACGGTAAAGAAGAAAAAAGAGATGCTATTTTTCCTTGTCGCAGGCACCGCCGCGCTTCTTTTTGCTCTGGACACTAAATTGGCAGATCTTTTAGTCTGGGTTAAAGTTCCTGTGATTTCAACAAGTGCAGCAAGTAGGATTGTTGTTGTTTATAGTTTTATGTTTGCGGTTTTGTCAGCGTTTGGATTTGACGGCTTGATCAGAGATCTCAAGGATAAAAAAATAAAAAAGATAGCAATCTTTTTTTCCATTCTCGCAGCATTAATTGCTCTAATGTGGGCGGCGGTATATCTGGAGTTTCACATCCCAGCGCTTAAAGCCGTAATTGCAAAAAATAATCTTAAGTTGCCAACCTTAGTTTTTTTCTCCGGGGTAGGCATAGTGCTTCTTTCCGCTCTAAATAAAAAATTCATTTACGCTTGCGGTTTACTTCTTCTAGTCTTAGTATCGCTGGATATGTTGCGGTTTGTCAGTAAATGGCAGGAATTTTCTCCGAAAAATCTGGTTTTCGCAGATCTTCCGGTAGCTTCTGCTTTCTCTCAAATCTCAAGCCCCAACAGGATTATGAGTAATTTTGGAGGCGAAGCTTCAATTTACTTTAGGCTGCCTTCGCTTGAAGGATATGATGCTCTTTACATAAAAAGATATGGGGAATTTGCCGCGTCAATTGCAGATGGAAAGCTGAGGCAGTCTTCCCGTTCTGTTGTCATGTTTCCAAAAGATAGTCCTAATACCTCAGCCATGATGGATCTTTTGGGGACAAAATATGTGGTTCATAAAAATTCTGACGATGGTGCGGGGTGGACATTCCCCGTATGGACTTACCCGGGGGGACAGTTTGCCCAGATATACCAGGAGCGAGCATATAAAATTTATGAGAACAGAGATGTTTCCCCCCGTGCCTTTTTAGTAGGTGATTACGTAGTAGAGGAGGACCCTCAAAAAATAATAACCCATCTTGTTTCAGAAAATATAGATCTTAGAAAACAGATTATTCTTGAAGAGAATCCAGAGATTTTAAAATCTCTGGAAAGTGTTGGCCTGGCGGAGATAAAAAAATATAAGCCCAACGAAATAGACATTGAAGTCTCCTCTGCCAGGCCGGGGTTGCTATTTCTGTCAGATAATTATTACAGAGGGTGGAAGGCAGAGATAGACGGCAAGAATGTTCCAATCTTAAGAGCAAACTACACATTCCGCGCAGTGCCGGTCACAAGTGGAAAGCATTTGGTAAAATTCAGGTATCAGCCTCAAAGTTTTACAATAGGGCTTTGGCTAGCGTTAGGAGGAGCTTTGGGAATTGTTGTTATTTCTTTGTTTCCCAAATTTTTAGCTCGGAAAATCTAAGCTTTTTCTTAGCAAATCCAAAGAGATATATAATTTCTAAAATTCCCGCCAAATTAACAATTAAAATTACGATAAACCAGTTCCTTTGGTCATATTTTGCCGCTCTCCATAGAGCAAGTCCTTTCCAAAAAAGAGACCAGACCAAAATTACAAGGTATGTTAAGGGCGGAAATGCGCTTGGAATCGCTGAGAAAGGATTCATCAAGCTAAGATTATCATACCTTTATAAGCTTTGCAATATGTCCGCTCATAATGTCTGGGCAAGGCTATGGCGGGCGGGGATAAAAGTTGCTAGAATAAGCTTGTGAAGGTTGGAATTTACGATCCTTATTTAGACGACTTAGGCGGAGGGGAAAAATATATAACAAGCATTGCAGAGTGTCTCTCCGAAGACAACAACGTTACGATTTTTTGGGACAACGAAGAAGATTTTAAAAAACTTAAGCACAGGTTTTCCTTAGGCCTTTCAAAAGTCAAATTATCAAAAAATATATTTTCAAAAGACGTTGGGTTTCTTAAGAGATTAAACGAAAGTAAAAAATATGATCTTCTGTTTGTTCTAAGTGATGGAAGTATTCCGTTTGTCGCCTCGAAATTGTACGTTCACATCCAACAGCCTCTACCATTTGTTAGGGCGAGCGTAAAAGCAAAGCTTAAGATAAGAAGAGTAGCTGAGTTTATCTATAACTCAAAATTTACGAAATCATACGCAGATAAAACCTTTGGAGTAAAAGGTGTAGTTTTGTATCCTCCCGTTGAAGTAAAAACAAAAGATGTAAAAAAAGAAAACATTGTTTTGACGGTGGGAAAATTCAGATACAAAAATATTCCCTTGGATGATTTTAAAAAACAGACCGTAATGATTGGAGCATTTAAAAATATGGTAGAAGAAGGATTAAGAGGATGGAAGCTTGTGATAGTAACGGGGTGCACCAAGAAAGATGAACCGGAGCTTGATAGAATAAAGAAAACAGCAAAGGGCTATCCTATAGAATTTTTGATAAACCAAGAAAGCAATGAGCTTTGGGATATTTATTCCAGATCTAAGATATACTGGCATGCGGCAGGATATGGAGAAAATTTGAATGAGCATCCTGAGTATGCGGAACATTTTGGAATCTCAACTGTTGAGGCAATGGGGGCTGGTGCCGTTCCTATTGTAATTAACGCAGGAGGACAAAAGGAAATAGTTGAAAAGGGAAGTGGTTTTCTGTGGGATACTTTAGAGGAGCTTAAAAATAGAACGGAAGAATTAGTAAAAGATAAAATATTGCTTGAAAGAATGTCCGAATCAGCGCAGAGAAGAGCTAAATTTTTTTCGGGTGAGCGATTTTGTAAAGAATTAAGGGAAATTATTAAATGAAAAAATTATTCCCGTTTTTATTTATTTTAGCTGCCATAGTAATTTTATTTTATCAATTCATAGCACGGGGACTCCTACCAATCCCGTCAGATACTATTATTGGACTCTACCACCCCTTTAGAGATCTTTACGCAAAAGATTATCCAAGAGGGATACCATTCAAAAATTCTCTAATTACAGATCCTGTGAGACAATTGTATCCGTGGAAACAGCTTGTTGCAGAAGCTGAGAAAAAAAACACTCTTCCTCTTTGGAATCCGTATAACGCGGCTGGAGCACCGCTTCTCGCAAATTTTCAGTCCGCATCTTTTTACCCCCTTAATATTCTATTTCTTATGCTGCCTATGAGTTATGCTTGGAGCCTGCTTATATTTCTGGGACCATTGCTTGCCGCAGTTTTTCTGTATATGTACTTATCTAATTTAAAACTCTCAAAAGAAGCGAGTGTACTAGGATCTATGACATTTGCTCTGTGTGGGTTCTTTACCGCTTGGCTTGAGTGGGGAACAATTCTTCATACAGCACTTTGGCTTCCTCTTATTCTGTTATCTATAGATAAGTTAGTATCAAATAGTAAGTATCAAATAGTAAGTATCAAAAACAGAAATGTCATTCTTTGGAGTTTTGTTTATCTCTTTTCTCTTGCTTCATCATTTTTTGCAGGTCACTTACAGGTATTCTTTTATTTGATAATTTTTTCTTTTGCATATCTGCTTGCGAGATTTTTTAATTCAGAAAGTAAGAAAATTTTACTATTTTTATACATAATACTTACTACACTATTCATAATACTCACCGCAGTACAGTGGATCCCTACGTTGCAATTTATTATGCTTTCAGCCAGAGGTATAGATTTAAATTGGCAAGCCGGTGGTTGGTTTATCCCCTGGGAACATCTTATCCAATTTTTCGCACCGGACTTTTTTGGAAATCCTGTAACGCTTAACTATTTTGGAGTATGGAACTGGGGAGAATTTATTGGTTATGTTGGAATACTGCCATTAATATTTTCCATATTTGCCCTATTTTTTAGAAGAGACAAGAAAACATTGTTTTTCGGTACAGCATTTTTTGCGTCTTTGATTTTTGCTCTTCCAACAATTTTTGCAAAACTTCCATTTATGCTTAATATCCCATTTGTTGATACATCCCAGCCAACCAGGCTACTTTTTATTACAGGGTTTTCGTTAAGTGTTTTAGCGGCATTGGGCCTTGATAGGTTTATTAAAACCGGAAAAGGAATAGCTTATCCTCTGGGATTTATCGCGGTAGTCTTTATATCTTTGTGGACATTTGTGACTTTTGGAGATAAGTATTTACCCGTAGATCATCTATCTGTTGCAAAACAAAATCTTATTTTTCCAACTGCTATGTTTTTTGCGGCCATTGTTATCATTACCTGTTACGCCTTAGCAAGGCGTTATAAGAATCAAAAGATTCTGCAGACTGTTTTGTATTTAATCATTATTTTAGTAATGATTGACCTTCTACGGTTCAGCTTGAAATTTAATCCGTTCACTAAGAAAGAATATTTATTCCCTTCAACCTCTACCATAGCATACCTTAAGGAAAATCTAGGAAATTTTAGGTTTATGACGACAGATTCAAGAATTTTTCCACCTAATTTTTCAGCCGTTTATAAAATTCAAAGCGTAGATGTCTACGATCCGCTGTATATTTTAAGATATGGAGAACTAATCGCTGCATCTGAACGCGGAAACACAAACATCAACCCACCTTTCGGTTTTAATAGAATTATAAATCCTCATAATTATTCATCAAGCATCATAAATTTGCTCGGAGTGAAGTACGTATTGAGTCTTTCAGACGTTGATAATGAAAATCTTACCAAGGTTTTTCAAGAGGGAGAGACGAGAATTTATGAAAATAGAAAAGTATTACCAAGAGCATTTTTTGTTAATGTTGTGGTAGACGTGGAGAGTAAGGAAGAAGCTGTTGTTATGTTGTTTGACAAGAAAGATTCCTTAAATAATCTAGCGGTGGTTGAAAACTTTGAATCCGGAAATTTTGGAGTTGGAACGGCAGAAATCTTAAATTATAATGAGAACGAAGTGATTGTTAAAACCCAAAACACCGAAGAAGGATTTCTGGTTTTAACCGACAGCTTCTACCCAACATGGAAAGCAAGAATCGATGGCAAAAAAGTAAAAATTCATTTAACCGATTTTAATTTTAGGGGAGTCTTAGTTCCAAAGGGTACACATGAGATAGTATTTTATAATAGTCTTTTTTAATATGAACATTAGCGTTGTTATTCCAAACTATAATGGGGAAAATTTATTGAAGAAAAATCTTCCTAAAATCATTGAAGAGCTTCAAAATTATAAGGACGGCGACGTTGAAGTAATAGTAGTGGACGATGCATCAACCGATTCTAGCGAATCGGTAATTTCAAATTTCATCCATTCGGCAAGCTCAGGACAAATTTCAAGTTTCAAATTTATTAAAAACAAAAGAAATCTAGGGTTCTCCTCGACGGTGAATAAGGGGGCATCTATAGCAAGGGGGGATATTTTATTGCTTTTAAATACAGATGTGTACTCCGAGAAAGGACTTTTAACACCGCTTCTTAAGCACTTTAAGGATGAGGATGTTTTTGCGGTTGGGTGCATGGATAAGAGCATTGAAGGCAATAGAGTAGTTTTAAGAGGAAGAGGTTTGGGAAGTTGGCAAAGAGGTTTGCTTATTCATAGAAGAGGGGATGTTGGTAAGAAAAATACGCTATGGGTAAGCGGGGGGAGCGGAGCTTTTAGGAGAAGCATTTGGGAAAAACTGGGAGGATTGAATGAGCTCTATGACCCTTTCTACTGGGAGGATATAGATTTATCATACAGGGCGCAAAAGTCAGGTTATAAAGTTTTATTTGAACCGGAAAGCATTGTATTCCATGAGCACAGTAGAGGAGCAATTAAAAAAACATATACTCCATTCAAGGTAAAAACTATCGCATACAGGAATCAGTTTATCTTTGTCTGGAGCAATGCTACGGATATAGATATTAGATTAGAACATCTTATTTTTCTCCCTTATCATATCGCAAAGGCGCTTTTAAGATTAGACATGGCATTTTTTATAGGACTGTTTAGTGCTTTCATATTACTTCCAAAAGTTATAGAATTTAATTCTAGGTCAAAAAAAATGTTTGTAAAAAAAGATAGAGAAGTTGTAGCTTCTGTGCAAGAATGAAATTATCTATTATTATTCCGGTCTTCAATGAGCAGAAGACTATTGGTAAAGTTATCAACAGAGTACAAGCTTTAAAAATGCCTTCTGTTAATATAGAAGTTATAGTTGTTGATGATGGTTCAACAGACGGGACTCCTGGCATTCTGAAAAAATTAAATCTTAAAAACACTAAGGTATTTTTCCATGATAAAAATAGCGGTAAAGGTACGGCAGTAAAGACAGGAATACATCATGCCACGGGAGATTATATAGTTATCCAAGATGCGGATTTGGAATATGATCCCCAGGATATCAAGAAACTTTTAAGCCAGGTTACGGAAAAGAAAGCAAAGGTAGTATACGGGACAAGACTTAAGCGATTGCCAAATTTTTCAAGAGATGAAAGAAAACCTTTGTTTTTAATACATTATCTAGGCAATAGATTTTTAAGCCTTTTAACTAGCATTCTTTATGGACAATGGCTTACGGATATGGAAACCTGCTACAAACTTTTTCCAAAAAAAGCCGTAACAGATATGAAGTTAAAAGCAAAGCGGTTTGATTTTGAGCCTGAAATAACATCAAAGCTTTTAAAAAGAGGATATAAGATTTTGGAAATACCCATCACCACCACGCCGCGGGGATATGAAGATGGTAAAAAATTACATGCAATGAAAGATGGCACAATTGCGTTGTGGACCCTTTTTAAATATCGCTTTGTCAACTAAGGTAATAAAATCGATAACCTTTTTAAAAGACCATTGGTTTGGAGCTTGTGTTATTTTAGTCATTCTCTTATCTGTAATTCTTCGTTTTTACAATTATGACAATCGTTGGTCCTTGGCGCATGATCAGGCAAGGGACGCTTTGATTGGGAGAGAAGCATTAAGACAGCATAAAATTCCAACTCTTGGCCCATTCACGTCCCAGTCGGCATTTGTAATGGGGCCAATATGGTATTGGCTGGTTGCAGTAGCAACTATCTTATATCCATGGTCAATTTTGACTCCATGGATCGTGCTTTCTTTGTCTTATGTTCTAGTCGTTTATCTAATGATTTTGATAGGAAAAGAGCTAGGAGGTAAGCGACTTGGCTTGGTCGTAGGTTTATTGGCTGCCATTTCTCCATCCCAGATAGCCCAAAGCGTTGATCTTACAAACCCCTCCGGTGTTTCTATTTTTTCCGCTCTTGCTATTTACTTTTCAATTAGATATATAAAGACCAAAAGGAATCTCTACCTATTTTTATTTCCCTTCTTTATAGCTATGGCTATAAATATCCATCTACAGGCAATTGGCTTAGTTTCGCTCATCCTTGTTTCAATAATTTTACAAAGGCCTGGTAAAAAAGGCCTTGCTGCTTTATTTTCTGGATTTGTTCTGCCGTTTCTGCCTTTAATAGTATTTGATTTAAAACATAACTTCTATAATTTGCGGTCTTTAATTGACTATTATCTTTATGGACAATATAGAATTTATGTCCCTAACAGGTGGTTAACCTACGCTGGCTCTTATTGGCCTTCCGCTTGGGGACATATTATTGGAGGTCAAACAATTTTAGGCTACATATCTATTTTCCTTATATCCATATTTACTGTGTACTCAACAGTACAGAGGAAAATGACAAGGCCACTACTTCTTATTATTTTAAGCTTCCTTTTGATATTTATTCTTTTGAGATTCTATCGCGGAGAAAGACTCGATAGCTATCTGATATTTGTTAATCCGCTTGTTATAATTTTGACAGGATGGGTGACTTATTCTTTATTTAAATTTAAAAGAATATTGGGATTATTGCTTTTTATATTCCTGTTGATAGGAAGCATCAGTAAAGATATTAGCAATATTCTTAACAGTACAAACTATGCGTCGTATCAGGCAAGGCACTGGGAGAAAGTTTTAACAAAATTATACCCGCATGAAAAATTTAAGGTTTATGACTATGAGCGTAAATTCGGATATGCAACGTTGCCATTAAGCTTATATTTAGATTTTAATAGTAAGATAGATGATAATGGAATGGCGGTAGGGATTGGAGTTATTACAGATACTAAATCCACATACCCGCGCATATTAGATGATCAGGGAGGATGGATTTACGACCTAAGCGGATCGTCTAGCGCGGAATTGGCAAAGGCCAAGTGGTTTTTAGTTAATCCTAGCTCCATTTACAAGGCGACAGAAGAGTGGTACTTTGGAAAAGACCTATGAGAAATATAAGACTTGATAGCGTACTTCTTTTCGCGCTGCTGGTGCCATTTATTATGAATTATAGGATTAGTCCCGGGACTACTCCCTACTGGCTTTTTGGGTTAATCTTTGCAGGGCTATTATCCTATGTATCCCTGGATTTATTCAGCTTGAGAGAGAAGACGAGGTTTCTTTTCAAAAGTATACTTCTTACCGCTCTAATTATTGGCAGTATTGGTGCAACATCTTATTCGGAAATAATTGTAAGGCATCAAAGCTCTCCCACACATAACATCCATGACATAATCATACAGCAGGAATCCGCAATTAGGTTTTTGCTGCATGGTCAGAATCCGTACGCGACTAATTATTTTGGTACACCTCTTGAAGATTGGCACTATTCGGATACGGAAGTAAATCCGGCGCTCTATCACTTTGTAATGCAGCCATTTTTTCTGATTTTTGCCATACCTTTTTATCTCATTTCCACAAGGACTATTGGCTTTTTTGACGGGAGAATGCCTTTGGTCTTTTTATTTGCTGCGCTTATTGTTTCGGTGTGGTTTTTTATAAAGGATAAGCAGAAAAGATTGGAATTTATTATTCTTTTGGCATTTAATCCGGCTACTCTTGGGTACTTTATAGAAGGCAGGGATGACATTTTTATGTTCCCCTTTCTTTTTCTAGGACTTATATTGCTCTATAAAAAAAGATTCTCTTGGGCAGGTGTCCCTATGGCGCTTGCTTTTGCAGTAAAGCAGTCCGTATGGCCAATTTTTCCCTTTTATTTTTTCTATTTGTACTTCTCAAATAAAAATATAAAGGAAACTGTTAAGCAGCTATTACCTTTTACTGCCGTATTTTCCGCAATAGTTTTGCCCTTTGCATTTTGGAACTTGAAGGCTTTCTTGGATAGTACAATACTATATCTTTCAGGAAATGTTGCTAATAGTTATCCAATTTCTGGTTATGGATTTGGGATGTTCTTAAATGATATAGAAGTTATAAAAGACGTACATTCGTATTTCCCATTCTGGATTATTCAAACACTAATATGTTTTCCTCTTGTTGTAGTGTTATTTCTTTGGCAGAAGAAAAACAATACCGTAGTGAGGCTTATTCTCTCTTATGGAATTTTTCTTTTCGTGTTTTGGTATTTATCTAGATACTTTAACAATAGCCATTTGGGATACATTTCAATGATTTTTATAACGGCATACTTTTGGCCACCGGAAAATTAGATGAAATTTCTTTTTCCTTTAATCCTTTTGCTAATAAGCACCATTGGATTATTTCCGCTCCTCCATGATGGACTTTTCTTAACTCATGATGGAGATCTTCAGATTGCCCGTATTGCCGCTTATTACAAAGCCATTATAGATGGACAGTTTCCTGTTAGGTGGGGAAGTGACTTAAATTTCGGATATGGTCATCCGGTACTAATATTTATGTACCCTCTGCCTTCATATTTGGGAGCTGCTTTGTACATTTTAGGGATAGGCTTGTCTGATTCTTTTAAGATAATAACCGCCGCATCCTTTGTAGCTGCAAATATATCTATGTATTTATTTTTAAATGAATTCTTTAAAAACAGATTGGCTGCTTTCATAGGTGCTCTTGTTTACGGATTTGCTCCTTACAGATTTTTAAATATGTATGTCAGGGGAGATATTGGGGAGGAGATGGCTCTAGTTTTTGTCCCTCTTGTTCTTTTTGCATTGACAAAGCTTTATAAAAAAGGAAATAAAATGTATGTCCCATTGGGTGGAATTTTTTATGCATTGCTTATCCTTTCTCATAACGGATTGGCACTTATCTTCAGCCCCGTATTGTTTCTTTTCTTTCTGATCTCATTTTTTGTCTTAAAGGACAGGAGATATCTAGTGTATGGAATCTCACTTTTTGTCATTGGATTGCTGCTTAGTGCATTTTTTTGGATTCCTGCCCTTTGGGAAAGTAGATTCATACAGGCAAAAATTTTAATTGGATCTATGTTTGCTGACCATTTCCCAAGCATAGCTCAGCTTCTTTATTCGCAGTGGGGATTTGGGCCGGATGTAAATAAGCCTGGAGGGCTGTCTCCCCAGATTGGATCTTTACAACTAGTTTCGTTGCTTGCTTTTATTCCATTAGTTTTTATGTGGAAGAATAAAAGGTATATTTTTGCACTTTATTTTTTTATTGTTTTTGCGGCGGCTATCTTTTTTATGACTTCTGCGTCAAAGTCGTTTTGGGAAACAATACCCTTTTTGCCTTACCTGCAGTTTCCCTGGAGAATAAATGCCGCAGTATTAATATGTGCATCTTTTATATCTGCTTACATCTTAAACACAGACCCTATTAGAAGAATGATAAGCAAGAATATAGGAAAATTGTTATTAATCTCTTTTATAGCTCTGATGATTTACATTAGCGCACCGTTTACAGAGACAAAAGAACGCAGAAAAATTAATGAAGATCATTATCTAAACTTCACGGGAGACACTACTTTTCATGGACAAACAAATTCCATATGGACAGATTCTAATAAGGATCGGCCTTCAAAATCTCCAATTGAAATAATTGGTGGAGAGGTGAGTATTGAAAATTTAGAAAGGTCATCCACGAGACACGTTTTTAATGCCAATGTCAAAAGAGATGCGCAAATTCTAGACAACACTGTTTATTTTCCTGGTTGGCAGGTTAAAGTTGATGGACAAAAAGTACCAATAGAATTTCAAGATATGAATCACCGTGGACTAATAACTTTTTATATTCCCAAAGGAAATAGAATTGTAGAAGTTGAATTTAAAGAATCACCAATAAGATTTATTTCTGATATATTATCTCTTGCAGCAGTTATACTTGTTACAATTGGCTTAGTCTTTTACAAAAAACTTAGTTGGGTGGAAAGATGAATAAACACTTAGCATTGCTTGGAATAATATTGCTTATTGGAGCTGTTGTTAGATTCGCGGCATTGGGAGAAGTTCCATCCTCCTTACATAGAGATGAAGCATTCTTAGGGTATAATGCTTATTCTATTTTAGAAACAGGCAAGGATATAAGTGGCCAAGTCTTTCCTTTCCACCTGGAGTCTTTCCTTTATAGTCCTGCAGGCTATTCTTATTTTTCGATTCCCTTTATAAAATTATTTGACCTAAGCTCATTTTCGGTAAGATTTGCTTCAGCATTTTTTGGGTTCTTAACTATTTTTGCATTGTTTTTCTTAGTGAAAGAATTTTTTTATAAAAATAAATATAAAAATGAACTTGCTCTCATCAGTTCTTTTTTTCTTGCGATTTCTCCGTGGCATATAAATCTTTCAAGAACTGCTACGGAAAACACAGTTGTTACTTTTTTTATTGTCCTTGGTATTTTTCCATTGCTCCTCTTTGCAAGAAAAGGCAAAAATTTACTGTTGTTCCTTTCTTTCTTGTCGTTTGGCGTTACGTTATCTATTTATCAGGCCCCGCGAGCTTTCCTTCCTGTTTTTATTCCTTTTACTGCTCTACTCATTTTAGGCAAGAAAAAACTCATAGAAAAGAGAATTCTACTTTTTTTCCTCTATGCTTTTATTATTGTTTGCCCTGTTTTGTTTGTTGTCTTTTCCAGCGACATCTCTCTAAGAATTAGAACGCTTAGCATCTTTAATCATCCAGAAGCGCAGCTTGTTATAAATAGTGAGATTGCTAATGATGGAGAGGCGGGATTGCCTCGGGTATTGACGAGAGTTTTCCATAATAAAGTAGTTAATTACTCAGGCATTTTTTTTGATAATTACACAAAACATTTTTCCTTCGAGTATCTTTTTTCAGACAAAGGCTTCCCGGACAGATATAGAATACCCCACATGGGAATATTATATATTTTCGAATTATTTCTTATAATATCTGCTTTATTTTATATTTTCCGGAAAGATAAGAGAGAAGGACTTGTGATTTTGTCATGGATACTCTTAGTTCCCGTAGGAAGCGCCTTAACATTCGACGATGTTCCGAATCTCCAAAGGACTCTAATTTCCAGTCCTGCTTTCTCAATACTGTCTTCATATGGATTGCTATCCTTATTGCTGGTATTTAAAACAAAAAAACCCGTTCTTTTGAAGCCCTTTTTAATTTTTATAAGCCTTGTTATTGTTTATAGTTTTTCCTACTACTTGATTCAGTACCACATACAATCTCCTGTTTATAGGCCATGGTATAGAAGCGATGGGTATAATCAGCTAGTGTCAAGTGTGAAGGCGGTATCAGATAACTACAATAGCATTGTAGTCACAAATAGGGAGTCAGCTCCAACTATATTTTTTCTATTCTTTGAAAAATACGAACCTCAGAAATTCCAAAATGAAACAAGAAATGCTGATATGAGCCGCTCAGACAGTATTGGTTTTGGAAAATACGTTTTTACGGATGAAGAGTGTCCGTTAAAAGCGGAAATAAAAACTAATAGGCCAATTTTAATGGGAGAAAAGAATATCCTCTACGTCAACAGCGGCAACTGTCCCATTCCGCAAAACAGTAAAATTATTAAGACAATAAAACGCGCTGATAATTCTATAGTATTTTACCTATTGAATAGGTCTGATTGAATTTCTGATCTCTGAAATATTGCTGCTGTCACATTCTCCTGCTAGCTTAACGCAGGTTATCTCCATATTATTTAGGCCAAGGTTTTTAATGGTTAATTCATATTCGTTACTCCCCAAAACTATACTTCCATCTTCCAATTCCCTAGCGTTCCAGTGCTCGGGGTAAAAGAAGGTAAATCTTGAGGAGGAATATTCTTTTTTGAAATTTCTTGCCATATAACGCTGGAATACTTCTCTGTAAATAGGTAGGTATTCAGGAATTTGTTGGGTCTTGATTCTAAGGACATAAAGCGTTTGAACAGTTTCTTCTCCTCTTGTATGCAGATTAAGCAATTTAAACTGAACTATTTTATCCTGAGGGTCTTTTTTAAGCTTGCTCTCAAGAATAGTAATATCATCCGGAAATACATTCCCATAAAGCATTTTTCCAAAGGGTTCGTATCCATACATGTAAGAGAGAGGAATGTAGCTTGATAAAGCTCTTTCCGCAAAGAGCGGATCGTTCTCATATTTTTTAAGCCTTTCTTTTATGTCTTTATCTTTGGAAGCAAATGTTGCTCCATAGTCTCCCTTAGTGCCTCCGGTCGTTTTTAAAAGGTCAAAGAACGACTTGTTAAAAGCTATGGAAGCTAAAAGTAGTATACTTAGTAGTACTAAAGAGCCAATGCTTAAGAAAATATTCTTGCTTTTAAAAAAGAAGGAAAAAACAGTTGCCAGGAAAAGAAAAAGCAACGGAAGAAGCACTATATAGTAGTGCATGAATGACTCAATCCTGAGTAAAAAATAAGAAAAGATTGTTAGCAAAACCGCGTAGCCCAAAAAAGAGAATTTTTTATATCTAGTCATAAATATTGCCAGTCCAAGAGGAAGAAGAAGATATTCCAGGTACAAAAATTCTCTGGCTTTGTACGCAAGCGGAAACCTCTGTGCAAAGGTTAAGGTGTCATTTCCTAAAATGTAGCGAAAGTCACCAACACCCATTATCTGAAGAGGCCTCATAAATGCTTCTATAGAGTAGCCTGTATTTAGTCTGGTTCTGCTTGAAAGAAGTGCAAAGCAGTCGGGACACTTGTTTTGTATTTCAAAAATAATATAAGGAATAAGGGGAAGTAGCCCGATCAAAATTCCTAAAGTGAAGCATCTTACGTTTAATTTCACCTTAGCTAACATGAAAGCAGTCATCATGAAAACAAAAATCACACTCAATTGATGAAGTTGTATGAGTATCAAGGAAGAGGCCGCATATAAAATCCAGTATGTGTCTTTTTTTTCTACAATTAGCTTATGGACAGAAAAGAGCATTAGAACCGTGAAGGGTAGTAGTAAATCTTGCATCCATATTTTTCGGGAATACAAGACTGCCCATGGTGAAAAGCTTAAAAGTAAGGATGCAGCAGTGGCTGTCACTAAGCCGTAGTACTTTCTAAGTAGTAGAAAAAAACCTATTATTCCTGCAACGTTCATAAGCGCCATAAATAAAGTTATTACTCTTGGATCCAAAGACAAGAGGGTGACAGGAAAAAGAATATAGTTGAAGATAGGTGGGTTTAGTACTCCCAAGCTTGAAACTGTTCCTCCGGGAAGAAATGAATGTCCAAATATAGGCTGAGCCGCAAGAAAAATATTAAGAGCCTCATCGCTTTTAAACTCTATTAAATTTAAATTCGTTATTCTAAAAGAAAGCGCAGAAATTAAAACAATAAAGAAGGAGATAATGAAACCATGTTTTTTAAAAATGGATGGGACTATCATTACTATGATATGGTTTGTATTATATACTAAATTAGATATAATATCTTTAAGTCTGTTTGATGAAAATACTTAAAAATAGAACTCTGTTGCTTTTTTTAATTCTTATTATTTCTCTGTTCTTGAGATTCTATCAATTAGGCAACAATCCCCCTGCTCTAACTTGGGATGAAACATCCTGGGGATATAATGCACACTCTTTGGGGATAGATGGAAGAGACGAATTCGGTAGGTTTTTGCCCTATGACTATCTTGAATCTTTCGGCGATTTTAAGCCTCCCGTGTATGCATATCTGGATATTTTGCCGGTTAAAATATTTGGACTAAACGAATTTGCGGTGAGATTTCCTTCGGCACTTTTTGGCGTTTTAACTGTAATCACAACTTACTTTTTAGTAAAGAGGATCTTTCCTAAATCTGCAAATAAAGAAAGGTATGCATTGATTAGTGCTTTTCTTCTGGCAATTTCCCCCTGGCACATAATGCTTTCAAGAGCAGCTTTTGAAGCAAACGTAGCAAGTTTCTTTATTGTTTTTGGGGTTTTTAGTTTTCTTGCCGGTGTGCAAGGTAAGAAATGGTACCTCCTGTTGTCAGCCCTTTCGTTTGCTTTATCATTTTATACATTTAATACTGCGAGAATTGTTTCCCCGCTTTTAGTACTTTCTCTTGTTGTTGCGTTTAGAAAAGAGTTATTAAACCGAAAAAAAGAAGCGGCGCTGGCATTGTTGCTGGGTGTTATGCTTATATTGCCTATATCTAAATTTCTATTGTCTTCCCAGGCTAATCTGCGTTTTAAGGAGGTCAACATCTTCTCCGATATAGGAGTTATAAATACTGCAAATCAGGAAATAGAAAATGACGGCAATACTGTATTGTCAAAAATTATCCACAACAGACGGTTTGCTTATGCCGTGTCTTACGTGAGTCATTACTTGGATAATTTAAGCCCAGGATTCCTTTTTATTAAAGGAGATGGAAATCCAAAATTTTCAACCCAAGACGTAGGACAAATGTATCTTTGGGAATTACCATTTTTTGTAGCCGGATTATTGTTCCTTTTTAAAAAAAGAGAAGGGCACTGGTGGATTATTCCGTTATGGCTTTTAATTGCAATAGTTCCTGCCGCAACAGCAAGAGAAACTCCGCACGCATTGCGCATAGAAACTGCCCTTCCTACTTTTCAAATAATCTCCGCAGTAGGAATTGCAGTTCTTTTTGGGTGGGTTTGGAATAAGAAATGGGGCAGAGCATTTTCTGCAGTTTTAGCACTATTTCTATTTGGAAACTTTTTGTACTTTTACCATGGTTATATGGCGCATTATCCAAGACAATTCTCCGGAGAATGGCAATATGGTTATAAGGAGTCAATAGATTATGTTTTATCTCATCAAGACAGCTATGACCAAATAAATATTACAACAGAGCTAGGCAGACCGTATATTTATTATCTTTTCTATTCTAGAACAAACCCGCTGCAGTTTAGAAAATCAGCTCAAATTTCAAGAGATGCTTTCGGTTTTGTCTCGGTCAATGGTTTTTCCAAATTTAGATTTGCAAAGGATTTATCAGAGATTGAGAGCAAAAGTGACAGGACTCTTTACGTAGATGTTCCTAAATCGGTTCATCCTAAAGGAAGCATTGTAAAAAGCTTCTTCTTGCTAAATGGAGAAACGGTGTTAAAAGCTTATACTTTATAATGAAAAAAAAGACCTTTATTCTGCTATCTGCGATTTTACTTATTGGGGGGATTCTGCGATTTTGGCAATTGGGGAAGGTTCCTGTCTCTCCAGACTGGGATGAAGTATCGTTGGGATACAATGCTTATTCCCTAATGCAAACAGGCCGGGATGAATACGGAAAGTTCCTGCCAATAGTTATGCGCTCCTTTGACGACTACAAACCTGCGCTTTATTCCTATCTTGCAATACCGGTAGTTGCAGTTTTTGGAATGAATGTTTTTGCTGTAAGATTCGTGTCTGCTCTTTTTGGAACACTTACAGTTATTGCAGTTTACTTTCTATTAAGGGAACTTTTTGGGCAGAAAAATCTAAAGCTTGAAGCAAGAGGATTTACTATAGACATTCCAATTCTTGCTACTTTCCTTCTGGCAATTTCCCCGTGGCATATCCAATTTAGCAGGATAGCTTTTGAATCAAACGTAGGCCTTTCATTTAATGTCTTTTCCATGCTGTTTTTTCTGAAAGGTTTAAAAAAACCTTGGTTTTTTATATTATCAGCGGTCTTTGCGGGCCTATCTATCTACGTCTATCAAAGTGAGAAGGTTTTTGTACCACTTGTAATACTCACCCTTATTACTATCTATAGAAAGGAGATTTTAGCAAAACCTAAAAAGTATATTTTAGGAGCAGCAGTTTTAGGCGCTCTTATAGTTGCCCCCATGTTTTTCCACATCCTTACAGATAGGAGTTCGCTGCAGCGGGCAAAAGGTGTCAGCGTTTTCTCAGACAGCACCCAACTCTTGTCCGAAAGTACCAAGAGGGTACTTGTGGATGTGGAGAACCATGATGTTTTGGGAATGGTTTTGGACAACCGCCGCATTCTTTTTGCTAAAGAAGTAGTGTCGGGTTATTTATCCCACTTTGATTTAAATTGGCTTTTTACAAGAGGAGATATAAGCCGTCATCATGCTCCAAGCATGGGCCTTCTATACATTTTTGAATTACCACTTCTTCTAATAGGTATTTATATGCTTTTATTTGGTCCCTTTAGTAAGAAAACTAAGATTTTTATATTTGCATGGTTTCTGCTTACCCCAGTACCAGCGTCTATTACAAGCGGTGTTCCTCACGCAGTAAGAACTTTAAATTTTCTTCCTACCTTCCAGATATTTACGGCAATTGGCATAATTACATCGCTAAGTTTTGTATCAGGTATCAGGTATCAGGTATCAGGTATAAGAATTGCGAAGCTATTTGCTATTTGTTATTTGTTACTTGCTGTATTTAATTTTACATATTACCTCAATCAGTACTTCGTGCAACAAAACTATTTTAATGCCGGAGAATGGCAATACGGATACGAAAAGGTAATCCCTGAAGTAAAAAAAGTGGAAGGGAACTATAGAAAAATTGTTGTTTCAAACGAAGCACCCATGGACCAATCCTACATGTTTTTTCTTTTTTACCTAAAATATCCGCCCGATCTTTATCAGAAGCAAAGTGTTAATGCGTCAGGTGGATTTAGGGAAAATCATACATTTGGCAAATTTGAATTCAGGCCAATAAATTGGGAACAGGATCAACAGGAGAGGGATATTTTATTTGTTGGAAGGGAAATAGATTTTCCGAAAAGTATAAGCTATGATTCTGTAGTTCATTATCCAGATGGTAAAGCGGCAATGAAAATAGTGTCACCATGAAGAAAAACTTTATTTTCCTGTTTTTAATAATTTTTCTAGCATTTGCACTTAGAACTTATCAGCTAGGAAATGTTCCGCCAAGCACATCGCTGGATGAGGCAAGTATAGGATGGAATGCATTTTCTATTCTAACTACTGGGGGAGACGAGTATGGATATAAGTTTCCAATACTTTTAAGAGCTTTTGATGACTGGAGACCTGCTACCTATGTATATATGGTTATTCCCTTTATTAAGCTTCTTGGATTAAGTGTTCTATCGGTTAGACTTCCGTCAGTAATCCTTTCTGTTTTAACAGTCCTTGCTACTTATTTTTTGGTAAATGAGATGTTTAGGAAACAGAAACTGCTTAGATCAGAATATATAGCGTTGGCCTGCGCATTTTTGCTCGCAATCTCTCCGTGGCATATTTATATTTCAAGACTGGGGCACGAAGTTAATTTGGCCTTTTCTGCTTTTGTCTTTGCAATGTATTTCTTCCTAAGAAAGAACATCTACCTTGCTGCACTGTTTTTTGTAATATCTTTTATTTCTTATCAAACGGAGAAACTTTTTATCCCCGCAGTTATTTTTGGACTTGCGGTAGTTTTCTATAAAGACCTTCTTAAGCAAAAAAAACAAATATTAATAGCCGCGGTATTTTCCTTAATTATTTTAGTTCCTTTTATCAGAGAAACCTTATCTCCGAATGCTCTCATAAGATTTTCTGCTACGAATGTTTTTGAGTTGAATAAGTCAAGATATACAGACCAGTTCTCCATACTTCAAAGCGCAATCTTGCAAAATGATAAAATTTCAGAAGTCCTATATAACAGAAGATTGGTAACGTCTCAAATTTTTGCGGAATCGTATCTTTCTCATTTTAATCCTGTGTGGCTCTTCACAAATTCGTCAGGAGATAGACATAAAGTTCCAGGAGTGGGCCTTATGTATATTTGGGAGTTACCACTCATAATGTTGGGCATATATTTTCTCTTGCGCCTAGACTTTGATAAAAAGATTAAGGTCCTAATCTTTGTCTGGTTTTTGTCAGCTCCAATAGCGGCTTCCTTAACTACAGATTCTCCTCACGCTCTAAGAACTTTGGTTTTTTTACCGACATGGCAAATATTCTCGGGTCTGGGACTGGTTTATATGTTTTCATTAGTTCATAAAAAAATCCGGAGAAATGTTCTGCTTGCCTCGGGCTTGGTAATTGTTTTTGCTAGCCTATGGACCTTTTCAAGGCAATATTTTTATGTTTTTCCAAAAACTCAATCGGATAGTTTCCAATACTCTTTGTCTCAAGCAATAGGATATGTCCAAGAAAATGAAAAAAATTATAAGTCTGTAATTTTTGCAAACAATGATAACCTTGCGCAGTCATATATGTTTTTTCTTTTCTATACCAAATATGACCCAAAACTTTATCAAGAGCAGGGTGGGACCGTATCTGGTGGATATAACGTAACGCATGAGTTTGGTAAATACGAATTTAGGCCAGTGAGCATAGAAGAAGAAAAGTCCAGGAACCTAATTATAGGTAACTATTCTCAATTTTTTCAGGAGGAAAAGTTAGCGCCTGAAATAGAAACCATAAAAGACATAGAGAATCTCAATGGAGAAAAGACAATCAAAATTTTTACAATAAAAAAATAGAATGTATAAAAAGCTTCTAATTGTAACCTTGCTTGCAATGTGTCTTGTTCCTGTGCTGGGGTTGTTTCACTCCGGACTCCCGTTTACCCATGATGGACAAGATCATGTTGCCAGGATTGCCAATTTCTATTTAAATCTATCAGAGGGAAATGTTATTCCAAGGTGGGCTCCAAACCTAAACTGGGGATATGGACACCCTGTTCTTGAATTTCTTTATCCGCTGCCATCTTACATCGCCTCCCTTTTCCATTTTATGGGCTATTCACTAATTGATTCAACAAAAATAGTTTTTGGCTTAGGGATGGTACTGTCTGGGATTTTTATGTTCATGTGGCTTGCCGAGTTCCTTCGTAGGGGACCGGCATTTGTAGGAGCAATTCTCTACATGTATGCTCCTTATAGATTTGTTGATTTGTATGTACGAGGAGATATTGGCGAGAATCTTGCTTTTGCATTTATGCCAGTCTCTCTGTATTTTATTTTAAAACTAAGTAAAAAAATAAACGCTAAATACGTAGTACTAGGTAGCATTTCCGTTGCTTTCTTGGTACTTTCCCACAACGCAATAAGTTTAATATATATGCCGTTTTTATTAGTTTACGGCACGATTCTGGGTTTTTATAAGAAAGATAGAAAAGATTACCTCATAAGCTTAGGGGCGATTCTGGTGTTTGGTCTTGCCCTATCCGCATTTTTCTGGATTCCAGGACTTATTGAAGCAAAATATACACTTAGAAATATAGTAACCAAAGGAGCATATCTGGAAAGATTCGTTGATATCAAAAGCCTTTTTTACGGACCATGGAGCTTTGGGGGAACGGGAGAGTTTACCCTACAGATTGGAATTTTGCACCTGCTTTTTCTTATACTTTCTCCGGTTTTATTTTTCTGGAATAAAAGAAAGAAGGAGAATGTTCTTATCCTGTCCTTAGTTGCGTATTCTATTTTGGCAATCTTTATAATGTTGCCGGTCTCCGACTTTATTTGGAGTAGATTCATAATTCTTCAGAACTTTCAATTTCCTTGGAGATTTTTAGCAATAACCGTTTTTTCAACATCAGCTCTTGCCGCGTTAGTATTTTCTAAAATACCTGCTAAGCTGGAAAAAATTAGCTTGATAGTCTTTACCATTACAATACTGCTCCTAAGTAAGGATTATTGGCATGCCCAAGGATATCTTCAAAAGCCGGAGCAATTTTTTACCGGAATTTATAACTCTACTACAGATACGGGAGAAAGTGGACCCATATGGTCCGTTAGGTTTATGGAAAAAAGAGCAGCGGCAGAAATAGAGGTGATAAGCGGCGATGCTCTTGTCCAAGTCACCCAAAGGAAGGCCACAAAGCATGTATACACAGTTGATGTAAAAACTAGCGCGAGATTCAGGGAAAATACCCTGTACTTTCCGGGATGGAAAGTATTAGTTGATTCGCAGCCTGTGGAGGTTCAGTTCCAAGACCGGAATAGTAGGGGACTTATAACCTTTCCTGTAGATAGAGGAGTGCATATAGTTGAAGTTATCTATACGGAAACAAAGCTAAGATTATTTGCAGACTTAATAAGCGCAGCTGCTTTACTATTGGTGCTATCTTATAATAGATGGAGTAATAAATTATGGCGACGATTTCTGTAGTTCTTGCAACTTACAACGAAGAGAAAAATTTACCAGACTGTCTTAAGTCAGTTAGGAATTTAGCAGATGAAATTGTAATTGTTGACGGTACATCTAAAGATGCAACGCTTGAGATTGCAAAAAAATACAATGCTAAAACTAAAGTCGTAGAGAATCGTGAGAATTTTCACATTAATAAACAGAAAGCAATCGATATGGCAACAAGAGAATGGATTCTGCAGCTTGATGCTGATGAGAGAGTAACACCATCACTTCGTGATGAAATCAAATCTCAAATCTCAAATATCAAATGCTCAAATATAAACGGATACTGGATTCCTCGGGAAAATTGGTTTTTGGGCAGGTTTCTTATGAAAGGAGGACAATATCCGGACTATACTTTAAGACTCTACAGAAAAGGAAAAGGGAGATTGCCACAGAAAGATGTTCATGAACAGGCAGTAGTTGAAGGGGAAATTGGATATTTAAAAAATCCCCTTATTCATATGTCAGACCCGGAGTTTGAGAGGTACTTTAAAAGGTGGCAAAGATATACGTCATTTATAGCAAAGCAGCTTAAAGAATCAAATGTGAAATGGTACAATCCAGTTACTGCTATAAAATACTTACTTATTCTTCCCGTATGGTGGTTTTTGTTAACCTACATAAGACACAAGGGATTCATGGATAGTTGGCAGGGTTTTGTTTTTTCGTTTTTTTCTGCACTTAGATTTCCGTTATCCTATCTAAAATTTATAATAAATGCATGAAAAAGTTTTTTAAAAAGAAGCATGTCCATCTCTATGTTTTATTTCTGATATTGCTTGGTGCTGCGATACTTAGATTTTATAACGTTCCTTACAGGTACGGCATGGGGGTGGAGACTATCAGAGATGCAGTCATTGGAATAGAAGGAGCAAGACAGTTACAATTTCCTCTGGTTGGTTCTTTTTCATCTCTTGGGCCCTTCACTTTTGGTCCGTGGTATGCGTACCAGCTTATTTTAGCTACGATTATCCTCCCATTTGTATATACACCATGGATTTATCTAGGAGTGATCTCGGTTCTATACGTTTTTATAATGTATAAAATTGGCTACCTCCTGGGAGGTAAGGTATTTGGGCTAGTCCTTGCTTTCATTTCCGCAATTTCTCCTGCCCAAGTTATTTCCGCAACCCATCTGACAAGTCACAATAATACTAACTTATTTGCCGCCCTCTCTATATGGATATTTTTAAAACTTTTATCAAAAAATATTTCTTACTGGTGGGGATTTGCGTTGGGTATCGTTATAGGGGTAGGCATGAATCTCCATTTCCAAATGGCAGGACTGCTAATTCTGCCTTTAATAGTCTTATTTTATAAGAGAAAAAAATATTTGTATTTTCTTACCTCAGCTGCGGGTGTAATTGTTGCATTCGTCCCGCTTCTCTTTTTTGAGTTAAATAATAATTGGTTTAATACAAGAAACATTTTTTATTATGTGACTGAAGGGAAAAATGCTATATACGTACCAAACCGTTGGCTTTTTTATGTCCGCGATTTTTGGCCATCTTTCTGGTCGGACGCATTAGGTACTCCGGTGTGGGTGGCAAATGTAATTATTGCCGTACTTATTGCAGCTTTGGCATGGACATTTTATAAAAAGAAGCTTTCCTTGCCCATGGTCTTTATAATAGTTGCTTTTGTTTTTAATTTTATTCTTCTTAGATATTATTGGGGACCAAGATATTTTGGATATTTAAATTTCCTTAGACCGTTTGTTTTCATTTTTACAACATTTACCATATTGCACCTAGGAAGAATAAAAATTAGGGCGTACGCAGCAGTTTTTGCTCTGTTAATCCTTACGTTTTTTGCAATTCCAAAAGTCATGCCTGAGTTGGGAAAGGACCCTTTTACTATGAGTATGTACTCTGCAATAGATGATTTGGAAAGAGCCTATCCCAATGAAAATTTTGTGCTTTATACATGCTCGTTGACAATTCAGACTGCGCGCGAAAGAGAAACTTACTCGCTTTTATTCATTTTGGATTTAAAGCATAAATTTAATAAGGAAGGTATGAAAATAGGACTCTCCAGTGACTGTGAGTTTCCAAGCGGCGTAGACCTCGGATCAAAAGAGATAAGCCCGATTGGTCTCTACAATTTTTCAGATGCATCGGAGAAATCATTAATAGATAAAGGATGGAAATATGTGACATTCGGGCAAATTTACGATTCTCATACCAAATGGTGGATTAGGGAGCAATTTTAGTTATAATATAGATATGAAAATTTTAGTAACAGGCGGAGCAGGATACATTGGAAGTATTACAGCAAAGGCTTTAACTAATAAAGGCCATGAAGTTGTAGTTTTTGACAATTTGATAAACGGGCACAAAGAAGCTGTGTCAACAGAGCTGATTGTCGGAGATTTATTGGATAAGGAGTCTCTTAGAAATGGACTAGCCGGGAAGAATTTTGACGGAGTTATTCATTTCGCCGCATATGCTCTTGCTGGGGAATCCATGCAACAGCCATACAAATATTTTCAGAATAATATTTTAGGAGGGCTTAATCTTCTGGAATTTATGAGAGACTCCAAAATCAAAAATATTATTTTCTCCTCAACGTGCGCAGTATATGGAACACCTAAAACCTTACCTGTTACTGAAGAATCGGAAAAATCTCCAGAGAGTGTGTATGGTGAGTCAAAGCTTATGTTTGAAAATGTGCTTAATTGGTATGACAAGATTTATGGAATAAAACACATAAATCTCCGCTATTTTAATGCAGCCGGTGCAGCTCTTGATGGAAGCTTGGGGGAGGATCACGTCCCTGAGACACATATAATACCTGTTGCAATTGAAGCTGCTCTGACAGGTTCGGCGTTTTCGCTTTTTGGCAACGATTATGATACTCCGGATGGAACTTGCATCCGTGATTATATCCATGTTGAGGATTTGGCAACGGCTCATATCCTCGCTTTGGAAAAACTGGGTAAATCAGAGAAAAGCGACAGTTTTAATCTGGGAACAGGCAAAGGGTACTCTAATCTTGAAATTTTAAGTATGGTTGAGAAGGTAAGCGGAGCCAAGATTCCCGTAACTATTGTAGAAAGAAGAGAAGGTGACCCTCCTCAAATCTTTGCTGATAATAGGAAAGCAAGGGAGGGATTAGGTTTTACAACCCAATGTTCAGACTTGGCTACAATTGTAGAGACGGCATTTGCCTGGCATAGAAAAAAACCAAAATGAAAAAAGTCTTATGGGTGCCTTTCCTCGTACTTATACTTCTTACTTTTTCCATTGCTCCAATTTTTGCACAGTCTTCTTATGTGCTTCCCTACCCATCGGCTATGCCGGGAAGTTTTTTATATAAACCACGCCTTCTTTTTGAGAAGTTGAATAAGTATTGGTATTTTGGCAATTTTGGTCAATTTACCTATAGCCTTAAGCAATCAGACAAGTACTTAGTGGAAGCAAAAACACTTTTTGAATATAAGCAATACTTACTGGGATATAACGCTCTTAAAAAATCAGATAGATACTTTAAAGAAACACTTCCAAATCTTGAAAAAGCACAAGAAGATGAAAAAAATATAACTCAGAATAGATTGATCCTTTCATCTGCAGCTCAGAGGCATATTGAAATATTGGAAATTATTGCAAAAGACGCGCCGGAAGAATTTATTTGGCAACCAGAAAAAGAAAGACCCTCAAAGTTAAAAATTAAGGCTGCAATTCAACTGTCCATACTGCTAAGGAATAAAAGCTTATGAAGAAGTGGATTATCTCTTTCTATTCTGTTTTTTTAATAGCATTTATTTTTTACTCATATCTTTTTATAGATTTCAACTTATCTTATCTTAATAGATTTTACTCCAATTTTATTTTTGACAATAGGCAATTAACATCAATTATGTACGCATCTTTTATATGTACCTTTTTTGTTTTCTATTTTCTATTTTGGCGAATGTATTTAAATAATACTTTAGGAAAAAAAGACATAAAGTGGATTATTGGCATGACAAGTTTAACATTGCTTATTTCTTACCCGGCAATGCTTTCTTATGATATTTTTAATTATGTTCTCACTGCAAAAGTGCTGTATCTCTATAAAGAAAATCCCTATATCATAATGCCTATGCAGTTTACAGGAGATCCTTTTCTTGCTTTCACGCATGCGGCAAATAAAATTGCACTTTACGGCCCCACTTGGCTGGGTATTACCTCTATTCCTCATTTTTTGGGGTTTGGGAATTTCATTCTTATTCTCTTTAACTTTAAGTTGCTGGCAGCAGCTTTTTATGCGGCAACTGCATGGATGCTTTATAAAATATCCAAGGACTTTTTGTCTGTGGTTATTTTTTCCTTGAACCCTCTTGTCATCATAGAGACTTTAGTAAGCGGGCATAATGATATTGCTGTAGTATTTTTTGCACTTTCCGGATTATATCTTTTGTCAAAAAAGAAAATTCTCCTGGCTTTTATTTTGTTACTACTGTCTATTTTAATTAAATATTCAACGCTTTTACTTTTACCCGTATTTCTCTATGTAGTTTTTTTACGAATCAAAAATAAAACTGTGAACTGGGATAAAATATATGCAATTTGCGCTATTTTAATGTTGACGGCATTTCTGCTTGCCCCCTTTAGAGAAGAAATTTATCCATGGTACGCTATTTGGTTTTTGCCCTTTGTAGCGCTCCTTAGAAGAAAGAGTATGATGGTTGTCAGCTTAGTTTTTTCATTCTCATTGCTACTTAGATATATTCCCTATATGCTTTTAGGAACTCATCTTGATCCGTCTCCTCTTATTAAGACTTTGGTAACCTTTGTGCCGGTTACTTGCGTATTGATGTTTATGTTTGTTAAGAATAAATTATGGGAAAAACGATTCTTTCGTTTTTAATAGTTTCGTGCTTTGCATTAGTGGCAGGATTTGCGTTGCTTCACAAAGGACTTATTCCAACGCACGATGGGGAGTTTCACGTTATAAGATTCTACGAGTTTAGTAGAGCTTTTTTTGATGGTGATTTTTACCCAAGATGGGCTTCAGATCTTAATGCGGGATATGGGGTTCCTTTGTTCAATTATGTATATCCGCTGCCTAATTATTTTGCTCTACTTATTCACGCTTTTGGATTCTCATTCATAGAAAGTTTCAAGATCCAGATGTTTTTGTCTCTTATTATTGGTGCAATATTTTTTTACTTATGGAGTAGGGAATTTTGGGGGGAATTGGGAGGAATTGTTTCTTCTGTATTTTACACCTTTACGCCTTATCATTTCGTAGATGTATACGTTAGAGGTTCTGTGGGAGAAGTTTTAGCGCTTGCTATTTTCCCCGCACTTCTTTGGTCAGTGACAAAATTTGCCAAAACAAAGAAACAAGTATTTTTTCCTCTGTCATCTGTATTTTTTGCCCTTTTAATATTCTCTCACAATATTTTAGCTTTGATGTTTTCGGCTTTCCTCGTTTTTTATGTAAGCCTTCTTGTTTACAAGGAAAAAGACAAAAGGTCATTAATATACCAATATACTAGTATATTGGTATTAGGATTAGGCTTATCGTCTATCTTTTGGTTACCGGCTCTTTTAGAAAAGCAATATGTTGTAGGACTTGATATTTATGAAGTATCAAATAACTTCCCCCTTTTATATCAACTCCTTATTCCTACATGGGGATCTGGGTTATCCGAAGGAGGATTGCAAGATCAAATATCTTTCCAGATAGGAGTTGCAAATCTGACCGTGATGTTTCTCTGTCCAATTTTCCTGTTGCTATATAGAAAAAAAGATAACAAAAAAACTATTGTTTTATTTTTCCTGTTTTGGTTTTCTGTGGTGTTTCTCTTAATGCTTAGAGCATCCGAATTTATCTGGGAAACTATACCATTAATGAATTATTTTCAATTTCCCTGGAGATTTTTAAGCCTTGAAATGATAATCACGTCTTTTTTAGCCGGTGGAGTGGTCTATTTTGGGAAAGCAAAGAAGATTCTTGCTGTATTTCTTATTGGTGTGTCGTTTATTTTGGGAATAGGATATGCAAAAGTGGCTTATTACATGGATAGACAAGACAACTATTACATAGCAAACCCTGTTTTTATAGACGGAACAAATAGTCCAGGAAATGCGTTTGGAATTGTTGGATTTAACAGAAATCTGAAAAAAGCTGATGCAAAGTTTGTTTTTAATAAAGGTTCTGGTACTTTTAACATAAAAGAGATTAAAAGCTCCGAATACTTTGCCGTCGTGACTGCTAGTGAAGATTCTGAAATTGTTGTAAATACGGCTCACTTTCCCGGTTGGGGTGTATTTGTCGAAGGAAAAAGAATAGATGTTCAAAAAACGCAAGACGGACTAATTTCATTTCAATTGCCAGAGGGTACGCATGAGGTAATGATAAGACTTGAAGACACTGCTGTGCGAAAAGTTGGCATTGTGGGATTTTACTTAGCTTTACTAACGACTCTGATTTTGTTTGTAAGAGCACTCTTTGTTACAATTAAGAGGTGAACATAGCAATTGATGTGTCCCCGCTTAAATCCGGCCATTTTCTGCAGCACAGAGTAAGGGGAACAGGCTTTTATCTGGAAAACCTAAGAAGCTCACTTGAGAAGTATTATCCAAACAATGAATATATTTACTTTACAAGAGGAGAGAAAGTGTCGTTAGGAGTTGATTTAGTTCACTATCCATACTTTGAACCTTTTTTTCTAACCCTGCCATTTAATAACGAAAATAAGTTTGTTGTAACTGTGCATGATTTAACTCCTTTGGTTTTCCCAAATAATTTTCCAGCAGGATTAAGAGGTAAGATTAAATGGAAAATTCAGAAAGCAAGACTAAGAAAGGCAAAAAGGATAATAACGGATTCCATGTCTTCAAAGAAAGATATTGTTAAATATGTAGGTATACCAGAAGATAAAGTAACGGTCGTATATTTGGCAGCAGGAGAGGAGTTCAGAAGATTGGAGACCGGAAACCTGCCTGCCGGCGAGGCAGGTTGGAAGTCGGAAATTAAGAAACGATACGGCTTACCAGAGCGTTTCGTCCTATATGTTGGTGATGTGACATGGAACAAAAATCTTCCTTCTCTTATACGGGCCGTAAAAATTGCAGGAGTGCCTCTGGTTATGGTGGGTAAGGCAATATCCCAAGCGGAGTTTGATAAAACTAATCCTTGGAATCAGGATCTGCTTAAAGTACAAGAGCTAATAAAAGACGACGGTGATATTTTTGTCTTGGGATTTGTGGAGCAGGGGGAATTGGTCGCTCTTTATAATATGGCAACAGTTTTTGCTATGCCATCTCTCTATGAAGGGTTTGGGCTTCCTATTCTTGAGGCAATGGGTTGCGGTTGTCCGGTGGTCACTTCTAAAATGGGCTCAATTCCCGAAATTGCAGGAGAAGCTGCTTACTACGTAGATGCTTACAATATTAGCGACATTGCTCTTGGACTTGAAAGAGTCTTTAATGATGCCAAGTTGCAAAAAAAATTATCGGAAAAAGGAACTGCCCAGTCAAAAAAATTTTCTTGGAAAAAGACTGCTGAGGATACTGTAGGGGTATATGAAGAAGCTGTACTGAGGCAAGGGTCTATTTAACGAAGTAGGATTATTTGATATACTTGATAGGTGGAATTTATAACTCTTCAGAATAAGGATAAGATGACCCTGGTAAAAGATATTGTACTGCATCCTTTAAAAATAAATAAGGATGAATCGGGAGTTCTTGTCGAGACGTTAAGAAAAGACTGGCCCATTATCTATGGGCCCGGCCGCGAATTTGCCATGCAGTATTATTCCGTAACTCCCCCCGGTCTTGCCCGGGACGAGAATGTTTGGCATTGTCATCCAACCGTTCAGGAGGATAGATTTCTAGTAATTAGTGGAGAAATAGTTGTAGCTGTTGCGGATAACAGAGAAGGATCAATTACGAAAGGACTTTTGAATTTATTCTACATGAATCCTAATCAATCTCCCTACATTCTTCTCATACCTAAGAATACTCTCCATGGATTTATGGTGGTCTCCAAAACTCCTGCAATCCTTCTTAATTTCCCAACTGTAGTTTATAATCCGGCGGAGGAATCAAGGATTCCATACGACGAGGCTCAAGTTAAGGCTCCCAACGGACTTTTGTTTTCTTGGGACCTAGTAAGAAAAAATTTTGAAAACCCGCCTTCCCAAGATGCGCAACATTAAACTATTATCCCTTGTCGTTCCTGCCTACAAACAAGAGAAAACAATTGTAAAAGATCTTAAGAATCTGGATAATATCTTGTCAACCCTCCCTTTTGACTATGAGATTTTAGTTGTCGTTGACGGTATTGTAGACAGAACAGAGGAGAGAGCTAGGAAAGTAAAAAGCAACAAGATAAAAGTTTTTGGTTACAAGGAAAATATAGGCAAAGGACATGCAGTTAAGTATGGAATGCTGAAGGCAAAGGGGGATGTTATAGGTTTCATTGATGCCGGAATGGACATTGAGGCCACCGGTATATCAATACTTCTTAATTCTCTGATTTGGAGAAATGCAGATATTATCGTAGGGAGTAAGCTTCATCCGGATTCAAAAGTTGATTATCCATTAAGCAGGAGGATGTTAACCTGGGGGTACAGAAATCTTACGCAGCTTATGTTCGGATTCAATGTTAAAGATACCCAGACCGGCATTAAGTTTTTTAAAAAAGAAGTCGTAAGGCAAGTTTTCCCAAAAATAATTATTAAAGCCTTTGCTTTTGATATAGAGGTTTTGGCTGTTGCTTATTCTCTTGGATTCAATAGAATATATGAAGGCCCAATAAAACTTAAATTTAATAAGGATAGTAGCATTACTTCAAAGAGCTTTTGGAAAATAATTTTCCTAATGCTTTGGGATACTTTTGCCGTATTCTATAGATTGAAAATTAGAGACTCCTACGGAAAATGATTTATGAAAAAAACCATTTACCAGTTGGTAAAGCACCCGCTCATTTTAGGAAGTAGCGTAATTTTTGCTGGATCCATGGCTGCCAGTCTTCTTAATTACCTCTTTAATTTAACAATGGGTAGGTTTCTTTCGGTTGCCGACTATGGAACTTTTGCTTCCCTGATGTCTCTATTTAATATTTTCTCTGTGTTTGCAATCGCAATAATGATGGTTTTTGCAAAATTATCAGCAACGCTTGTAGGACAGAAAAAGGAGAAGATTGTTGGCTCTCTTGTTATAGCGGGAAAAAAGTGGGTAGGATTGATGGCACTTTTTATATGTGGACTGCTTGCAGTTTTTTCATATCAGATATCCAATTTTTTACATATCAACTCTCAAAGTTTTATAGTACTTATTGTTGTTGCTCTCTTTTTCTCTTTTTTGACAAGCGTTCCTCAGGGAGTTTTGCAAGGATTAATGAAATTTGGGTATTTGTCTTTTGTAAATATCTTTTCTTCCCTGATTAAATTGATATTCGGAATACTTTTAGTAACCATTGGATTAAAAACATTGGGTGCAATTTATGCCTTTTTTCTATCTGCCATAGCAGCTTATCTATTTTCATTTCTACCTCTTTTTAAACATCTAAAAGTGCAGATATTGGAGGATAAGTTCACGCTCGGCTCTTTGCATAGTAAGGCATACGCTTATGCGATTCCAGTCTTCTTATCAAATATAGGCATCATCTCTTTAATATCTCTAGATATAATTTTGGTAAAGCATTATTTTAGTCCCACTTTGGCAGGGCAATATGCGGCGCTTTCTCTTATGGGCAGATCTATTTTTTATGTAGTTTCTCCCATAGCATCTGTTCTTTTCCCTCTAATTGCTCAGAAGAAAGAAAGAAAAGAACAACTCACAGGTACGCTACTGCTATCCATAGCGCTTATAGTTTTACCATCTATTGTATTGAGCTTTATTTATTTCTTCTTTCCTAAAATGATTCTCGGTATCTTTTTTCCAAACAGTGTTTATCTCTCCCTGGCTCCATATTTAGGACCGTTTTCTATATTTATACTTTTCTATTGCATGAGCTATCTTTTGAATAGTTTTTATCTCTCGATAGGGAAAACTAAGGTTCTATATTTTACTATAGTCGCGGCAGCTTTGGAGTCTGTGTTTATTATGTTTTTTCATGAAAGTATCGGTCAGGTTATTGCAGGGATGATATTTGTTTCATTTTTACTTCTATTTAGCCTTCTGATATACTATCGCAATGCCACGAAAGCCTAGAATCCTAATTCTTAACTGGAGAGACATAAAAAATCCAAGTTCAGGAGGAGCAGAAGTACTAACCCACGAGATTGCAAAAAGGTGGTCCACCTGGGGGTATGAGGTGTCCCATTTTTCCTCTTATTTCAAAGGAGCAAAAAAAGAAGAAATTATTGATGGAGTAAAAATTATAAGAAGAGGAAATCCTGATGCTAGGCATTTTCATCGCTCTGTCCACTTCATGGCCTTTTTATATTATAAAAAGAATAAGAATAAATTTGATGTTGTGATTGATGAAATACATGGGCTTCCTTTCTTCACCCCATTATACGTAAAAAAGAAAAAAGTCGCTTTAATATGCGAGGTTGCGAATGAAATTTGGGACGTCAACTTCCCTTTCCCTTTCAATAAGATTGGTAAATTAATAGAAAAAAATTACTTCAGGTTTTATAAAAAGGAACCATTCTTAACTATTTCAAACTCAACTAAAAATGATTTAATTAAATTCGGCGTTTCCAAGAAAAATATAACGGTTCTTCCTATGGGAATTACTCTGCCAAAAAAACTTCCTAATTTCAAGAAAGAAAAAAAACCAACAATGGTCTTTGTTGGGAGACTTTTAAAAGCGAAAGGAATTGAAGATGCAATTGAAGTCGGCAAAATCTTAAAGCAAGACCTTCCCGATATAAGACTTTGGGTTATAGGGAGAGGCGAAGAGGAGTATGAAAAGAAGCTTAAAAGTAAAGCTAAAGAATCTGGGCTCCAAAAGAGCGTGCTATTTCAGGGATTTGTAAAGCAAGATAAAAAATTCGAATTAATCAGTCGTTCTCACGTGCTCGTTGTGCCTTCCACTAAGGAGGGATTTGGACTTACAGTTCCCGAGGCAGGTATTGTAGGAACACCAGCGGTTGCATATAATGTAGGAGGACTTAGGGATATTATCCAAAATGGAAGAAATGGTTTTGTGGTTGATATAAATCCTAGCTCTATGGCTTTGGGAATTAAAAGGATATTAGCTAATGATAGTTTATACAAAAGATTGCAAGAGGGCGCTACTATTTCCGCAAAAAAGCTTGACTGGGATAATACTGCAAAAGTAGCATTGTCGAAACTCGTTTCATGAAAATTGCCGTTCTTTCTCATACCTTTCCGAAAAGCAAAAATGAGTCGACTGCCGCATTTCTATACGCTTTAATGTTGGGATTTAAGCATGCAGGAAATCATCCAATTGTAGTTATCCCATACATAAAAGGATTGAAGCATGCTAGTTTTCCCTATCGGGTGATTTCTTACAAATATATCTGGCCTTCTTTCTTACACAACCTGGGATATTCCTCAACTCTAAAAAGAGGCTTCCAGCTCCCAATAAGAGCATATATAATTGCACCGTTTCTTTTTATTTTTGGAATTTTTAAATTACTTTCTATTTGTAAATCAGAAAAGATCGATATTATTTCTGCTCACTGGCTTCTTCCAAACGGTTTAATTGCCGCCATTGTTTCAAAATTAACTGGCGTTCCATACGTAGTAACGCTTCCCGGTTCGGATGTATATGTAGCAGGAATGAATATCTTATTCAAAAAATTAGCGATTTTTGCTGCAGAGCAAGCATCTATTGTAATTGCAGACAGTCCAACATTTATTAGAAAGGTTGAGCAGTTAGGCGCAAATATAAAGAGAAGCGAAGTAATTCCGTATCCTGTTGATGTTATGAAATATAAATCGGATCACAGTGCTTCAGCTAATCTTAGAAAACATTTTGGATTTTACAAGCAGGACGTGGTTATACTTGCAGTTGGAAGACTAGTAGAGAAAAAGGGATTTAAATATTTGCTAGAGAGCATGGGGGAGATTATAAAAACCTATGCCAATGTCAAATTGGTTATAGTTGGAGAGGGAGATTTAAAAGAAGAACTTTTAGCTATAGTTAAAAAAAGGAAGATAGATAAGTCTACTATATTTGCCGGAAGCATAGGCAGAGATAAAATTCTCTCGTACTATAATTTAGGAGATATTTTTGTTATGCCTTCTATCAGTGATGCAGCAGGAAATATTGATGATCAGCCCGTAGCACTTCTTGAGGCTATGGCATGTGGATTGCCGGTAGTGGCTACTAATTTTCCAGGAAATTCTATGACCGTTGCGGATAAAGTGAATGGATTTCTTGTGCCGCAGAAGAATGTTAACGCAATAAAATCAGCATTGTTAAAATTAGTTTTATCAAATAAACTTCGTAAACAAATGGGCTTAAAAAGTAGAAAAATTGCAGTTGAGAAACTTTCTATAGATAAAATAGGAGAGGCATATGCACTTGTATTCGAAAAGGCAATTAGTTCAAAGAGGATAAAATAAATTAAATGAAAAAGAAATTAGTAAATGCTTGGGAAGAAAGAGCTAGGAAATTTGAAGATAAAAAAGAAGCGGTAATGCAACAGTCATTTCCTCCAGTGCTTAATGAATATATCCATAAAGTACATAAGGATGAAATTTTAAGGGGTCTGCCAAAAGTAAAGTGCGTATGTCTTGATATTGGGTGTGGATATGGGAGAATGGCAATTGAGGTTGTTAATAAGAATAAAGAGGCATTTGTATATGGGATAGATATTTCTGAAACGTTTGTGAGTCTTTTTAATGAAAAGCTCGGAAAAAGAGGTAAGGGAATTGTGGCAGATGTACGTAAAATACCATTTAAGAATAACACATTTGATTATATTTACTGCATCGTATCTTTAATGTATCTAAGTACGAAAAAAGATCAATACTTGGGAATTTATGAAGTACTGAGAGTTTTAAAGCCGGGCGGAAAGGCTATTATTATAGAACCAAATACAACCGGAGATAACATTATCAAGCTTTTTGGAATCCTACCTTTTATTCTAAGGAAGATATTAGTAAAAAAGAAAGTTGAGACATATGGTATTTCGTTTGAGTGGAATTTGATAGATAAGCTTGTAAGGAAATCAGGTGGTGTCCTTGTTAAGAAAAAGGGATATCCGTTTTTCACTATGTTTTTTCTTCCACTTTTTACCATAGCTAAAATTTTTCCTAAGTTTGCTAATATGACGCTTAATGTTGTCCACAAAATGGACGAAAAGATTCCTTTTTCTAGAACTTCTAATATTGTAGTTTACATTATTGAAAAACCTGCAGATTGACGCACCTTTTAGCGTTCTGTTAAACTAGCAGGATTAAACCTTCTCATAGAAGGTATGTGTTAATTTTTGATGAGCCAAAATAGAAGAAAAAGTGAACCTAAAAAATTGCGAATAGGAGTTATTGGTTTGGGAGGAGCAGGCCGCGCACATGTCCGTAGGCTTAACCGCAATCCACATGTTGGGGAGATCTTTGGCTTTGATCCCAAGAGAATTGCAGGAATTGAAAATGTAACCATTGTAGAAAGCCGTGAAGAATTATTTAATCGTGTTGATGCGGTGACGGTTTGTACACCCGATTACTTACACTTTGATAATATTGTTGCCTCTCTTGAAGCCGGAAAGCACGTGCTCAGTGAAAAACCAATGGTTGCAAGTCTTGCAGAGGCAAAGCGTCTTGGTCCTTATATAAAACGCTATAACAACCTTGTATTCGGCGTACACCACCAGATGAGGTGTGCTCCCGCATTCTTAAAAGCTCATGAAATTATTAAGAAAGGAACACTGGGGAAATTATTCTATATAGAGGCCAATTACTGGCACGACATGCGGGAACGCTTCAATCAATTTGATGAGTGGAGACAAAAAGACGGACAAAGCCTCATTTTCGCACATGGTTGTCATCCCCTTGATCTTCTGATGCATTTAACAAACGAAACTCCTGTTAAAGGTACCGCCTATGTATCAAAAAATTCGTTTACCGAATATAAAGCTCCGTACACCTCAGCAACAATACTCTTACGATTCCCAAGTAATATAATTGGTAAGGTTCATGTTAATAGTTCCTGTGTTTACCCTCAGGTTTATGATCTTATTATTATGGGAGATAAGGGTACGTATATCGATGGTGTTTTATATACGGGAGACAAAGGATTCACGCAGGTTGCCGACTTTTTTGGCGATAGTGGTTGGTTTGACACCGAGATGATTATTACAAAAACTAAAATTGGATTTCCCCGAAAACCACTATCTTTTGCAATAAATCTATATATGCGTACCTTAAGCTTTGCAACAAGTTTATATATGCGTACTTTTAGCAAGTTGTCATTACTATTTATGCGAGAGGCAGATTTTGGTTTCCGCCGCTTCCCCTTTACCGTTTATAATCATGATTACGCTTGTCAGTATGTAATGGATAATTTTATATCTACTATTTTGGGTAAAGAGAAGATTATAACTACATATCAGGAAGCAGTGCGAGTTATTGCATTGTGTGAAGAGCTTGAAAAAGATGGTCTTTCTAATATGAAAAAATGATGTATGAGTTATAAGAGGAGAAAAAATTTTCTAGTATTTGGTAAACCGTTCATTGGAGAAGAAGAGATCAAGGAAGTTGTTGACACGTTGCGTTCCGGTTGGTGGGGAACAGGGCCTAAGACGGAACTTTTTGAAAAAGAGTTTAGGAAATATGCAAAGGCAAAATACGCGATAGCTGTTAATTCCGCAACGGCCGGTCTTCACCTTGCTTTAAAGGTGCTCAATCTTAATCCCGGAGATGAAGTTATTACTACTCCTTTGACCTTTGTATCTTCGGCAAATGTAATTATTCATGCAGGAGCAAAGCCGGTTTTTGCGGATGTCGACATAAAAACCTGGAATATAGATCCTGCTGAGATCGCTAAAAAAATAACCTCCAAAACCAGGGCAATTCTGCCGGTGCATTTACACGGCAGACCGGTTGAGATGGATGCTGTAATGAATCTTGCTAAGAAACATAATCTTTTTGTCATCGAAGATGCAGCTCACGCGATTGAAGCTATTTATAAAGGTAAGAAAATTGGTTCAATTGGAGACACAACTGTTTTTTCTTTTTATGTAACAAAGAACTTAGCAACAGGAGAGGGGGGAATGATAACAACTAATAATAAAAAATGGGAAGAGCGCCTAAACATATTGCGTCTTCATGGTTTATCTCGGGATGCATGGAAACGATATTCTGTAAAACATTTTAGCCTTTATGAGGCAGTAGAACTGGGATTTAAATATAACCTTACAGATATAGCTTCTGCCATTGGCTTACATCAATTGGCAAGAATAGAGAAAAATCTTAAAAGGCGAAGTCAAATTTGGGAAATGTATGACAATGCATTCAAAGAGGAGCCACTGCTTACTATTCCCGCACCAACCCCTCCAAATACTCGCCATGGTATGCATTTGTACGGAATTTTACTTAATTTAGAGAAAATGAAAATAGACCGTAGTGAATTTGTCGGACATTTAATAAATGAAAATATTGGATCTGGAGTACATTTTTCTCCAGTTCATTTGCACCCTTATTATAGGAAAACATTTGGTTTTAAAAAAGGAGATTTTCCTAATGCAGAATTTATAGGTGAAAGAATTATTTCGCTTCCCTTGGGTGCGAATTTAACTGATAAAGATGTTAAAGATGTGATCAGCGCGGTCAGGGAAATTATTCGAAGATATAGGAAATAAATAACGGACAGTTAAATGAGGAAACCAAAAAAAATCATCTTTATTATCGCCGATACGCTCCGAGCTAAAAATGTTGGATTATATGGGGCAAATCCTTCTCCCACCCCCGTGATAGATAGTTTAGGTAAAAAAGGATCAGTATTTGCAAATACATATACTTCTATCACAAAAAGTGATCCTTCAATTACTGCGATTATGACAGGACGGTATCCTATATCGACTGGACTTATTAGTCATGGCAAATGGATTATTAAAGAACAGGAGCGAAATTTAGAAAAAATTCCATTTCTTTCTGAAATTTTACAAAAAAATGGTTTTAAGACGGCAGCTATCGATTATTTCGGGAGATGGCACAAAAGAGGATTTGCCTATTATAGCGGGAAGGTTGTTAAGGATATAGATGAAAAAAAGATTGCCGGTAAAAACATTCAATTTCTTGAATATTTACGATACCTGGATGCTTTGTCTATCAGGATTTTGAAACGGGACCTTTTTGTGCGTTTTTACTATTGTTTTTTTTCAAAGGTAGTAGTTCCACGGGATCCTGCTGATGCCATGATAGATGATGCAATAAAAGTTATTAATAAATACAAGGATAAAAAATTATTTCTTTATATTCATTTTCGTGATCCTCATTCTCCATATATACGACCTAAAGGCTTGCGCCCGTACCTTTTTAACTCAATTGAAGACAGATACAATGCCGAAATCAGTTTTATGGATGGGGAAATAGGGAGATTAATAGAGCACCTTAAGAAGGTAGGGGAATTAGACAGTACCCTTATTATCTTTACTGCTGATCATGGAGAAAGTCTTACCGAACACAATATTTTCATAGCGCATCATGATCCTTATGAGGTCGTAGTCAAAGTTCCTCTTGTTTTTTATTATAATAATGCCATTTTTCCTAAAAAGATAAATGCCCTTATCCAAAATATTGATATATTTCCAACAATCCTAGAATTACTTGGTATTGATAGGCCAGAAGGAATTGACGGAGTAACTCTTTTACCTTTAATTAAAGGAACTACTAAGAAAGGGAGGGATTTTGTCTTTTTTGACGATAATTTATTTGGTCAATATATTATTAAAAAAAGCCGGCGGAAGTTAGGTGTAATTTTTAATAAATATAAATACATCCAAACTCTTGAGGGCAAGGAAGAAGATCTTTTTCAAACAATTCCTGTTAATACCAAAGTTGTTAAAGAAGAACTGTATGATTTGTCCAAGGATTCAGGAGAGAAAAATAATATCGGCTATAAACAAAAAAACATTTTGGTTAAGCTGAAAACCATACTGCAAGCTCAAATAGATTCACTAAGTGAAAAAAAGTAGGTTAAATTTTACGGCAAGCAATATAAATAAAGCGCGATAAAAATATTTCTCCAAAAATTATTTTAAAAAACTTTTCACCGGATATCGCCCCATTAAGAATGGGTCCTTTAATTGTATCGTAAAGGAATCCTGGGAGGATAGGTCCGCCTTTGATTTCCATAATCTCAAAACCAGTTTTTTCAAGCGTTTGCTTCAGCTCTTTGAGTGTAGTTTTATGTATAGCTACCTCGATGTTTGAAAGTCGGTTGATCGAATTTATATTTGGCATATCAAAAATGAATATACCGCCCTTTTTAAGGATTCGTTCGCACTCCTTTATGATATCTTTCCAATTCATATTATACTTAACTGCCCGAAAGCTTGTGACAGCGTCAAAGGTTTCATTTTGAAATGGGAGTTTTTTTGAGATATCATGATGAATGAGCTTTTTTATTTTTTTTGAATTTATAAATCTTTGTTTGCAATAGAGAAGCATCTCATCAGAAAAATCTATGCCCATAAGAGTATCTATTGTTTTAACGTTCTCTAGTGCGGAAAGTATTCTCCCCGCCCCGCAACCTAAATCGAGCGCTTTGACCGCATGTTCCTTTTTGGTTAAATATTTTTTAATAGAATTTTTTAAAAATTGTAGTTCTTGATCGGAAACGTATTGCCTTCCATTATAACTCCAGGCCGAAGCGTAAGATTCTCCGATTTTATTCCAATAGTTGGAAGTGCTTGTTTTCATATGGTTGTACCTTATTGTCAATTTTAACATAAAAACTTGTTTTCCAAAAGAATGTTGTGGTATTATGATTTAATGATCTACAGAAAGAGCACTAGCGCCACAATGTCTTTCCCCGCTGAGTCTTGAAATGAAAAAAACTGCACTTATCTTTGGCTTTCTGTTTTTCATAGCTGGTCTTTATGTATTGCCTCATTACAATCCAAATTGGGATGAGGCAACGCATTTTTATAGAGGGCAAGCATATTTACATTACTTCCTAACAGGCAATAAGGATTATAGGGATTTACCGCAAGTTTCCAAGTACTCCCAAAAAGACGATACCTTGTTCTTTAGTCCCGTTAATAAAGAAAGAAGCGAGATATACAGGAGAAGCATATACATGGATAACGGAATAAATTTTAAATTTTTTATGGAGAAAGATGGAGGACACCCTCCCTTATCGGACATTTTTGCATCTTTTTTTAATCTGGTCCTTTTCCAGAAGTTAGGATTTATTAGCGATGTGGAATCGTACCATGTGTATAGTCTGTTTCTTGCTGCAATTCTTGTAGGGGTAATTTTTTGGTGGACTTCAAAATACTGGGGTTTTTTTGCAGGACTTGTTGCTTTTCTATCCCTATCTTTGCACCCAATATTTCTTGGAGAAGCACATAATAACATAAAAGATATTCCTGAAACTGTATTCTATTCATTGACTATAATCGCCTTCTATGAAGGCTTAACAAGAAGAAGCATTAAATGGATGATTGCCTCATCTGTATTTTTTGGATTTGCATGGGGTACAAAATTTAATGCAGTATTTTTGCCTTTTATAATTTTACCTTGGACGCTCATTTATCTGTATTCATTCAGACAGAAACTAAAAAAATTCACTTTCCTTATCCCTTCCCTTTTCTTGTACATAGCAGTTGCGTCTTCAATCTTTGTTGCATCGTGGCCTTTTCTATGGCCATCTCCAATAGAAAAGTTTATGGATGTAGTAGGTTATTATAAGGGTATAGGCATTGACACTGGTTTTGATCCAAGATTTCTAACGATTTTTAGAATTAATACATATGCTGTGCAATTGGTTTTGTACACGACTCCTTTGGTAATGCTATTTTTCTCCTCATTGGGAATATTTTATATATTTACTAAGGGAATTAAAGAGAAGCAAAAGTTCTCCCTTCTTGTATTACTCTGGTTTCTCTTTCCAATACTTAGAGTTTCTATACCTAATGCTGGCATCTATGGAGGAGTAAGGCAAATTATGGAATATATTCCGGCAATGGCAATTCTTTGTGGAATTGGAGCAAGTTACATGGTTACCGTATTGCATAGCTACATTGTTAGAAAATCAAAACTATTTAGCCATCTAGCTATTAAGCCATTATTTCTACTGCAATTTGTTATCATTCTTACATTTCTTCCCATAACTTTTAAGCTTATATCAATTCATCCTAATGAAGATGTTTATTTTAATCCTATTATTGGAGGACTTAAGGGAGCAAGAGATAAAAGTCTGCCAGGTTGGGGAGATAGCATGGGTAATCCATACAGACAAGCGGTCCGCTGGATAAACGCGAATGCGGAAAAAAATGCTAAAGTAGCAATTAATTTTGGATCGGGGGCAAATATTCCGGAGACTCTATTTAGAGAGGATATCGCTCATTCAAATCTTTACAGAAGCGCCATGCAAAGAAAAGGAGAATATATTATCGGCCTGACACATAATAGCGGATATGAAGATGAATACTTCCTACAGTATCTGAATAATTTTTTAATTCCGGTTTATCAAGTTGATGTAGATGGCGTGTCAATTTTAAAGATATGGAAAAATGACACAGAACATACCCGAGAGGAGTACAAGGACACATTCTTATTGCAGGAGAACCCGTCGCACCATCTTGAAGAAAATACTCTGGCAATTGAGCTTGATAAAAATTATTACATGACAGAAATGAGATTAAGATTCAGCGGAGAATGTGCTAAGGAAAAAGAAGGTTCCATAGAGGTTTCAGAGGACAATCTCTCATGGGATGTTCTTGATTACAGTCTTTCTGATCAAGGAGTCTTACTTTATTTTCCGACATATCAGAAGAATAATGAATATATATATTATTTCGCAAATAAAAACATTAAATATATAAGAATCAATTTCTACGATGAAAATTCATGTTTTAAGATTGTTGAGAATATTAAAATTTACGGATTTAAGTAGAAAGAATTATTCCCTTGAAGGATTATCTTAAGCTGCTTTTTTTTCTTAAAGAAAGATAGTGAGACATCATTTCCGCAATAAGACCGGTTGATATTAATTGAATACCAAGCAAAATAAATAATACTCCTGCAAGAAGTAATGGAAGTCTTCCCTGGGTTGTTCCTGTTGTCAATTTTATGTAACTTACATATAAATCCATCAAAAATCCAATAGAAAAAAAACTTAATCCTATTGCCCCAAAAAAATGAGCAGGTTTGTCTAAGTAGTCAGTTATAAAAATTGCTGTTAGAAGGTCCAGCATTCCTTTCCATCCTCTTGCAATTCCCAACTTTCCAAATTTTGATTCACCGAATTTTCTTGGTCTATTATTTACCTCTATTTCCGTTACCTTAAATTTCCTCTTTTTAGCAAGTACCGGAATAAATCTGTGCAATTCGCCATGAAGAAATAATTCATCTGCCACCTCTTTTTTAAAAGCCTTAAGTCCACAGTTAAAATCATGAATCTTAACTCCCGAAATGAAAGAGGTTCCTCTGTTGAAAAGATAACTTGAGACACGCTTTGTTAAGCTGTCGGCTCTATTTTTTCTCCACCCAGACACTAAATCATAACCATCATCTATTTTTGTAAGAAGTTTAAGAACATCTCTCGGATCATCCTGAAGGTCTGCATCCATTATTATGATCAACTCTCCCTTTGTCTCACTAAAACCAGCAGATAAAGCCTTTGACTTGCCAAAATTGGCCCTAAACTTAACTAGGTTGATATTCCTATCGGTTTTTTGCAGAGTAGATATTATATGAGAAGACTTATCTGTTGATCCATCATCAATAAAAATAATCTCATATTGTCTATTTAGCTTATCGAAGACTTCTTTTATTTCTTTATAGAGAGTAGGAATTGATTCTGCCTCATCCTTTACGGGGATAACTATAGAATAAGAAATCATTAGTTTGCCAAGAACTTCTTTTTTTCAAATTTTTCTATGGTCTCTAGATTTGTTTTTGAAAAGTTGACTACCGTAGTGAATGTCTTCTGCTCATCCGGAGCCACTCGTTCAATCAAGGAACTCAAGACTTCCTGATGTTTTAAAGATGCCGTTTTCAATTTATTTATAAAATCGGAATTGGGTTTTTTTGTAATTCTCTTAAGTTCGTAAGTAAGCAAGGTCATGTTGTGTTCGGTTTTAAGAGCCGTCTCTCCCGCTAATTTTGCTTCACCTTTATCAACAAGCATAGCAGTTGCCAAAATTCCCTTATCTGTTTGGAGAAGATAGAATTCTGCCCGTTTCAAGGGGTCACTTATAAGCAGTGCTGTTATCTTGTCTCTAAGAACCTTTAATTTGTAAAGTGGATTGTTGGGTAAGATTCCAGGGTATGCCAGATCGTATTTTATTGTAGCCGATTTGCTCGAAATATCTATCACTTCCTCAAGAGTTTCTTTTCCCAAGGCAGTTCCTGTAGAGAAAAGAACAACAATCGAGAGTGCGAGAAATATAAATACGTTTTTCATTTAGCCTCAAGATAGTGTATAATAATCCAATAATTATGTCAAATAATCCCCTTGTCTCTATTGTTGTGACTACTAAAAATGAGCAAAGTCACATAGGTGCATGTCTTAAGAGTATCTCTCAACAATCTTATAGAAAATTAGAGGTAATCGTTGTTGACAATAATTCGTCTGATGGGACGAAGCAAATATCTAGGAAATATACAAAATACGTCTATAACTTTGGTCCCGAAAGGAGCGCTCAGAGAAATTTCGGCGCCAGAAAAGCAAAGGGTGAGTATCTATTATTCATAGACGCAGATATGATCTTAACAAAAAACGTAGTAATGGAATGTGCTAAGAAGATGGAAATTAGTCAAGTCGGCGCTGTTGTTATTCCGGAGAAGTCCGTAGGGGAAGGATACTGGACAAAAGTTAAAGCATTTGAGAGAAGTCTCTATGAAGGTGATTCGTCTATTGAAGCCGCAAGATTTTTTAAAAAGGAAGTTTTTTGGGAGTTTGGAGGGTACGATAAGAAAATAACAGGGCCGGAAGATTGGGACCTGCCCCAGAGAATCAAAAAAAAATATAGAATCGGAAGAGTGAAAAGTTTTATATCTCATGATGAAGGGAGGGTGTCCTTACTTACTCTTATGAAGAAAAAGTATTATTACGGTTTGAAAGTTCCTGATTATCTAAGCAATGATCACCCTGTCAAACTTACCGCCCAGCAGGTTATTTATCTTTTAAGGCCCGCTTTCTATAGGAATTGGAAACTTTTGACAAGAAATCCCAAGCTCACTTTTGGTATGATGATAATGTTGCTTGGCGAACAAGCAGCCGGATTTATTGGATTTATAAAAGGAATATTAACTCGGAAAAGAGGCAACAGGAAATGAAAATATTAGTTACCGGCGGAGCCGGATACTTGGGCAGTGTATTAGTAGGCAAACTTTTGGAAAGAGGACATGAAGCTACCGTACTGGACGCATTAATGTTTGGCGGAGAAAGCATACTACCATTTATCTACAACAAAAAATTTACCTTTATCAAAGCAGATGTTAGGAAAGTAGAGACATTATCCGACTCATTTGAGGGAATAGATGCGGTTTTCCATCTGGCAGCTTTGGTAGGCGAACCTGCTTGTAGTCCCAATCCTATTTTAACAAAACAAATTAACCATGAGTCAACTGTTCGTGTGGCAGAAGTTGCTAGAGAAAAAGGAATAAAGAGATTCATATTCTCCTCAACGTGCAGCAACTATGGTGTATCGAACTTAAATGATTTGGCAACAGAAGAATCTCCCCTTAACGCACTGTCTTTATACGCAGAAACTAAAATAGATGCGGAGAAGGATCTCCTTAAACTATCCAATGATAAATTCTCTGTAACAATTTTGAGGCTTGCAACAATTTTTGGACTCTCTCCGCGCATGCGCTTTAACTTGCTTATTAATGAAATGGTTAGGGAAGCATTTGTAAAGAAAAGACTACTTCTTTACAAGGAAGAGGCATGGAGACCATATACCCACACGGAAGATGCCGCCGAGGCTCTAATTGCCGTATTAGATGCCGATGGGACAAAGGTGGAGAGTGAGATTTTTAATGTAGGGACTGAAAATTATCAAAAGATAGAGCTTGTGAATATAATCAAAAAATATGTGCCTGATGTCATTGTTGATAAGCAAGGGGGACTTCCGGATAATAGAGACTATAGAGTTTCTTTCGAAAAAATAAAAAGAGTACTGGGCTTTGTTCCTAAAAGGAAAGTAACAGATGGGATTGATGAGATGTTCTGGGCAGTCAAAAATAACGTTTTTAGCAATTTATATGATGAAAGATATACCTCTTGGCTAAACGAAGATGTACTTTCTTAACTCATGAAAAGAATTAACCAAATGGAGCCATGGATTGGCGAAGAAGAAAAAGAAGAAATCAGTAAAGTTCTTGACTCCGGCTGGATAACGGAGGCTTCTAAAACAAAAGAGTTTGAGGATCAGATTAGTGCCTTCGTTGGCAGTCGCTACGCACACACTTTTTCCAACGGAACGGTTTCTTTATTCGCGGGATTAAAAGCTCTGGGTATAGGAGCTGGAGATGAAGTAATTGTTCCGGATTTTACAATGGTAGCAAGCCCCAATGCAGTCGTAATGGCCGGAGCAAAGCCTGTTTTTGTTGATATAGAAAAGGAGAATTTATGTCTTGATTTAGATCAAGTTGAGGAAAAAATAACAAAAAAAACAAAAGTAATTATGTCGGTTCCTATTAATGGTAGGTCTCCTGATATGGAAAGACTTATGGAAATTGGAAAGAAGTATAATCTCTTTATTCTTGAGGACGCTGCTCAAGCTTTGGGAAGTTACTACAAAGGAAAACACCTGGGAACGTTTGGACAAATTGGAAGTTTTTCCTTTAGCACGCCAAAAGTCATAACAACCGGACAGGGTGGGGCTCTGGTTACAGACAGTAAGGAACTTAGCGATAAGATTGTAGGAATTAAAGACTTTGGGAGGATAGATAGAAACTCACAAGATCATGATGAAATAGGCTACAACTTTAAGTTTACAGATATTCAAGCAGCAATGGGAATTGCGCAAATGAGAAAGTTGGACTGGCGGTTGAAGAGGAAAAAAGAAATGTACTCCTTATACAAAAAACAGCTTGAGGGCTTGCCTAAAGTATCTTTCCTTAATACTGATTTGGGGGAAACTTCTCCATGGTTTATAGATATTATTGTTGATGATCCTGTTGAGCTGTCGAAATACTTAAAAAGTAAAGATGTTGGAACAAGGCTTTTCTATCCGGCCATTCATACAACAAAACCATATAAATCTGGGGAAAAGTTTCCAAATTCACTTTGGGCATCGGTACATGGCCTGTGGCTTCCATCCTCTACTTTTCTTTCAGATTCTGATATAATTTCAATTTGCGTCCACATAAAAGAATTTTATGAAAAAAACTGATCGGGACATACAAAAGATACTTAAAGGCAGAGCGGTTTTGATAACGGGAGCGGACGGATTTGTAGCATCTCATCTGACCGAAAAATTGGTAGATTATGGTTCCAATGTGCATATATTGATTAGGGCAACTTCTTCAGGGATGCTCCATAATATCCCACATCTTAGAGGCAAAATAACGGTACATCACGGGGATCTAACCGATAAACAGGCAATAAAAGAAGTTCTTAAAATAATAAAGAACGAAGGAGGAGAAAAGCCAATTATTTTTCATCTCGGAGCACAAGCACATGTAGGAGAATCTTGGAGGAGATCTTATGAGACTTTTAATACAAATGCACTTGGAACTTTAAACCTTTTGCAAACAATTGTTGATTTGGATTTGGATTTATTTAAGCTTGATACTGCTGGTACGTCGGAAGAATATGGAAACGTTAATCCGGAAATGAAAAATCAATACCGTTTTGATAAAAAAGGAGGTCTAATTCTGGACGAGAAATCTCCTCTTAATCCTCAAAGTATTTACGCAACTTCTAAAGTTGCTGCCGACTTTTTGACCCGCAATTTTTACAGTGCATATGGGGTACCCACTGTTGTTACCAGAATGTTTAATAACTATGGACCCCGTCAAAATCCCAGATTCATAACGGGAACTATTATTACCCAGGCTCTGGATAAAGACACTATAGAGCTTGGGTCGCTCACTCCAAAAAGGGACTTCTGCTTTGTTGAAGACGGAGCGATGGGGCATATTAACGTAGCTCTTTTTGGTAACCCAGGGGAAGTGTATGTTTACGGATACGGAGAAACAATCTCAATAGGAGATTGGTATAACCTTATTATAAAAATCGGAAGAGAAGAAGGGTATTGGAAAAGTAAAAAATTGATAAATAAGGACACTGGTAAAAGAGGACGCATAGGGAAAAGCGAGGTAGAGGAGCTCCGAGTTGACTACGCGAAGTTAAATAGGCTTACAGGTTGGACTCCTAATTTTTCCTGGGAAGAAGGGTTAAGAAAGACAATTAAATGGTATGCAAAAAATAGAGACAAATGGATAGGAAGGGTAGATTGGTAGAATGGCCGGCAGCTTCTGGAATGGTAAGAAAGTCCTTGTGACTGGAGGGAGTGGATTTGTAGGAAGTCACGTCATTAAAAACCTTATTGAGAAAAGAGGAGTGCCGCAAGAAAATATTGTTGTTCCCCGAAGTAAAGACTACGATTTGAAAATTTACGAAGATGCAAAAAAAACTGTCAAGGGAGTTGACGTAATTTTGCATTTGGCAGCAGATGTTGGAGGAATTGCATACAGTAGCTCTCATCCAGCAACGCAAATGAGAAACTGCCTTTTGATAGATACAAATATCTTTGAAGCTGCAGCAGCAGAAAAAATTAAAAGGATGGTATGTGTCTCATCAGCAGTGGCGTATCCCGTAGATGCTTCATCTCCTCTTTCCGAAGAAGACCTTTTTATAGGAGAGCCGGCCAGGGGTGGTTATGGATACGGATTTGCAAAAAGAATGTCTGTAGTTATGTCAAGAGCGTACAATGAAGAGAGGGGTCTGAATGTTTCTGTCTTGCTTTCTTCAAACGCATACGGTCCAGGGGACAACTTTGACCTTGAACATGGACATGTAATCCCTTCCCTAATAAGGAAATGTTTAACTGAAAAAAACCTGGAAGTATGGGGAGACGGCACTCAGAAAAGAGATTTCTTCTACGTGGAGGATTTTGCGGAAGGGGTGGTTCTTGCAGCGGAAAAACTGGAAACATCCGAACCTGTAAATATTGGATCCGCAGAGCCAATTTCCATAAAGGAGTTGGTTGATGTGATTGTGAAGCTAACAAACTTCAAAGGGAAAGTGATATACGATACTACAAAACCCCAAGGACAGAAGATAAGGAGCGTAAATATTACGAAAGCACAGAGGCTAATGGGTTTTTCTCCATCCTGTTTATTGGAAGAGGGAATAAAAAAAACAATTGATTGGTATCTCCAAAATGAGCACAAAAGAAATTGAAAAATGCCTCGGGGATTTAAATATCCTTATAGCAACTCATACAAGAACTACCGGATTAAGTCAGGTTTTAAAGGAGTGGTTACTTAGCAGATCAAAAGAAGTTGTTTTTATTGGCCATCCTCTATATCCCGACAGGTATCATAATTCGGAAATGGAAATATACAGGGAAGGAAAACTCTTGAAGAGACAAAAATCCTCCTTTCTTATTAAATCAGGCATCTTGCTTTATCTTAAAGATGCATGCCTTACATTTTATTATGTTTGGAAATGTAAAAATAAAATAGACCTTGCTATAGGAGTTGATAATTTAAATACGGCTGTTCTATTAATTCTCAAAAATTTAGGACGGATACGAAAAGTTGTATATCACACCGTAGACTATGCACCAAACCGTTTTAAAAATAAAATATTAAACAATATTTACCATGCTATTGATAGGTGGTGTTGTTATAACGCGGATATTATATGGAATAGCTCGGCAAGGATGAATGACGGACGTGTAAAAATTGGGGCGGATAAAAGAAGAATAGCAAAAACAATTATAACTCCGGACGGCAGTAATTTTGACCCAAAGAAGAGACTGCCAACTTCCAGAATTGACAGAAACCTGATTGCGTTTGTAGGACATTTGCGCGAGAGACTGGGATTAGAACTTTTAATAACCGCATTTGCTGATGTTCTTGTAAGAGTTAAAGATGTAAGGTTGCTAATAATAGGGGATGGACCCATGCTCAAGGATTTGCAAAAATTAGCCAAGGAGCTAAAGATATCGGAAAATGTTACCTTTACTGGATTTATAGAGAAGCATGAAGATATTGATGAGAAGTTAAGAAAGGCATCGATTGGTATTGCAATGTTTGAGCCGCTAAAAGATTCATATGAATATTATTCAGATGCGGGAAAGCCAAAAGTCTATCTGGCAGCGGGGCTCCCTGTTATAATAACAAGTGTTCCCGAAATCGCCCAAGAAATAGATGAAAAGGAAGCAGGTATCCTAATAGATTACGACAGAAAAGAATTGGCAAATGCTATAATTAAACTTCTTGGGGAAAATAAGATCTACCTAAAATATAGAAAGAATGCTATTGAGCTCTCAAAAAAATACATATGGCAAAATATTTTCAGTAGTGCTTTTAGTCAGACACTAAGATATTTTTATGGATAAAAATAAGTACAGAAAAAAAACAGAAAAATTTTTTGATGAATTTGCCCAGAGAAGAAAAAAGAATATGTATATACCTTCTAAGGCAAGAGACCTGGAATTTGATAAATTCTTTAGATTTCTTAACCTTAAGAAGGGCTCATCTGTTGTTGAATTGGGGTCGGGTTACGGAAAATTCGTATTGGGACTTTTGAAGCGTGGTCACCGGGTTACAGGAGTTGATATATCTAAGGATTCCAATGAGATTTTGCTTCAAATTGCTAAAGAGAAAAAATTAGATAAGAACCTTACGCTACTTTGTTCGGACTTTTCAAAACCACCGTATCATAATAAATTTGATGGCGCATATTGCATTAGTACATTTCATCTCTTGGCAAGTAAAGAAAAAGATAGAGTCAAGATTCTTGCTAATTTGGTAGAGGCGATTAAAGAGAATGGTACCATAGTTCTTATTGAGCCCAATCCACTTAATCCTTTCTTCTACCCCTTCTATCTTTTTTCAGATCAAGCTTCCTGGAATATAGAGAAAACTTTTTTGAAAAGTTCGGAAAAGAACCTAAGGAAAATATTTAAAAAATTGAGGCTGGAAAATATTGAAGTATCTTATTTTGGATTTTTACCTATAAGATTTATTAATTCTTTTTATCCTGTTTATTATGTTAATAAACTTGTAAACAATTTACCTTTAGTAAATAATCTATCAAGCTTTATATATATAAAAGCAACCAAGAGGGGACCTGCAAAAGTATGAGAGTTTTTGATTCCAAAAAAAAGAACATTGCATATTTAATTTACCGCATTGGTTCCCCAATTTTTGATCCAATACGTTTTGTAAAAGGGGTTACCGGTTACGGATGGTATTTGCGCGACATGGTGAGTTATAAAATTAAGGATCCGTCAGCAAAACTTTTGGGCATGAATCTGTTTCCAATACTGTCAGACAAAACTACTCTGCATGATGAGTTTGATTCGCATTATTTCTATCAACAGTTATGGGTTTTTGAAAATGTATTAAAAACTATGCCATCTCACCATGTGGATGTTGCTTCCAGGTATGAAATGGTAGGATATATATCCAAAATCACAAAAACAACATTTGTTGACCTGCGGCCTTTTAAAGCCAAGCTTAAAAATCTTGAAATAAAAAAAGGAGACATATTAAACCTTCCCTTTAAAGATAATTCAATCAGCTCACTATCGTGTCTTCATGTGGTGGAGCACATAGGGTTAGGGCGATACGGAGATCCCATAGACCCAAAGGGCACCGAAAAGGCTTGCAAGGAGCTAAGTAGAGTGCTTCAGGAAGACGGCTTTTTATATTTCTCCGTTCCTATGGGAAGAGAGAAGATATGCTTTAATGCGCATAGGATATTATCTCCAAAAACAGTTCTTTATTATTTTTCTGATTTAAAGCTGGTCTCTTTCTCAGTTGTTGATGACGAAGGAAATTTTCATGAAAAAGTTGATTACAGAGATTATAGGAACTTGAATTATGGGTGTGGCCTATTTGTCTTCACAAAAGACAGTAAGTGATTTCTATTTTTCTTTTATTGCAAGAAGATCATAGGAAAGGCTTGGGCAGTTAAATAAAAGCGGCTCTGAAATAAAAGCAAGAATTCCTACAATAATCCAAGGTTTATATTTTAGTGTCGCATAGTCTCCTCGTAAATACTTTAGACCTCTTAGTCCGTATAGTTTATATCCGATTTTTCTTAGATCCTGTGTATTCCATCCCGACCTATGTATTTGGTGTGGATTACTGTCGTATCCGTCTTGGGGATAGAATCCATTTGGAGTAAGAAGGATTACTTTCTTTCTTGCAATTTTTTCCATGTCCTTTATTAGTTTATAGGACTCGTTTTTAGGGAAATGTTCTATTACATCCAGCGCTACAACCGCATCAAAGGACTTAGGTTTAAAGTATTTACTTAGCTTGGTTATATCTCCAGTAGTATACTGGTCGTGTATCTTCTTTTTCTTGCTTTTTAAGACGCTTGGCCTGTGAACATCAATGCCATGACTAATGAATGTCTTTTTAACATGAGAAAGCGGTGAATCTGACCCGCATCCGACATCCAAAACGGATGCCGAGCCTCTAAGCTCCTTTTCAAGACTTTTGTAATACAGTACGTCCTTATAGCTACCAACGATCTTATTAAAATTCATTATTCTTTTTGATCAATCTTTTCTTTTCACTCTCATAATATAAGGAAATGATATTTTCTTTTGTAAATAATTTTTTATCCAAGGCTTTCTGTAGTTCGGTTCGATCAAGATAATATCCGAATCCTTGCCCGTTTGTCTCTCTGTACCCTTGACCCAGTATGTCATATAAAAACCCAACATCCTGGGCTTTTATAAGGGTCTCCTCTTTAAAGAAATTAGAATTTAACTGTTCATCCGTTGCATAGACAACCATTAATACGTGCCCGAGACCGGACTGGAAAGGAACCTTGAGTTCCGGTAATCCATAATACCCTACGTAATCGCCTGTTATAAAGAACACAGTTTTTTCAGACAAATTAGGTACTAGCTGTCGTGTTTGCTTAAGAAATAACCGTCTTTCATATGATCTTTCTCCCAGGAGTTTAAAATCCATAAATAGAGTTGTGCTATGTATGATTAGATACATAGCTCCCATAAATAGGACTATTATTTGTCTTTTTCTTTTAACTAATGGATAAAGAGTAAAAAGAAGCGTAGCTAGGAAGATAGATGCTCCTATTGTAGCTATATAATAGTGTCTTGAATCCAGATAGGCAAATGACCTGTTGAGAACAATGTAGGGTATAAAACTTAGCGCCGTAAGCAATAAAGAAGATATCAGTGTTTTTTTAAAAAGAAGAGATACCTTGTTCCATCTTTTCCTAAGAACAAAAAAGATCATTGCTACTGCGGATATTAAGATAAGAACCGTTGTCAATTCGGCGTACTGACCTTGACTTGCTACAAGGAATTCTAGAGAGTCTTTCGGTATGTGAAAACCAAAGATCATTGTAATAATAGGGGAGAGCATAAATAGAAAGAAATTTGGGATGAATGTTTGGACCATGCCCTCTAATGGATACTGCCCGATATGTGCAAGAAGTGTGGGGACAAATGAATCATTTGCACCTACATAATTTGCCTGGTCTCCTGGGATAAACAGGACTGTTTTTGCAAAATACAATAAGAAAACTGTTGCAATAATTAAAAAAGGGGAATATGCTTTAATGAATTTTAGGGGACTCAGCTTTTTAGGAGAGTAGAGGTAAAAGAGCACAGGATAAAAGACGAAGGCAAAAACCGCTATCTCTTTAAACAAAAACGATACCCAAAGTATAAATGCTGAAACTACTGCGAATTTTACTTTGTTTGTATCTATGAATCTTAAGAAAAAATAAGCAGAGATGAGAAAAAATAAAACGGAGACGGCAGAGCCACTCATGGTTCCAAACCAAGCGTAAGCTTCATTTCCCACCTCGTTAACTATGAAGAATAGAGCAGATAGCAAGGCAATAGATTTTTTATTGGTTAATTTTCGGGCAAGTATAAAAACCAGGAACGTGTTTGCTAAATGCAAAGTTAGCGCTATAAATCCATAGGGTAGAGGATTTAAATGAAAAATATTAAATAGACCAAATGTTAGAAGACGCGCGCCCACCCTGTCTCCCAAAAGAAGTTCCGGAATAGATCTATTAAGTGTTATGTAATGTGTTCCCTGAGAAAGAATAATTCCAAAGCCGTGCCATTCATCCTGTTGGAAAAATTGAAAAAATAAAAGAAAACACGCTAATGAAGCCGTAGCTATGGAACTGAATGCAATAATAAGTTTATTAAGCATATCTAGTTAATTCTATTCAGAAGCATCCCAGCTACCTTCCTGCCCAACTCTATACCCTGGTCAAGATTTCTGTCATGCGGATACATCTGGTCAATATTTGCAAGGTATATATTTTCGGATATTTTGAAAGGAGGTAGTTTTTTTAGCGCCCCGGTGCTAAAAATTGTTTGCGCGCGAGGCACTCTGGAAATATAAGATTTCAAAATCCAAGAGTTTCTATAGTTTCCGTTAATCTCTTTTAAAATCTGCGTGTACTGCTTTATAACTTGAGCATCCGTTAATTTGAAACGCGGGTCGTTTCTATGTAGGTAATTTGCCAGATAAACCAGTGTTCTTCCGCCGTAGTATTTCTTGTCGATCATGTTTGTGTGCTCTACCATTACCAGGACTTTTGACCTCTTATCGCAAAGATTTAACCAGTATTGCGATTGGATAGAATGTTTTAATTCCAAAATTAGACAAATTGCCCCTAATTGATCAACTGAGGATAATTTTTTTCTAGACTCATCACTTAGCCCATCTTTTATTAAAAAGTTTGCAATAGGGGAGACAGTTGTAATTATTACTTTATCAAATCGTTCACTAATGCCCGTTCCTTTTATTAATATTCCTTCTTGCTTATTCTCAATTCCTCCAATTTCTGCCTCAAGCCTGATCTGTCCTCCTTGTTTTTTAATCCTTTCAATGAGCTTGTCAAAGAGAATCTTTACGCTTCCGTCAAAATATCCGAGCTTGGGGCTTCTGTCCTTGACTCGTCCCCAAAGCCAAAGGGCTGAAATCCTGCTTGAGTATTTGGAAAATTTTCCCTCAAGAAGATGGCCCCATATTTTTTCGTAAACCGTTTCTCCTTCATACTTTTTAATCCATTTGTCTGCCGGAGTCTTGTCCAAGGAGTAAGGAGCAAAGGGTAAAAACTTCAAGTATGCAGTAGCTAGTCCACATCTTAGCCTGTCAATAAAAGAAAGGGGGCTAAATCTTAAAAGATCAAAAGGAGAACTGAATGGGTAGACCTTATTCTCTGAAAATATTCCAGTCTTTGCCTTGTAAAATTTGAGCTTACTGGAAATTCCAAGCTCTTTGGCCATTTTCTTTATCTCACTATCGCTTTCAAAAAAATGGTGATAAAAACGTTCTACATAATTGTTTTTTACTTTGATGTAGGTACCTAGTCCTCCGGGAACTTCTGAGCGTTCGAATACAACAACCTTGTGACCTTTCTTACTAAGCTCCCAAGCTGCGGCAAGACCTGTGACGCCCGCACCTATTATTGCAACTTTCATATGTAAGATAACCTTAGTTTAACAAGATCCAGTATTGTATGTAGCACTCTTTTTATTGTCACGGTGGATTTTCCTTTCCTTCTTGGGCGGTGTTTTACTCCAATTTCCTTAATCCTAAGTCTTTTTTTGTGAGCTTTTGTCATAAGTTCTGCGCTTATAAAAAAACTATTTGAAGATGTACGAATCTTTGAAACGGCAGTTTTTTTCATAAGCTTAAATGCGCAGTCAACATCTTTTAGAGGGAGCCCAAAAAGCATTCGCACGAGTCTGTTATAAACCCATGACCTAAACTTTACTTTAGGTGGATCCGCTCTTCCTTCTCTAAAACCAACAATAAAATCAAAATTTTTGGTATGAGGTAAAAATCCCAGGAGTTCCTTCATGTCAAATTGCATATCCGCGTCTGTGAAAAATACCCAGTCATATGAAGAGTTTTTGATGCCGCTTCTAAGCGCCGCTCCATAACCCCTATTTGTTTTATGACTTACAATTTTAATCCTTTTATTTTTCTTTTTAAGATCCTCAAGAATGGAGAGGGTATTGTCTTTAGAACCGTCATTAACTGCTATTATTTCAAGTTCAGAGAAATACTTTGAATAGCTTAGTATGTCAGCAATAGAATCTCTAATTCCTTCCTGCTCATTAAGGATCGGTAGAATAATTGATAAATTCACACATGATAGTATATCATAGGAAGATATCATTTATGACCAGAAAACTACTGGGTATATTTATTGCCGCATCTGCGTTTTCATATCTTGCTGTGTTTCAACTTCCTTACTACGTCTGGACATTCGCGCTTTCACAAAATTACTTTAGTCAGAACGGGATGGT
>JBBDZP010000053.1:0-3625 GCA_040900105.1 Candidatus Levyibacteriota bacterium | reverse complement strand
TATGGGCAATAGTACTAACCCATCTTAATAAAAATTTAGTAAAAGCATTTGTAATAGCCGGTTTAATACTGCTTATTCCTCATGCGAAGACATTTTACGTTGATTATCTGCCTAATTATATTTTCAATAGGGATTTTATTATAGATTATGGAGAAGATGAACTAAATGTGGTAGCGTGGTTACGGGAAAATACAAAAGAAAAAAGCCCAATTATGAACTTGGGCCATCACTATATAACGACTCTAGCAGAAAGGCTTCCGGCTAATAAATATGTATATTTGTTTCCCTGGTTGGTTTCTCCGTTTGAAAAATCAACAAATGAAATACTTGACAATCCACCCAGTGTCGTAATTGTTGACTGGAAAACATTTGACGATTTTCCCGTTCTTAACAATTGGCAGTTTATTGTCTATGTCAAAAATAATTATAAAACAGTAGCTCGGTATGGAACTTATGAGATACTTACAAAGTAAATACATACGCTCCTTTTCTGTTAAAGATTTAATGCTATTTTTTACTGGAATTGGAATTATATCTTTGCATGTATTTTTTCTCCCTTTTTATATTTGGACTGCAGGAATCGTAAGACCATGGTATATCTTGCAGGGGCTTGTTCCTTATAAAGATTTTGTGTGGCTTCGAATGCCCTTTGATTTATTCTTGCTGTCCGGTTGGTATGAAATTTTTGGACCAAATGGAGAAGCATACCAATATTTTGTATACACATTATTTATACTTATATCTTTATCCTTGTTTCTCATAAGCAGGAAATTTATAGGAAAGTGTTTTTGGCTGCCATTTGTTTTTTTTATTGTTTTTCTTTTTCCCCTCTTCCAAAATGTAGAAGAGGATGAGATGCTCATTGGGCTATTTAACCTGATTTTATTTGGTTTAATGCTTTTATTTTTTAACAAAAGAAGGTCCTACCTTCTTCTGCCGGCTGGAATAATTTCAGGTTTATCACTTGTAACTAAGCAGAATTCGGGACTTGTTATTATAGCCGTATTATCATCAATTTTTCTTGATTTCTTTCTGCAGAAATATAGAGTTGAAAAACTGGCAAAAAACATCTTGATATTACTTAGTGGGATACTCCTACCCGTATCATTAGTAGTTTTTTACTTCTTGATTAGGGGGGGATTAAAAGATTTTCTGTACTATACGATCTATTTCATATTTGGACCTCTGCGAACCGCTTATATCACCCAGGGTGATGGATTGTGGATAATTGCGGGCTATATGTCGTTACTTATTCCATTTGTACTTTTCTGGAAAAAGACAGGAATAAAGCTGCAAGTTGCATTTTTTATTACCGCACAGATCTTATTTTTGCTCCCATCTCTTTTTCCTTCTGCCTTGTCATATAAAGCTTTTACCTCATTTCCTCTCATATCTTTGATTGCAGGATTAAACCTGTCTCTTTTAGTTAGGAAGAATTCTTTAACGGTAACGAAAAAAATAGTTGTAATTGCCTCTTTTATCCTTTTCATTTTCTTCACATCTCGCTTTATAGAGTCGTATATAGGTAGCATCCAAAGCGATGGTTTTGCCAAAGGCCAGTATCTTATGGATTGGGGAGAGCAAGATAAGGAAATAGCAACTATAATTAAGAACAATTCGCAGAAGGATGATAAAATACTAAGTTATAAGAGCGAGATGATATACGTTCTTTCGGATAGACTTCCTGCCAATAAATACGTGGATCCTTTTCCGTATCTCCTCACTCCATACGAAGAGACGATTAAGGTTTTCAAGGATAATCCTGCTAAGTTTGTTGTATATGACGAATCATTACCGGATGATCATCCAGGTCTGTCCGAATGGCCATTTTTGGAATTTTTAGAGGAAAATTATACAATGATTAAGAAATTTTCGGATACAGTAATAGTTTATAAACTAAATTCAAAGTAGCTTATCCTTATGGATTTTAATCGGAAAATTTATCTTTTTTTATTGCCTTTCGTTTTGTCTCTGGCATTTTTTCTGCTGGGTCTCTTCACAATATCGGATTATGGTATAAATTGGGACGAACCTACGCACTTTGTTAGAGGGCAAGCATATCTTGATTTCTTCTTGTCCGGTGGGAGAGAAACCTATGGGCAAGAATCGGGAGGCAGAAAAAGTATATATAAGTATTCAGATCATCAGGCTGATTTTTATCTTGAAAACGATTGTTGTCATCCTGTAATAAATGGTATATTTTTTTCTTTTTTCAACAAGATTTTTTTTGAAAAGTTAGGCTGGTTGCAAGATATTGAGGCATATTCGTTAGCCGGTATATTTCTTTCTTCTATTCTTGTATTCTTAATTACTTGGTTTGTTTCAAAAGAGTTCAGTTTATTAGCCGGCTTGGTGTCGGGATTATCTTTGTTCTTTTATCCTGTTTTTTTCGCAGAAACACATTTTAACGTCAAAGATCCTCCGGAAGCATTATTTTACTCTGCGTGTTTAATAAGTATTTACTATGCAGTCAGAAGTGTTTCGTGGAAACTGTTGTTGTTATCCGGAATTTTATTTGGACTAGCTTGGGGAACAAAATTTAACATATTATTTATACCTTTTATCATAGCGCCCTGGACTATATTTTATCTTATTAAGAACAAATCAGATCCCCGCTTTAAAATAATATCTGTAAAAATTTTCCTCCTATCTATTGTTCCGGTTCTAATATTAATGGGATTTGTAGTATTTTTTGCCTCCTGGCCATACTTATGGCAGGATCCGGTTAATAATTTGGGAAATATCTTCTTGTGGTATAAGCATATCGGGACATCTACAAACTATACACCTGCTTTTCTTCTATATGGATTTAATACTTATCCTGCAGTCTGGACTTTTCTCACAACTCCTTTAATTACTTTATTACTGTTAATAACAGGAATACTTTGGTCACTAGGTAAAATTATAAAGAAGGACAAAAAAACATCCCTTCTAGTTCTTATCCTTCTATGGTTTTTTGTCCCATTTATCAGGGTTACAGTTCCTGGTGCTTCCCTATATGGCGGAGTGAGACAGATAATGGAATTTGTGCCTGCAATGGCTATTCTTTCAGGCATTGGACTTACCGGAATTATTGATTTTACAAAACCTAAGATAGTAAGAAATTTTGTAGTCTTTATATTATTGTGTCTATTTTTATTCGGCGTCTGGGATGTTATGAGAATCCATCCCAACGAAACGGTTTATTTTAACCAAATTGCCGGGGGTCTTTCCGGAGCTTACCAAAAAAACATAATTGAAGCAGGTGGAGATCTGGGAAATGTTTACCGTCAGGGAGCAGATTGGCTCAACAATAATGTAGAAAGAAACGCAAGGCTAACCCTGATTAATAACGGAACCTCCGCCATTCCTTCTAGTTTTTTACGTTCCGATATTAGATTTTCCGATGAGTTTTGGAGCGGGGAGGAGCAAAGAGGTGAATATGTCATGAATGTGACACATGTAGAATGGGATAAGGTGTTTCCAGACAAAGCTAATTACATAGAAACACTGGAGCCAGTTTTTGAAATAAAGATAGATGGGGTTCCAGTTCTCAAGATCTGGAAAAATGAAGAGAAATATCTAGGGAAGTAATTTTTCATGACCTAGAGTTATTCCTTATTGTGCTTTTTACAATGTATTTTGG
>JBBDZP010000052.1:0-14650 GCA_040900105.1 Candidatus Levyibacteriota bacterium | reverse complement strand
AGCTTGAGATTTCCGTAAAGAATCTTGACTAAGATCATCTTTGACCTTTCCTTGTTCTCTGGCTGGATATGTCAGCGTTTGCCGACGTTGCGGGTCGTTTTCCGGGAACCTGCTGAAAGGACAAGTCCTATCAGCCCGATTACCACAAAGATTAAGCCCGCACGCACGCCCCACGGTGTGTTACTGCCGTGAGCCGCGGCCATGAGTACGAAACCACCGACTAGGAACACGAGGAAAATGGTACAAAGTACCGTAATCCAGCTGTCTTCGTCGTCTATTTTCGAACAGTTGTAGCTCATTGAAGTCACCAAATGTCCATTTCTCCCCGCCGCTTTGGGAAGAAATTCACCGACTACAGAGCTGCCTTATAGGCAATTCCTTTTCTTCGCTTGCGCGACATCCGTCCTGTTATGGCCAGAGCGGTATGAGTGCGATAAGCACTCCCGCTATCACGACCACTATCAGCAATGGTTTGCTTGACCAGTCTTCTTCTCCGATGCTCACTACTCCTCGATGATTGACTCTGGCTAGCCAGCCACCTCCGAGCGCGAACATCAAGCCGAGGAAAACGGTGAACACGTATGGATTCTTCGTCCTGAACATAAGCCACATGTCAGCAGCCGTTGCTACGAGCACGATGACTTCTGCGAGGACGAACTTGAGGAGGCTTCTCCATGTGAGATGCCCTAAGATTAGCTTAAGTGCTTCCCGAGGATGCATTTCCTGAGTCCTACCTTCGCTTTCGCGAATTTACCATTGTGTTGCTTAAAAGAGCGTTAAGCTCTTGTTATTTTCTATTTTGCTAGTTAAAAATTTGAAGTTAAGTCTTGTGGGCCCAAGCCGCTAAGTCAATAGTGACCAAAGCCCACAAGGCTCCTTTCAAATTCTCTGCATGCCTTGTTAATGTGCCTGTCCGCTAATGCTTCGCATAATGCGATGCAGGCGGGCAATTCTTTCTTCAAAGAAGAAAGAGAGTTTTCAAATCAAAATGCCCGCAATTCTCCAATGGAGAAGGGCATAGGAGTGGAAAACATGGGTAGTCTATCAATTATTATAGGCTTTGTCAAGCTCCAGGCTTCTTGGCGCATAGACCTCTTTTAAAGTGCCTTTTGAGCTATTTTCGGAAAGGAGTGATTGGTACTGGATGCTATCTGGCTAGGGTGATTGTAGGCGAGCGGGGCGAAAAGTAAACATAAATCAGGTAGTCCCCGTATAATCTTGAGTATAATCTTATAGGATAATTACGTATGCCAAAGGCGCCCCTTCGGGGCTAATTGCAAAGCCCAGCGTATTCCATTATTATTAAGGTTGGCAGGAGCAAGCTATGAAAGACGACAGAACCCTTTTAGAAATCAAGACTTCAAGAACCAGCGAGGAAACACCAGAGGCTATGGTCCAGTTTTTCTCAAGCCTTGCAAACCTCAAAAAGAGAATTTTATACATGTACCCACTTGGAATTTCTATAAGTTTTGAGATTGGAGTCATAAACCAGATGGTCCATTTCTATATTTCAACGCCCGAGTCTCTTGCTACTTTTATCCAAAGCCAGCTTGTTTCTCAATATCCCAAAGCAATTTTAGTCAAAGTTAAAGATCCACTTGCGGATGGAATCAAAGACAGAGAGAAAGCGGCGGCTCTGGGACAAATGAAGTTGACGGCGGGTTTTATGTATCCTATTAAAACCTACAAAGACTTTAAAGAAGTTGATCCTCTAAGCTCGCTTTTGGCAGTTTTAGCCAAAGCAAAAATCTCTGATTTTATGTGGATTCAACTCTTGCTTGTTCCTGTAGGTAGGGGTTGGCAGGTAAAGGGACACCGTGCGGTAGCGGAAAAGAAGAAAGACTCAGCCGGAATAACCGTACAAAATCCTTACTCAAAACAAATAGCGGAGAAAATAGAATTCGCCGGATTCAAAACTGCGGTAAGGCTGCTTGCCGTGTCGGACAGCAGGGAAGACAGCCGCCAGTTGATATATGAACTTTCCAACAGTTTTTCATCCTTCAATAACCCTTCGGGTAACAGCTTCAGGTTTCGCCGAGCTCTTTTGTGGCAGAGAAAAAGGTTGACCGCGGCCATGATAAAAAGAAGCAGGAGGTTTATGCCCCAGGGCCAAATCCTAAACGTTGCGGAACTGGCCACGATTTTTCACTTTCCAACCATGAAACTTGCCACAATTCACAATATTTCATGGCACAAGACCATACTTTCCGAACCGCCCGAAGCGCTTCCCGTAGCAGAGGGGCTTCAAGACTCTGAAAAAGAACAAATTAATTTCTTTGGAAAAACAGAATTTAAAAACAGGGAGCAGATTTTTGGAATAAGAACAGAAGACAGAAGAAAGCACATGTACATAATAGGAAAGTCCGGTACCGGAAAATCCACTCTCATTGCAAACCTGGCAATTGATGATATGCGCAAAAAACGGGGATTTTGTGTTATAGACCCGCATGGTGACTTATCTTTGCATCTTTTGGATTTTGTACCGTCTTACCGGGTAAATGACTTTATATTCCTTGACCCTTCAGACCCAACAAGAAGCTTTGCTATAAATCCGCTTGAAGTAAACAATGAAAGCCAAAAAGAGCTCGTCGCCTCAGGAATCGTGGCTATATTTAAGAAACTTTATGGAAATTCCTGGGGTCCAAGGCTTGAATATCATTTAAGAAACGCGATTATTTCCGTCATGGAAATGCCTGACCCAACCCTAATGATGGTAACCGAAGTTTTGACTAATCCTGCTTTTAGGGCAAAAGTTGTTGCAAACATAAAGGAGCCAACGCTCAAAAGTTATTGGGTAAATGAATTTGAAAACATGACAGAAAGGCTTAGAGCCGAATCTATATCTTCTATATTAAATAAAGTCGGCCAGTTCACATCATCGGAGAGAATTAGAAATATTATAGGCCATCCTAAGTCCACCGTTGACATAGAAAAGGTCATGAATGAGGGTAAAATCCTGGTTCTTAACCTTTCCCAAGGCTATCTGGGGGAGGATAATGCGGCGCTTTTAGGAGCTATGATTATAACCAAAATTCAGCTCGCCGCAATGAATAGAGTGGGCGTTGCAGAGGAAGACAGGAAGGATTTCTACTTGTATGTAGATGAGTTCCAAAATTTTGCAACAACTTCATTTATTAAAATTCTCTCAGAAGCGCGAAAATACCGCCTTAACTTAATTCTGGCAAACCAATATATTGCCCAAATTCCGGAAGACGTTAGAGCTGCAATATTTGGAAACGCAGGAACAATGATGTCTTTTCTTATTGGAGCAGAGGACGCACGCTATATGGCGCGGGAGTTTGGCGAAAGATTTAAAGAGGAAGATCTTCTGGCGCTTGGGAACTGGCAGTCTATACTTAAGCTTTCAATTAAAGGTATGACTCAGGCACCATTCCTGTGTTTTACTTTGCCGCTTCCATCAAGCTTCACACAAAACAGAGAAAAAGTACTTAAAATGAGCCGCGAGCGTTATACGAAAGAAGTTAGATAGTTTCGAATTGCAAATTGCGAGTTGCGAATTAATTTTAAATGAATAAGTTTGATTCGGATGCTTTTTATGAGCGAATGTATAAATTTGCAAAAGATTGTAATAGTCTTCTAAGAGAATTGCCAAGAAATGCTTATAATACAGAATACAGCAGTCAGCTAATTAGATCTTCAGCCTCTGTAGGAGCAAACTATATAGAAGCGGTAGATGCTTTAAGTACAAAAGATTTTATTCATAGACTAAAGATTTCACGCAAAGAGGCTCGAGAATCAATCCACTGGTTAAGATTGATAAAAGATTCAAACCATTTTATTTCACAGATAGATTCTTTAATCGATGAGGCGAATCAAATAAAGAAGATTTTAACCTCTTCAATTATAACTACGGAACAATCCCAATTTATTAAGAAATAAACAATTCGGAGATTAAGTCGAGACTAGAAATTCGTAAGTCGGAATTACTTGCTGGATTTCTTTCTTAAGAAGTATCCTAAGATTCCGCTTCCGCCAAGTAGAGGTAGCACTACCATTTCAGGTCCTGTAGGAGGTGTGGTTTTCATTTGGGGAGCAGGAAGGACTGGAAGTCCACCCTTTGTTTTCATAGGCACACCTTTTTGAATACAAAACTGAGAATTATCCTGGCTCATTTGACTGGTTGAAACAATCTGTGCTGAAGACTGATTTACAACACAAACTATTCCTCCGTTTTGAATAAGCGCGGAGTCTGCGGCAACTTTTCCTGTAACCGTGAATGTCCTAGACTCACCGGTTGCAAGGCTGTTTACTTCAAAAGTTAAAGTCTTGCTGTTTGCATCAAAATTTCCAGGTCCTGCTACAAAACTTACGAATTGAGGGAATACGTCTTTTACAACAACTCTATCTATGGTATTGCTGCCAGTATTTGTGACTATAAGCTGGAAAGCAACATTTTGATCAACTGTGAATTTTGTGTCATTTGTTCCAAGATTGTCAACAAACTGGCTATTTGCCGGGTTTTGAATTTTTTTATTAATTGCTATATTTGCTGAAGTTACACAACTTTGTCCGCCACCATAGATCGGCTGGCAAGAAATGTCAGCATTAGAAGTTCCGGCTGCGAGAGCCGAAAGGAATAGAGATAAAGCTAAAGAGAAAATGTATTTCTTCATAAGATTCACTTCGTACTTTTACGATTGGCAGATACTATCATATCTTATAGGACATGTCAATAGTATCTATTTTGTACCTTATTAGTGAGTAGGAAGAGTTATATGGGTAAGAAGGGGGTAAGAGAAAATAATTTCTAATTTAAAATTTCTAATTTCTAACCTGCCTTGCCGGCAAGGCAGGACAAATCTCAATTTTAAAATTTAAAACATTAAAAATTGAATAAAAATTTAAAATTAAGAATTTAAAATTAGTTGCTATTGACAAAAGTCAATAGTTGTGGTGTAATGAATAAGCTTTTAGTCCCGATTTAATCGGGATCTTCCTAAAAGAAGTTTTCCCGCAAGTATATATAATAGTAGTACAAGTCCTTGAATTTATTTGCCCAAGAAGTTTATGCCATATAAAAAGAAAACATTAACTGCCGACGATATCGTAGGAACGGAGCCCAAGACGAGTTCGCTTGCAAGCGGATCGGACAAGCTTGGCACGGAGCCTGAAAAGAGGGAGGAATCTGTCGCTGTGGAGGAGAAAAAGGAAGAAACACCAATTGAAGAAGCTGCTCCATTCCAGGAAACCCCCGTACAAGAAGCTCCTGCCTCTTTGGCTCCTCGCGAGCAGTATCCTTACCAAAGGGAAGCTCCAACAACTGCAGTTTCCGGAATTTTAGATATACAGCCTGAGGGACACGGATTTTTAAGACCAAAGTTTACACCCTCGCAAAGAGATGTCTATATTTCCCAGTCTCAAATAAGACGCTTTATGCTGCGTCCCGGCGATCTTGTTGAAGGTGTGGGCCGTCCGCCAAAAGACACAGAACGCTACCTTGGTCTTTTAAAGGTTGAAAAAGTGAACGGGATGGAAGCCGAGACTTCGCTTAACAGGCCTTACTTTGACGATTTGACGCCGATCTACCCAAAGAAGCAGATAGTTCTGGCAACAGGCAAGACTCCGATCTCAACAAGAATCATTGATCTTTTTGCTCCAATTGGATTCGGACAAAGAGGAATGGTTGTCTCGCCTCCTAAGGCAGGAAAAACAACAATTCTTAAAGAAATTGCGGCAGCCGTTGCTCAGAACTTCCCAAAAGCCCACTTAATCGCGGCTTTAATAGGGGAAAGACCGGAAGAAGTAACAGACATTGGCCAGTCTGTTAAGGGAGATGTTGTAAGCTCAAACTTTGACGAACCGCCGGAAAATCAGACAAGAATTGCAGAAATTGCCTTAGACCGCGCCAAGAGACTGGTTGAGCAGGGGATAGATGTAGTTATACTTCTGGACTCAATCACAAGGCTTGCCCGTGCCTACAACCTTGCGGTTGCGCCATCCGGAAGAACCCTTTCAGGTGGATTTGATCCCGCGGCACTTTGGCCGGCAAAGAAGTTTTTTGGTGCTGCAAGAAGCGCTCAAGAAGGAGGCTCGCTTACTATTATTGGAACAGCACTCGTTGAAACAGGAAGCAGAATGGACGATCTTATTTATGAAGAATTTAAAGGAACAGGCAACATGGAGCTTCATTTAGACAGAAAACTTGCAGATAAAAGAGTATTTCCTTCAATAAACATCGAGCGCTCAGGAACAAGACAGGAAGAGCTTTTGATTGCCGAAGAAGAACTTAAAAAGATTGTAACGGTAAGACGCATGCTTGATATGCTAAATCCGGAAGAGAGAACAAGCATTTTAATTGAACGCCTTTCAAAAACAGAAACAAACGAAGAGTTCTTCAAAAGTTTACAGAAGGCTTAGGAATGTTTGTCATTCTGAGTGAAACGAAGAATCCCAGTAGTAGCCCAAGATCCTTCACTGCGTTCAGGATGACATGAATGAGAGCCTCCAAAAAGCCTAATTAGTAGATAGTATCTTGTATATGGTATATAGCAGAACGCTAAACCGTAAGCTTCAGGCTTCTTATTAGACCGAAGATTAATTTCCGAACCAAAACTACTTGCTGGTCAATTTCCTCGAACTTAGCTTTTCTCAGGTAATACAGGTCTTTAGCTATTATGAGTTGATTTTGAAGTTCTGTTGATGAGCCGAGTGCAATATAATAAAACTGCAATTTTTCCTTACTGCTTTTTCTAGAAAATCCCTCGGCAATATTGCTCGTAATTGAAGTTGAAGCTCGTTTCATTTGATCTGAAAGAGCATAAGACTCTGCTCTTTAAAACACTGAAGTGATCTTGTATATATCAAGCACCAGCTTGTGTCCCTTTTTCCAAGCTATGAGGTCAGTAAAATTTTCTATTTTCATGTTTTATACTGGATACTGTCTACTATATACTGTATACTAAGTGGCATGCAAAAACGTGTCCTTGTTTTTATCATGCGTTTTTTGCCTGCCCGCAGACGTTACGCGTCAAGCATTGCAGGCGGGAAGGCCATAAGCTCGGAATTCTCTTCTTTTTTAAACTTTTTTGCCTCATATCTTAGAAAAAAGATCATACTTTATTCTGTATTTTTTGAGAAGAATAAGAACGTTTTAGTAAGGCTATTTATGGTAAAAAGAGGCCGTTATAACCGGCCTTTTTTGCATCTTGCGGTCATTGGAGTTCTAATAGTTGGTGTTATCTCTGCCCCATTTCTGGCTAGCACTTATCCGGTTTTTTCTTCTTCGGCCTCTTCAAAAGAGATAGATTCCCCTGCTCCTAACCAATCAATAATTGTAGGAGATAATGTATTCCAGACAGACATCTCCCAAAAACCCAGAGACGAGACAATCATATATACGGTTGCCCGTGGGGATACTATTTCTACAATCGCTCAGAAGTTTGGAATCTCGGGGGATACCATAAAATGGGAGAATAGCTTAAGTAGTGATGATATTGCAGTAGGGGACACTCTTGAAATTCTTCCCGTTTCCGGTATGTCGCACAAGGTTTCAAAGGGAGATACCGTATACTCTATAGCCAAAAAATATGACACCGATGCCCAAAAAATCGTTGACTTTCCGTTTAACGAATTTGCAAATCCTGAGACCTTTTCTTTAGTTGAAGGGCAAATTCTCGTTGTGCCTGACGGTATTAAGCCTGAAGAGCAGCCGTTCATAAGGCGTCAGCAATTTATCGCTTCGGGCCCTGTCACTATCACATCCGGCGGATTTACCTGGCCATTTAGAGGCGTAGTAAGCCAGGGGCCTGCATGGTACCATATGGCACTTGATATCCTGGGTTCATATGGAGCACCAATCGTGGCCGCTCAAAGCGGAACAGTGTCAATTGTAAACGTTGGTACCTGGGACGGAGGATACGGAAATAATGTTTATATCGCAGGAGACAACGGTTATACATCTCACTATGCTCACATGTCCGGAGTAAATGTAAGCCCCGGGGATAAAGTTGTTGCAGGCCAGACCGTGATCGGGTGGATAGGCTTAACAGGTAGAACAACCGGAGCTCATCTTCATTTTGAGATCCTGCGGGACGGCGTGCTTCTAAACCCCTTCTCCTACCTTCAATAGAAAGGATGTAAAGGATACTCCTTTACAGGTCCTCTTCGTCATCTTCAAGAGTTAATCTCCCAAGTGTTTCTTTCGAATCTGACGAATATTTTTCAACAAAGCTCTGATAGGAGAGCAAGTTTACTAAGCCAGTCTTTTTAGTATCATTGAAGAATGACAGTATGTTTTCCTTTTTTATCCATTTTGTATCTCTTTTTCCAATGTAGTCTCCATAACTTGAGTAAGCCATATGCAAGATATGTAAGGGAGTACCCTTTACAGGGTTAAGGTGAATGTACCGAGAAAGATGGAGAAGGTAGTTGTCGTTATCAACTAAGGCCGCTTTGTATGTGCTTTGAAATAGAGAGCCAACTCTCTTGTATCTTTTATTAAAGTAAGTGGAGTATTTGGTAAGAAGCGACCGCATGAAACTTTCAAGAGCTCTTTGTGACCTTTGTTTTAGTAGAAGGTGAAAGTGATTTGGCATAAGGCAATATGCTATCAATTCTATTTCATTATGGAAATTATTAAGAGGCCTTCGTGGGGCAGTAAAGACCGTATCGCCAATAGATTCCGTCCTGGTTAAAAGAGGTTGTGGAGGCTGGAGATAAATTTTTAGATAGTCGAGAAATACTTTATAATCTTGGTCATCCTTAAATATTATTCTTTTTTCAACGCCTCGGTTATAAACATGATAATAGCCGTCCTCAACATATATTTTAATGATGTTTTTTGCGGGCATTATCTAAATCTTAAGAAAAGAGAGAGTATATGTCAAGGAGTATCCTTTACAGGTAGCTCTTTTGTCTGTGTTTTACCTATTTGTGGTAAAATATTTTAACTTGGGCCGATAGCTCATTTGGTAGAGCGCTGCATTCGCATTGCAGAGGTGGGGAGTTCGAATCTCCTTCGGTCCACACGGGCCTGTAGTACACCGGTAGTATAACTCCATGGCATGGAGTAGAAAGGGGTTCAATTCCCCTCAGGTCCACCCATTTGATAAGTCGTTCGGCCGTGAGCTCAGACCGAATCGGCTGAGGATGGAACAGAAGCATAATCTAACCTGTCCACACAATATAGCTACCCCAAAATCCCGAGGCCTAAAAGGCCAATTACTATCAAATATCCTGCGATAAGGTAGTTTAATAATTTTGGGAAAACCAAAATCAGAACACCAAAAACCAGAGAAACGAATGGGTCAAGGTTTGCAAAGCTAAAGTTCATAGATTTCACCTCCTTCCAAAGTAGTATCTAGTATGCAGTATACCGTATACAGAATACTGTATACTATTTTGCTGAACTTGTTGCTGGAGGGGAGGGGATTTGAACAGGAGGATTTTGCGTTGGCAGTGTTGGAGTAGTAAGAGCTGGATTTGCCGCACCCTGCCCGCCCGCGTCAATTTTTGCTTGTAAAGCGTCTATCTCCATATTGATTGTTTCTAGGTTAATTTTATCGTTTGTGACTAGGTTTTTTACGGTTTGATACTGTGCTAAAGCACCTTCCAAATCTCCTTTTTGTTCAAGCGCGTGTCCCAAATTGTAATATGCGTTGGGAAGATCCGGTTTTAAATTAACAGCTGTCTGGAATTCTCTCTGAGCATTTTCCCATTGCCCAAGCTGGTAGTAAATTCCGCCCAGGTTAACATATTGGTTTGGATTGTTTGGGTCCAGTATGGCTGCCTGTTGAGCGGAAGCTATAGCAAATTGTTCTGCATTTTGTCCAAATCCAATAAGAGATCTATATATAGATGCAAGGTTACTCCAGTTAGCAGTTGTTTGAGGTGAATTTACCGTAGCCTGGCGGCCAGCATTAATTGATTGCTGAGTTAAGGTTAAAATTGTCTGTTGACTCTGAGCAGATGGTGAGGAGTCCTTTGGCTGCCCAGATGCCAAAGAATTGGCAAGAGTTAAGTTGGTCTGAGAGAAAATTCTATGGTACGCGTCTCTCCAGCCGAAAGTACTTATAGCTTCCGCTTGAAGAGTATAAGTTTCAGAGCCGTTGTTGGTACTTGCCGCAACCAGAGATTTTTGAAAAGTTATGTCGGCTAAAATATATCTTAATGCAAAGAATCCTATCAATCCAACTAATGCAACGATTGTGCCGGCAAACACAATTGGGACAAATCTTTCATCTTTTCTGTCCCCGCTTGCCGTACTAGACAGGGAAAGTATGCCACGCCTTAGGGTCACAAAATGAGGCTCTACATCAAAGTACTTATTTTGTTTTCTTTCCTTCAGGCTTTCGCCGGCCGCAAAGAGCCCTAAAACAATAAAGAAGAGAGTTTGGGTCGCAAATGAAAGGGGCAGGACAAAAGCAGCAATTACACCCAAAATTACTGGCAGGAAGTGCGCCTTCTCCTTAAATAATTTGTAGAAAAGAAAAAGTAAGGTAGCTATTCCTAAGACGCCAGATGTAGCTAATATCTCAAGAACCCAGCTTGAAGAGCGGATAAAAGTAAGCGACCAAAGCTCCGCGTTTTGGTTGAAAGCAACAGGCTTAAACCTGCTAAAGTCTGTACTGAAAGTTCCGTAGCCGCTTCCTAATAGAAATCCCTGGGCCACCCGGCCGCTGTCTTGCGAGATTTCTGCAAACGCTATTCTAAATCCTGTCTCAAAAGGTAGGATAATAGGTTTTTGTCCGCCGGCCGGCGGATTTGCAATTGTATACAAGGTTATGGCGGAAGCTGCAAGTATCACAATAGTGGCTAGCAGGAATCCTCCGTCAAACAGCTGCGTTCTGTCTTTTTCAAAAACGGAAGCCCTTTTTGAAGTCAGTCTTTTTATAAGCGGCCAAGCAAGGGTTGCGGCAAAAGAGAGGACAATCGTGAGATAAATTGCCTGATCAAGTGAAGAACCGAGCGTTGAAAATGTTTGAACCCGCGCAAAAGCAAAGGGAAGAGGATAAATCTTGAAGAAGGAGAGGAGTGATAGAGTAGAGATAACAAGGGCTCCTGTAATAAGAGATGAGTATAGGAAAGTAACGGAAGACCGGTCTTTAGCGGTATTTACTATAATAAAATATATAAAAGTAGAGAATAAAAACGGAACAAATGCTGTCAGAGAATCTATTCTATTTACCGCAAATATGCTTGAAGCAAGGGCTGCCACTATAAATAATAGTACCGGCAGATCAAATGGTGTCCTTCTGATGACTACTTTCTTTTCTTTTAAAGACTTTACCGCAAAAATTAAAAGTGACGTCAAAACAGCAATGCCCAGAAGAACTTGCTTGGGAAAAGTCACAACGTCTGTCGTAAAAGTTACGATTGCAAGAGGAAATACCAGAAGTGCGATGCCTAAAATAAAAATAGAAGCATTCTCAAGATAGGAAATAAGCACATTTTTAGATTCCATAATAATTTTTAGACGATAGAAGATGGATAGTAGAAGATAGTATTTTGAAGCTAGGGAATGGAAGATAGAATCTATTCTCTAAATTCTACCTTCTAGCACTACTTTCCACCTTCTACAATCGACCGTCTATTTATCTAGATTAACAAAGGCCAAAGTATAATGTCAAGGATAACTTGACAAGTGACATTTGACAATTGACAACTAACAATTGACCAAAATCACTTTGTGGGGCTCGTTAAAAGCTTTCTTCTAAATGCTGTAATTTGATTTGTTAAGTGACGTAAAGGATACTCCTTTACAGGCAGGTTAACGGATGAATTTTCTAAGCTCTTCGAATTCCATCGTGGCTTGTTTTAGGATACTTTGAAGTGTTCCATAAGCTATTTCTTTATGTTTTGGAACAATTACTGTTTGCAGTTTGCCGAAGCGGATGCCTCTGAGCTTAACATGACTTCCTTTTGTGGAAACCACATAAAAGCCTGCTCTAATTAGTGCCTTAATTAATTTTTGTCCAGAATAAAGCTTTGACATTAATTTACGGGGAATTTTTGGAAGCTTACCTTATCTATTGAGGGAAAAGAAATAATTTTTGGCTCGTCTTCCAAGTAAAGTTCCAAAGCTTCTTTTAGATTTACTATCGCTTCCTTTTTGGTTTTACCTTGAGAGGCGAGTTCTATCTCTAGAAACTTAGCTACGAAGATTTTATTTTCTTTCCAAACAATAGTATGTAAAACTTGGGATTTCATAGTGCCTTTATTATAACATATTTTTAAATCTCTAATTTTCCCCATTCTAGGTTAAATGTCACATGTAATATGTCAAATGTCAACTCGTGGCTCTTGACACGAGTTAATTTTTGTGGATAAACTAAGCATGTAAGCATTCTTGAAATGACTTCTTTAGTTGGTTTGGTGAATAGGATAGGCAGAAACAATTTAATCGCGCTGCTTGCGATTATCCTCCTTCTTCTTGCGGGAATATTCCTCCTTCTGTCAGGTAAAACTCCAATTAAATTAGATCAGCAGTCTCAAGTAACCCCCACAGTTACCCCAATCCCAACAACGGTCCCGGGAGAAACCATAATGTTAACTTCAACAAGAGCAGTTCCAGTGAGACTAACACTCAAAAAAGGACATCTTGTAAACTTTGTAAACTTTTCAGGAATAAGGGTAGAAATTGTAGGGTTAGATGACTTCAGTAAAGACCTAAGCATTGGAATACTGGAAGATAGTGCCACAAGCAATGAGATTCTCCTCAAAAATCCAGGAACGTACAAATACTACGATAAGCTAAATCCTAAGATAACAGGGGAGATAATAGTTGTCAATTAGCATTTGACAAGTGACAATTAACAAATAAGATGGTTTTACCTAGCATCACTTATGTTTTACGTGTATGTTCTAAAAAGTATATTGAATGACCAGATCTATGTTGGTTCAACCAAAAATCTGAAAATTCGTTTCAAGGAACATAATAATGGAAAAATAATATCGACCAAACGTTATAAGCCATGGAAGCTTATTTATTACGAAGCTTATACGGAAGAAAAGTTGGCTAGAATGAGAGAGAAAAAATTAAAATATCACGGTAATGCTATGAAAGAATTGAAAAAAAGAATTGGATTAATAAATAATGGTTTACCCAGCACCACTTTCCAAAAGAAAGCTGGTGCTGGGTTTACCCTAGTTGAAATCCTTGTTGCAATAACAATAGTGTCAACTTTAATTGTAGGAGCGGCTATGACTCTTAATCCTGCCGGGCAAATAGCCAAAAGCCAAGATGCTGTAAGACAAAGGGACCTCCAGCAAGTAAAACTTGCCCTGGATCTTTACTACAATGACAGGAATTGTTACCCTAGCCCCTCCGACTCTCCTTTTGCAGCAGCGCTTAAAGACGGAGCAGAGTGGAAAGAAGGAGACACGGTTTACATGAAGAAGGTTCCAAAAGATCCAGCCCGCGTTTCATATGTTTATACAACAGAGTCAACAGCATGTCCTCAATGGTCTGTAGTATTTGCAAAACTCTCAAAGCCTTCAACCCTTTTAACCATCTGTTCTCTTATGTCCCAATCTAACTGCGTTCCTAAAGGATTTGATACTACTTGGGCATGTGTAACATCCGGAAACACCGGCTGTACCATTCTTGCTTCTGGAGAAATTGACATTTCGGGATTTTCCTCCGGTACGGGCTCAGGAGCAATTTCAACACCTACCTCAGCACCTTCAGCGCCTGTTTCCGATCAGGATTTTTTTGTGGCACAACCTCCGGAAGCAAACCCACAGTTTTATGAAGGGACAATCTCTCCTCTTTTTCAGCAAATAGGTAGTAACCAAAAAGTGACAGTCAACGTTGCCGGTGCAGCGGCAGATGTTGCATCTGTTAGCGTAACAGTAAAATCAGACACAAAAACACAAACATATCCTGCAACAATGACTGCAGGAACCTCTGCCGATGGTACATGGGAGGCTTCATGGACAGTTGATGACACAACCGCTAAGCGTTTTATGATTACTCTTTCCGGGACAGACTCGGCTGGCATTTCATCAACATTTGACATTTCTATTAGATAGAAAATGAAAAAACTAAATCTGTCCAAAATAATATTTCTGATTTCCTTTGTGTTTCTTCTTTCGTTAACGGCTCTTTTTGTTAAAATTCCAAGAGCCAGTGCAGCAGTTCCAACGGTTGCCGTATCTGCCGAGACAAATGTAGACTCAATATCAACAACTCTTAATGGAACGGTTAATCCTAATTCTCTTGCAACAGACGCTTGGTACCTTTGGGGACCATCAAATGTTGCATGTGCCAGTCTGCCGAATTCCACTACAAGTGAGTCAATGGGTTCAGGAGCAAGCCCCGTTGCGTTAACCGCGGCTCTTTCGGGATTTGTGCCCGGAGCAACGTATTATTACTGCGCGGTGGCATCAAATAGTTCGGGTGTAACATATGGAACTGTCACTCCGTTTACGCAGGAAAGCGCTTCAGGATGTTCATCTGTTTCTCTTACAAGCGACTACACTGTTTCATCAAGCTGCGTATTTGGAAATAGCACGTCTGACGGAATAGATAAAGGAACGGGTACGCAAAACGATGCGGTTTTGACAGTCGCAAAGGGAACAACTCTTACGGTGGGCGCAGACCAGACTATAGCGTATGGGACTATTTATAAGCCCGGAGCAACGGTTGTAAGGCTTTCAGGAGGAAGTCTTAGAAGGGGTCCTGTTTGGG
>JBBDZP010000051.1:0-2141 GCA_040900105.1 Candidatus Levyibacteriota bacterium | reverse complement strand
ACCCTTGCGCCTTCACTTCTACCAATCCAATTCTCCTGCGCAACTTTGACCTTTTCCGACCAATTTAGCTTGGGGATATTATCTAAAAGTCTTTGAGCGTAATCGGTAATCTTAAAGAACCACTGCTCTAATTCTCTTTTTTCTACCTGTGCCCCACAACGCTCACATTTTCCGTCTATAACCTGCTCATCTGCCAAAACCGTTAAATCTTTTGGGCAAAAATTAACAGGTGCTTTCTTTTTATAAGCAAGCCCAGCCTTGAAAAGCTGAATAAAAAGCCACTGCGTCCATTTATAATACTCAGGTTTGTACGTCTCCACTGTGCGGGTCCAGTCGTAAGAATTTCCGATTGAATGAAGCTGTCTGTAGAAATTCTTTTCCGAAATTTCAGCCTGTTCCTTGGGGTGCTTGCCTACTTTCATCGCGTAGTTTTCAGAATGGATTCCAAACCCATCCAATCCAATAGGCTCAAAAACATCAAACCCCTTCATTCTCATGAAGCGGCCATAGACATCCGCGCCGGTAAAGGCATACATATTCCCAACGTGCATCCCCTCGGCGGACGGATAAGGAAACATCATGAGGTTATAAAACGGTTTTTTAGCCTTGTCCAGATCAGGAGAATAAGTTTTATCTTTTTCCCACTTTTCCTGCCACTTCTTCTCTATTTCCGAGGGATTATACTGCTTCATAATAAATTCAAGATTATTGTACCATACGCCGCGGGGAGCCTACAAAATTTCCGAGAGCGTTAGCGGTGCTCATTCTTGCGCCACTGAAAAGTTATAACAGTGCGATTGAGAACGAGGAAAATTTTCGTGGGCGACCTCAGCGGCTATCCTGCTTGCATTTTAAGGCTCAGGTGGGCTAGGATAATAATGTGAAGATCCTCTCTATCTGCATACTGTATACCGTATACTGTATTCTGTATACTTCGACCGCTTTTGCTCAAACCGTAATAGACGGAGGCGTGGTTCCTCAGCCTCTTTTTGAAGAGACTGTGCCCCGGACAGCTATCAAACAGACTATGTATGGTTTATTTACAGGCCCAAATTATAAAATTCAGGTTGGATTCGAGAATGCAAACACAGAATCTCCGCTTAAATTCTCGGTTTCCGAAAATCTTATTGATTATGGAGAAATTACGGCCACAGATCCCGTGAGTAGAACCAACACGATCTCAGTTTCGGCACCTTCTTCTCACGGATATACCCTACAAACTTTCCAGGATCATTCCCTCAAGCATAATTCCTCCCCAACCTTCATCCCGGACACAACTTGTGATAATGGAGTTTGTACGCAGTCTATAGCTCAGGCATGGACAGGAACTCTCACTTACGGATTTGGTTATAGATGTGATCCTTCGACTCCGCTCAGGACAAGTACTACAAACTATTGCGTAAGTAGCTTTTCTGATACAAATTTTTATAAACCTTTCTCAAGCGAGATTCCTCAAATCGTTGCTGCGGCATCAAGCGAGTCCAGATCGCAAATCACCTATAAAGTTAATATTCCGGGTTCACAGGCACCGGAATTTTACAGCAACAAAATAACATTCATAGCTGTCCCCAATTTCTAAAATGAAGAAATTATTTACCATTTTGTTACTTGTCACATGTCAAATGTTACTTGTTTCCAAAGCAGACGCTTCAGCTTTTTCCGTGGAGCTCTACCCTCCGATAATTCAAATAAAAGCAGTCCCCCCCGTAACTTTACAAACCCCAATTATAGTCAAAAACCAGGGAGACCAGAGCGAGACTCTGGACATATCTTTTAAGCAATTTGCCCAATCGGATGAGCAGAACGGACAGGTTAGATACCTTAAGGATGAGGAGCTTAACTTAAAAGACCCCTTGATGATGCAAAGAATCAGTATATACGAGGAGGACACCGAAATCTCAAAGATAGAACTTGGGCCAAAACAGCAAAAGGAATTAAAATTAAGAGTTGAAGTTCCTGAAAATGAAACTGCATCAGACTATTACTTTTCAGTTATTTTTACATCTACTTCGCCTCCGGTGAGTGAAAACAAAAACAAGTCCGAGATCTTGATGGCAGCAGCCACTAACATACTTCTTTCGGTCGGGCAGGAAGAACAGCCTAAAATCCAGCTGGAGCAGCTCCATGCACCTTTTTTTCAA
>JBBDZP010000050.1:0-15133 GCA_040900105.1 Candidatus Levyibacteriota bacterium | reverse complement strand
CGCCGTTTTCCATATAACCTAGGCCTTGCATTGTCTCTTTTTTTATAAGAACCGGGGGAACTACAGGAGCAAACCTCTCCTTCGTTAATATATCGAAAGCAAACTGTACAAGTACAAACTCCAACAGCACGGCGTCATTTTTTAAGTACGAGAAACGGGTCCCCGAAACTTTAGCGGCTCTCTCAATATCTATAATATCGAGTTCTTCGCCAAGCGCAAGGTGGTCTTTGGGCGTAAAATCAAATTTCATGGGCTCTCCTTCTTTTCTTACAACCTCATTCTCCTGGTCGCTTTTTCCTGCCTTAACATCGCTTGCTGCTATATTTGGAATCTTAGATAGGTAATTTATTAGCTCTTCTTCTACTGCTCCTGCGGCTTTCTCTTCTTTCTCAAGCTTGTCTTTGAGTTTTTTTCCTTCCTCAATATTTCTTTCCTTTGCGAACTTATTTCTTTCCTCCCGCAATTTCTGCACGGCGGATGACAATTCTTGATATTTACTGTCAATCTCCAAAATATGGGAAATGTTAATTTCTATTCCTTTATCCGCTGAGGATTTTTGAACAAGATCCGCATTTTCTCTAACAAATTTAAGATCCAACATATCTTGATTATACAACTTATTTGTTTTGCCTATCTAATAGTTCTTTAAATTTTTTTAATGCCCTAGCTCTGTGTGATATCTTATTCTTAACATTTTCATCAAGTTCTCCAAGCGTTTTTGTATATCCATGGGGAATAACATAAGGATCAAACCCCCAACCTTTATCACCTCGCCTTGGGACAATCTTTCCTACAAATGAACCTTCAATTATATGTACTTTTTTACCGTCGTGATAACCAATACCTGCTATAACACGCACAGCTCTGTCTTTTTCCGCCGAAAGCATTCTAAGCAATAATTCATGCCTGTTATTACCAGCTATTCTGAGAAATTTTATAAAAGGCCCAGGAAAACCATTCCAAGCTTTGATCTCAAAGCTTACATCGTCAACAAATAATGGCTTTTTAACTTTTTTGTACGCTTCTTCTGCTTTATGTTTTACAACTTTAGCAAGATCAAGGCTTTGAATTTCATTGATATCAACATCAACAACTTCAATTGGAAGTCCTAAGATTTTCTGGGCTTCATCTACTTTATCCCTATTTCCTGTTACAAAATAAAGTTTCTGCATTTATTTGGAAGCTTCCTTAAATCGGTTTTTAACGAAATCTTTATCGAGCGACAAAATGAGCCATGCGGCTTTTGGGCCATGATCTTTCCCAAGAAGCGAAATATAAATAGATGAGAAGGCGTCTTTAGAAGGAATGTCGAGTTGCTTAGATAAATCATAGATTCCCGTCTGTAGACCTTCAGCATCTTTCGTATCGAGCTTTCCCGAAAGCGTTGAGAGATATTTTTTTTGTTCAACCGATAAATTCTTAGTTTCTTCAGGTAGCTCTTTCTGGACAATAAACTTTTCTTCTTCCGGCGCATATTTTTCTACCCAAACTTTTGCATACTTTGCCCAATTTTCTGCGCCCGCTTTTTTAATTTCTTCTTCCATATTGGGCATTTGAACCCACTGGGCAAGAACAGAAAAACGAACTGACGGAACTTTTTCTTTCCCACCAATCTGCGATAGGGCAAAAGCCCTGGACAGATCTCCTTCTTTTTCTCCTTCTGCTCTTTGATAATCATCAAAAAGTTTTGGGATGACAAGCGTCCCATGTGGATTAAATTCAACCTGCTGGTTTGGCGGAGTCTTAATCATTAGAAATCTTGCAACTTGAGGAGGTAAAACTTCAAGAAGTTCCTCTCCATTCATACCAACTCCTTTAGAAGACGACATTTTCTTGCCGCTTGAAAGGAAAAACTCGTATACCAACTTCAACGGCTGCGGTTTCCCAAAAACATCTTTTAAAATCTGCATAGCAACATCGTAGCTTCCGCCTGCCGAACCATGATCTTTACCTGCTCCTTCAATAGTGACTCCAAACGTGTACCACGCGGCTGCCCATTCAACTTTCCATGGCATTTTGCCATTTCCGCCAAACGGAGACAATTTTCCTTTTTCCCCACAACCCTTTGCCCATTTAACTAAATCAGGTGAACATTCAAATGAAACTTCCTTCCCATCCCAATCGGTTACTTTCGTAGTTCCTAATTTTCCACAATTAGGACATATAACTTGAAATGGGAACCAATCTTTATCAATTTCTTTTTTGTAAATTTCCGCATAAACTTTTCTAACTTTGCCTACATTATCCAAAACAATCCTAATTGCATCGTCAAATTTTCCTGATTGATAAACTTCTGATGTTTTATATATTTCCGGTTTTACGTCAAGCTGATCAAGCAATGCTTTCATTTTTCCTCCATAAAAATCTCCAAAGGAACCATTCCCAGAAGGTGCGGGAGCAATAGATATAAGGACTCCCATATATTTTCCGAGGGATTCTTGAAGTTCCGCGGGAAGTCCGTCTATTGGATCAAAGTCATCAAATCCATAAAGAAATTTAGCCTCTTGTCCTCTTTCTTCAAGGATTTTAAAAAGCACATCATGAATAACAGGTCCTTTCAAAGAACCCATATGCACAATTCCGGATGGCGTCCATGCATCCTCAACAACTTGAGGACCTTTTACATTTTCAAGAAGTTTGTCAGCCCAAAACATGAGGTAATTATAGCAGGTTTACTTAGCTTGTCCGAACTTTTCCTTAAGTCTTACAACCATTTCCTCTGTCATTTTGGAAAGATCAAATTCATGGTCCCATCCCCATTCCTGTCGTGCTAGGGTATCATCAATAGAATTAGGCCAGGAATCTGCAATAGATTGCCTGTGATCAGGCTTGTAAGTTACTTTAAGATCCGGTATATATTTTTTCAATTCCTCCGCAAGCTCCTGGGCTGTAAAGCTAATCGCCGTCAAATTGTAACTATTCCACTCTCCTGTTTTCTTTATATCCAGACCTGCATTCATTAAGTCAATGGTGCCTTTAACAGCATCATCCATATACATCATTGGCAGAGTTGTCTCAGAATTAACAAAAAATTCATATGATCCTTTTCTTAAACCGTCATAGAAAATCGCGACTGCATAGTCCGTAGTTCCTCCCCCCGGCTCTTGCTTGTGACTGATTAGACCGGGATACCTTACCGAACGAACATCTACTCCCTGCTTTAAGACATAATGCCTGACAAGGTTTTCGCCTGCAACCTTTGTAGCTCCGTACATTGTGGTTGGTTCCAAAACCGTGTGCTGTGGCGTATTATCCATGGGGGTTGTTGGGCCAAAGACGGCTATGGAACTTGGCCAAAAAACTCTAAGCCTACGTTCTCTTGCAATATCTAGAACATTTTTGAGGCCTCCCATATTAATATCCCAAGTAAGATCTGGGTTCTCCTCCCCACGTGCAGACAGAAGAGAAACCAAATGATAAACAGTTCCGACACGATGCTCTTCAATAATTCTTTCCAGCTCTCCTTTGTTTCCCGTATCGCCTGTGGCCAATATTCCATCAAAATCGGTGGGAATATGACTGTGTCCCATAGCAACCACGCTGTCTTTTCCGTGCTTCTGCTGAAGAGCCGGAACAAGCTCGGAGCCTATTTGGCCAAATGCCCCCGTTACTAAAACTCTTCTTTCTGTTTCTGCCATAATTTTAAGATTATATCACACCTAACTCTTTGCCAATCTTCTCAAATGCACCAATTCCAAAGTCTAAATCTTCCCTGCTGTGTGCGGCAGATGGGATAACTCTAATTCTTGCTTTTCCCTTTGGAACGAGTGGAAATCTAATTGCAGATGCAAAGACGCCTTCCTCCAAAAGCCTTTGGCTAAACTTCAAAGTAAGATCCTCATCGCCAAGAATTATTGGAGTTATTGGAGTTTCAGAGTTACCAATGTCAAATCCCAATTTCTTAAATTTGTCTTTAAGATACTTTGTATTTTCCCAAAGTTTTTTTACCGGCTCGTCCGACTCTTCAAGAATTTTAACTCCTTCAATAAGCGCCGCGGTATCAGGAATGGACAGCGCGCTTGAAAACATAAATTGTCTTGCTTTTTGTTTATAAAAATCAATTAATGATTTCTTACCTGTAATAAACCCTCCCATTACAGAGAAGGCTTTAGATAAAGTCCCAACTTCTATGTCAACTTGTCCATGAAGTCCAAAGTGGTCAACGATTCCGCGTCCGCCTTCCCCCAAAACTCCTTCTCCATGAGCATCATCTACCATTGTTAATGCTCCATATTTTTTCGCAAGGGTAACGATTTCCGGTAGCGGTGCCAAGTCGCCATCCATTGAGAAAACTCCATCCGTTACTATAAGAACTATAGGAGTCTCACCATTCTCCTTAGGGGTTTTAGTGAGCGCTGAGGCTTCTTTTAATTTTTCTTCCAAGTCCGCTGTATCTCTATGTTTATAAATAAATCTGTTTTTAATTTGCGCAAGCCTTATTGCGTCAATGATTGATGCATGATTTAGCTCATCTGAAATTACAATATCCTCTTTGCCTAAAATTGTCTGGATCGCCGCCATGTTTGCCAAGTATCCACCGGCAACAACTATTGCTGCGTCTGTTTTCTTAAACCTAGCAAGAGCTTTTTCTAGCTCAGTGTTTAATACGTTTGTTCCGGCAATAGTTCTATATCCTGTGCCAAGACCATATTCATCTATTGCGTCTTTGGCAGCCTTTTTTATTCGGGCGTCAACTGCAAAACCAAGATAGTGACTTGAGCAGAAATTAAGCTTTTTTTGACCAGAGACCACTAAATAGGCGCCTTCTGAAGACTCTATGATAACGGGTTGTTTTGCGCTTAGATTTTCTTGCTCAAGTTTTTTATAGAAGTCGTCCATGAAGTGGAACTATTATAACTCTTTTACTCTACGGAGACAATTGTGTAGACAACTTTTCCTGCCGGAGCTTCAACATCTATTTTCTCTCCAACTCTTTTACCAAGTAAAGCTTTCCCAAGAGGAGACTGGTGTGAAATTTTCTTTTCTTTTGGATCTGCTTCCCATTCACCTACGACTGTAAAAACTTCATGCTTGTCTTTTATATTGAGCTTCACTGTTGAACCTAATTTCACAACATGATTTGAAGAACTTTTGGGTTCAGCTATTATAACTGCCTGCTTTAAGAGCTCCTCAAGTTCATCAATTCTTCCATCTATAAAAGACAGCTCGTCGCGTGCCGCAGTATACTCCGCGTTTTCCGAGAGGTCTCCCATATTTCGAGCTTCTGAAACTCTGGTTAGAACATCCGGCCTTCTTACTTTTTCAAGTTGATCGTGCTCTTTCTTAAGCTCTTCAAGACCTTCTTTTGTTAAATAAATTTTCTTATCATCCATATTGACTCTTTATAACAAAATCCCTCACGGTATGAGGGATAATTTAATGAGAGTATGGCAAATATACAGAAAAATGGCTCTTTTGTCAATGTCCTCTAGTATTAAAACTATAAGCTTTGATCCCTACTACTTGAGTGGAGATATATTGCGTTACCCGTTGGTTCGTAAAGATTAGACATTAATTCAAAATCGACTAGATCGCCTCTTGAAAGTGTTTCTTCTCCCTCAATTATTCCATTCGTTTTTGGGCTTGCCCCAGCCGCTTTTAAAGCTATTGTTTGGAATAAATCGGAAATTAATCCTGCGACAAGTAATGAGTGGTTTAACCTTGCTCCGCCTTCGCTTAAAAGAGTTTTAACACTATATTTTTCATGCAGTATCTCAACAAGCGCTTTTACATCCGGCCTTCCATTTTCCCCATTCGGGACTCTTACAAGATCAAACTTCTTTCCTGTAGGTATAACCTGCCTTATTCTCTTCAGATTTTCCTCAGGAGCATCTTCTCCAACAAAAAGAATAGAGTGAAATCTTCTATCACGAAAGAATTCACTTTTTTTACCTGTTAACACTTCCTCATCAAATTCCTCCGGGTTTGCTTTTGAAGTCATTACACAAGCTATAGGATTATCCGATTTTCCCATTTCGCGCCTTTTTGCTATAAGTTGCGGATACCTATCCTCGTCTATTGTTGAGTCTGATCCAGAAGCTCTGAGAGTTGCAGAGCCATTTAGGGTTGCATCCGCATGAAATCTAAGATGTCGCATAAGACGTTGATCAACCGGATTTCCTATTCCTTGCTCACTTGCGTTACCGTTCTCATCAAAGATTGTTGTTACTCCATCAAGGCTTTCGACCATATTTATTATAACTCTGACTTTTTGACTTGGTTTTGGGGATAGATCCTTTGCAATATAAATTTCGTATATCTCCTGTTCTGTAACAGCTCTTACTTCGGGCAAGTTTTTTGTTTGTGGTTCTGCTTCGGCCATATTAGAAGATTATCTTAACAACTTATTTGGAATTTGTAAACTCTTTCAATAGATTGTATGTTTTTTCTTTGACTTCTTCCGAGACTAATATTTTTACCATTCCTTTTTCGGGTTGTCCGTAGAAAACTATTGCTCCCAGAGGGGCTACAAGAATTGCCGGGAGCACTGCCAAATCTTCCTCTCCTGAAATTTGAATAATAACTGTGCCATTTTCTAAAAAAGCCTCTCTTATTGCTTTGAATATCTCTGGCGTTATTTCTCCTGCGGGATTATCAACTTTAATAATTTTTTCATTTCCTCCAAATCCTAATTCTAAAATAGAATTGAATTTCCTCTCCCTTGCGACATTAAAATCAATAATTGAAATTTTAGCAGTTAAAAACATCTCGTTAAACTTTTTAGCGGTTATGTCGCCAACTGCTATTAATGACTCCCTGACTTTATCAAGATCATCATCAGTAATCAATTCGCCCAAGGGCTTTTTTAATTCCTCTCTAAAACTGTCTGGCAAAACCAAATTTTCTTTTAACCAAGAAGGGCTTACATAAAGATTGCCTTCTCTGTCAATTTCGCCTGCCCTTATTCTTGATGAAGCCATAACACTTCCATCTTCTGCAAAAACGGATGGAGAGATAACTATTTGAAGCGGTCTTAATCCAAGCTCCTCTCTTTTTGCATTTATTTTTCTAGCTCCCTCTAAAGTTTTTTCAACAACAATTAAGGCATCTATGTCCACCTCCGATGTTGTTATTCCATAAACATCATCTATCTGTAGTATAAAGGCTCTATCTAGTATTTTTTCATCGATTAGAAACTTTTCCAAATTTTCTTTTCTTGTTTTGTATGATTCTATACTTGATACTTGATGCTTGATACTTGATACTTTTCTTACGTATGCGTCGCTGGTTAAACCAACTACAATCTTTTCGGACTGTGAAAGTGCAAAACGGATAAATTCCTTGTGCCCTTTATGTAAGTGATCAAATGTTCCACCCAAAACGACTGTATTAAATTCCTGCCTGCCGGCAGGCAAGGTTTTACTCATATTTCGAAAGTCTCCTTTGCCAATTCCTCATTACCGCCTTTCTGTAGTCAAAAGGGTGGAACGCAAGCATTTCCCCTGAAACCGTTTCCCGGCTCATGTGTCTTTTGATATACCACAATTGAATTTCTTTAACAAGAAATTCAACGGCCGGCAACAAATAGGCAGTAGCAGATAGTTTTTTTCTATCTTTAATCTTTAATCTCTTATCTTTAATCTTTTCAAGTGCGTTTGGCATAAAGTCTAATACCCATGTATTTTGTCCAAGAAATTTTTCGTAATATTTATTTCTATTAAAAATTGGCTTCATTTGAACGATCTCATGAGCTGTGTACAAGTCCTGCCGCTCCTGTGAAAAAGCTAATTTCTTTTCATCTATCAGCATATTTAGGCAAATCTTGTCCGCAACGTTCTTCTGCAATCTTCTCCTGTATTTGCCCCGGATCATAAGCAATAATATAATGGCCATTCTTGTAACCCAGATTGTGTTTTTCCTAACAATTACAAAGATGTCTACATCATCTTTCCTTTCTGCGTTATACAAGGAGACTCCTCCGCTTACGCCCAGCAGTAGTATTGTGGGAATAGCGGAGAGTGTTGATGAGATTTCATTAATCATCTCTAATTTTTTTGTACTTTCCTTTCTTCTTCTAAGCCTCTTTTTAATAAGTTTTTCTTTGCCCGAGATAAAATACCACCCGTCTTTTTCTTCAATGGGGCTTTTTCGTCCAGAGGACGATCGACCTTTGGCAGAAATTTTTAATACTTTTTCAAAATCTTCCCTATTTATTTTTTCTTCTGTAATAAGATATTTCCAAATTTGCTGAGCCGTTAAAGGGTACTCGAATATATCTGAATATAGGACAGTCTTAAGGATTGACTGTCTTATTTTACTTTCCATACTGCGTGAGGACCTGAGCTGCTCCATTTGCCAAAGTTTCTGCGGCCGTCATGGATGATGTGCCATCAAGTATTGAGCGTACAGCATTGCCCAAATAAGTATTCATCTGAGTATTTAAAGCACTATCATATGTATCTGAGACAAAAAATGAAGAGACTGCGTCTCTTGCCTGAGAAACGAACGGAGAAACTATTGGGTCACTCTCTAGGCTTTGCGCAAGATCAACCCTCGCGTAGAGCTCTCCAAAGAGACGGGTTTTTGTCTGTGCTGTATACAATTTTTGCGCTGTTTCTTTTTGAGATAGATATTTCATAAAAAGAAGAGCTTCCTTTTGATGCTTACTTTTACTTGATACTCCCTCAACCCAATAGCTCGCAATTGTTTGATTTTGGCCGGGTAGATGAGGAACTGCAACTATGCTGAAATTAAGATTTGGATTTGCCGCCTTTATAATAAAGTAATCCCATGAATATCCAAAATATATTCCCAAATTTCCTTTTGTAAAGGCGAGAATAGAAGGATCCAGGGTTGCATCCCACACATTTCCGTTGCCTGTCGCAAAAGAGGTATAAAACGCAAGAGCATCGCTTGTTTGCTTAAGCGTGGAATTCAAATCTCCTAAGTTTGCTCCATTTTGGACGAGCAGTAAAGAAACTATATCCGGAGCATGAGTTATATTATCATATGCCCCAAGGGCCGCACCTGCCGTCAGTATTCTGCCACTCTCCTCCTTAACGGTAAGCTGACGGCTAGCGGTAATAAAATCCTGCCAATTAGTGGGAATTGTAATTCCTGCTGCCTGAAAAAGATCTGTATTTATGTACATTGAAAGTGTATCGATTTGAAGAGGAATACCATAAATTGCCCCATTTTCAACCAAATCTTCCTGTGCAACCGGATAGAAATTACCTGAAAATTCCTCTTTTGTTATTACGTCAGATGACATGGGCAAAAGGTCTTCTTTAAACATTGGAAGCCAGGTGTTGTGGAAGCGAAACACATCAGGACCTGTACCATCAGGAATCCTGGTGGCAAGTTTCTCCCTGTATTGTTTAATATCTTGTTTAGAATATTCAATTTTTATACCAGGATTCTCCCTTTCAAAATCGGAGATTATAGTCTGCATTATTGGAGCATCTTCCCAAAGTCCCCAATAAGATAGCGTTGCCTCACCATTTCCTCTATTGAAAAATCCGGGAATAACCTTAAAAACAAGAAGGGAAATAAGAAATAAGGCCAAAAGTCCAACTGCGACCTTGACAATATTTCTTAAAGACAAAAATGAAGATTTTGGCGGCGGAGGGGGACCAGCGGACTCCGGAGCTGTTGGTTTATAAACATTTTCTGGCTGGGGAGGGGGCGTAAATGGATTTTCCTGAGCAAGGATTGGCTCGGGAAGGGTTGATGGATTGGGCACAGATGCTTGGGCAGACTGGGTAGGCTGGTACCCAAATAGATTCTGTCCGGCGGGTGGAACAGGTGGCTCCTGACTTGGCAGAGATGAACTTGCGCCTGGGTTCTGGAAAATCGTTTTATCATCCATACGTAGATTAAATATAGTATAATACCAGGAGCGTAGTCAATGAAGTTTCCTCGTGTCAAAAAAAGACATCTTAAGAATCTGTCCAAATCCGCCTTCTGGTTTATAACAGGAGCATTTCTTGGTACTGTGCTTCTAGCCGGTTTTTCGCTCTCAGTATTTCAGACAATAAATAAAAACGTTGTTTACCCAGGCGTTTTTATCAATGGAATTAACTTTGGTGGGAAAACAGAAGAACAAGTTAAACAGTACTTTGACGGCCAAAATGAAAAAATTGCAAATACACAATTTATATTTTCAAGTTCTCAGGGAGAATTGGTCACCTCTGTCAGAGAACTTAATTTTGGATATGATTCAAACCTCCTGGCAACTCAAGGATTTAGCATTGGAAGATCTACGGATGTCTTATCCAACGTAAGTCTTATTATTCAAGCATATATAAATGGTATAAATCTTTCCCCTTCCTATTCCTACTCGGAAGGAAAACTTCATGAGTTACTTGCCCCTCTTGCAGAAAAGTTAAACATAGAACCGGTCGAAGCCTTATTCTCATTTGAAAACGGAAGAGTTATTGCCTTTAGACCATCAAGCGATGGACAAGAAGTAAATGAAAAGAGAATAAATAAAGAACTGTCTCAGAGATTTACAAGCATTCTTCTTCCGCAAGAACCCCAGACCATTAAGATAGAAATTCCACTCAAGACTATAAAACCAACAATGACAACAGACAAAGCAAATAACCTTGGCATAAAGGAACTTATTGGCATGGGGACATCACTATTTCAGCACTCAATCCCAAATAGGGTTTTCAATATAAACTTGGCAGCTTCACGAATAAATGGGTCTTTGGTTGCGCCCGGAGAAATTTTTTCATTTAATAAAGCACTTGGCGATATATCAGCGTTTACAGGGTATAAACAAGCATACGTAATAGAAAATGGTAAAACCGTTCTGGGTGACGGGGGAGGAGTTTGTCAGGTATCCACTACGTTTTTTAGAGCTATTTTAAATGCTGGGGTGGGAGTTACAGAAAGACACGCTCATGCCTACAGAGTTGGCTATTATGAACAGGATTCTCCTCCAGGAATAGACGCAACAATTTATTCTCCAACTGTTGATTTGAAATTTAAAAATGATACACCAAATTATATTTTAATTCAGACCGCAATTGATCCAAGTGTCCAACGTTTAACATTTTTTCTTTATGGAGCAAGCGATGGGAGAAAAACAGAGATATCAAAACCTGTTGTAACAAATCAAACACCTCCACCACCGCCACTCTATCAGGACGACCCAACTCGTCCAAAGGGAAGCCTAGAGCAAACCGAATTTGAAGCAATTGGCGCAAATGTTTATTTTACAAGGACAGTAACAAGAAACGGGGAAGTTTTAATAACGGAGAGGTTTAATTCTAACTACCGTCCTTGGCAAGCGGTATTTATCCGCGGCACTAAAGAGTAACCAAAACAATTAACATTTGACAATTTACAATTGGCCAATTTTGTCACATGTTGAATGTTACATGTCAATTGTTATGAATAAGATATTAAATATTGATCAGGCAATAAGGACAGCAAAAAGACTTCGAAAAGAAAAAAAAAGAATTGTTTTGGCGGGTGGAATTTTTGACATCCTACACGTAGGGCACATAAATTTTCTACAAAAAGCGAAAGAAAAGGGTGATGTCCTGTTTGTACTTTTAGAAAGCGACGAAACAGTAGGTAAACTGAAAGGTCCAAGACGCCCCATAAATACTCAGAGCGCAAGGGCACAGGTTCTATCTGCATTAACATCAATTGATTACGTAGTAAAATTACCCGAGATGAAAAATGATAAAGACTATGATAGACTTGTTACTCGACTTCAGCCTATGGTAATAGCTGTGACAAAAAAAGATGAGCACATAGAACATAAGGAAAGACAGGCTGGCAAAATTCATGCTCAAGTGTTATTTGTTAATGACCGGATCCGAAATCAATCTACAAGCCGAATTGCAAAAATTATTCAAAAGGAAAACATCATATGAAAAAAGTATTAGCTCTCGTAATCTTACTTTTTGCGATACTTCTGGGAATTTTGCTCGCTCAGAACTACTTGAAAAATAACAGTTTCAATTTTGGCAAAACATCGACTGCAACCATAGACGATCATAAGTTTAAACTGAATGTTGCTAGAAGTGCTGAGGAAAAAGAAGTTGGACTATCTGAAATGAAAGAGCTTCCCGAGGACCAGGGCATGCTTTTCATCTTTGACAAACCCGACTATTATTCCTTCTGGATGAAAAATATGAAATTTCCAATTGACATCATATTTATAAACGGCGACACAATAGTAACTATTAACGAAAACTTAAAGCCACCAACCGATAATCAAAATGCTTCCATTTTCCAACCCAAGTCTCCTGCTAATTACGTGCTTGAAATTAACGCAGGACTTTCCTCAAAGTACGGATTGGAAGAAGGCGACAAGGTAAAAATTGAAGGGCTTTAATCCTCAATGAGAATCCTAGGAATTGAAACAAGCTGCGACGAAACCTCCGCTGCGGTGATTGAAGCAAACGCCAGAAATAAAGTTTTACTTTTGTCAAATATCGTCTCGTCTTCCCTTCCTCTCCATTCAAAAACCGGCGGGATTATTCCCGAAGTAGCCGCAAGAGAACAGGTAAAATTTATTATCCCAGTCATTCAAAAAGCGATTGAGAATTGTAAATTGAAAATTGAAAATTTAGACAGCATCGCTGTCACTGTTGGCCCAGGACTCATCGGCTCACTTCTTGTGGGAGTAGAAACAGCTAAAACCTTGTCTGTTATCTGGAATAAACCGATAATTCCCGTCAACCATTTATTCGGGCACATCTATGCTAACTTCATTAGCTCAATTCGCAGTTCTGCTGCCGAAATTAAGTTTCCCCTGATTGGCCTAATAGTGTCCGGGGGACATACCGATCTAATTCTAATGAGGAAGCACGGCAGCATTAAGTGGTTGGGTGGAACCCGTGATGACGCAGCCGGTGAGGCGTTTGATAAAATTGGCCGCTTGCTAAAACTGCCGTATCCTGCAGGCCATATTATCGAGAAGCTTGCCAAGGAAGGAAATCCCAAGGCCTTCTATTTTCCCAGACCCATGATTGGCTCAAAAGATTTTGACTTTTCCTTCTCTGGTCTCAAAGCTGCGGTAGCAAGGGAAGTATCAAGTAGCAAGTACAAGGTATTAGGTGACGAGCTAAAATCAGACTTAGCTGCTTCGGTACAACAAGCCATAATAGACGTACTTATTGCGAAAACACTAAAAGCAGCAAAAAAGTATAAAGTAAAATCTATCCTTTTAGGAGGCGGTGTTGCAGCAAATCAAAAACTCCGGGATGAACTGCAAAAAGAAGTTGCCGAGAATGATTTGCCTACCAAACTTTTTGTCCCATCAAAAGAATTATGCACTGACAATGGCGCCATGATAGCAACTGCTGCAGTCTTTAATTACAAAGAAGTTGAGTGGCAAAAAATTATTGCCAACCCGGAATTGTATTTTGACTAATATGACTTACAAATCTTTGCAAAAATCATTGATGGACAAATTGGAGAAAGACGCTGGAAAATCATCAACTATAGTTACCATGCTTTCTGACTACGCTAACGATAACCAGATTTCTTTGGCATTAGTTTATTTTCTTCCCAAGGCTTTAACAGAAAAAATCTACGCTAAGCTAATAAATCCTCTTGAAAAAGCTGATTCCCAACAATATTATTATTTAAAGCAGTCTTTGCATATTACAATTCAGCCAATTAGAGTAATTCACAGCCCCCCAAACTTTACCGTCGAGGACATAGAAAAAGTCAGGGTTTCATTTTCTAAAATAATCCCAAAATTATTTACCATAAACTTTTCGTTGGAGGGACTACTTAAGTTACCTACAAGCCTTGCTCTCAGAGCATACGCCGACGTGAATTTGGGAAAACTAATTCTTGCTTTAGAAAAAGTTCTAAGTGAAATTGGAGTGCCTAATGATAAAAAATATCTTTCAGGTAAAGTCTTTTGGGGCAATTCCACTCTCTGCCGCTATACAAGCTTGCCAAATGAAGCCTTCCTTAGAACAATAGAAAAGTTAAAGGATGTTAAATTGGGACTATTAAAAGTAGAGAGTGTAAGCCTGATAACTACAAATCCTGTCGTTGCCCCAGATAAAACCCAAATAATAGAAACTTACCATTTAAAACCCTAGCCGCGGAATTGTATTTTGACTAAAACCTGTTAAAATAACTCTATGCAAAATGAGCTGCTCCTTATTGTAGTTATAGTTGTCCTCGCTTTTGGCGGACTCGCCTACTTCCTCAATAAAAAACTTTCCGGACTCAAACAAGAACCCAAATCGGATGAGGCACTTTTTGAGTGGCTCAAAACAATGCAAAAAACAGTTGACGCCACAAATAAAACTGTTAACGACTCGCTCCGAACTAGCTCCACTTCAATGATTAAAACTCTTCAGGAAAACTCAAAACAGTTAAATGAAAGGCTTGATAAAGCAGCATCTGTTATAGGAGGAGTGCAAAAAGAAGTTGGACAAATGAGTGAAATAGGCCGCAACATGAGGGAACTTCAAGATTTTTTAAAAAGTCCAAAACTTAGAGGAAACATAGGAGAACAAGTTCTTAAGGACCTTATAACTCAGATGTTTCCCAAAAACAGCTTCAATCTTCAATATGAATTTAGAAATGGTGATAAGGTAGATGCCGCCATAAAAACAGACGCAGGAATTCTGCCTATTGATTCAAAGTTTCCAATGGAGAATTTCCAAAAATGGGCAAAGGCGGAAGATAAGGCACAAAAAGAAAGCTTTGAGAAAGAATTTGCAAGAGACGTCAAAAAACACATAGATGCAATTGCTAAAAAATATATTCTGCCGGAGGAGGGCACTATGGATTTTGCCCTAATGTATGTTCCTTCCGAATCTGTTTATTATGAAATTGCTAATATGACAGCGGTTTTGGATTACGCGAGACAAAGCAGGGTATATCTGGTCTCGCCTAACACTCTATATACGCACCTACAAACCATTCTACTGTCTTTTGAGGGACGCAAGTTGGAGCAAACATCAAAAGAAGTCATGAAACTTCTAAGGTCTCTTAAAATTGATTATGGCAAGGTGGAAGAGAATATGGGTGTTTTAGGAAAACATATCAACAATGCATCCTCTCAATTTGCAAACGTTACATCAGGATTGACATATCTTGGACAAAAAATCCACTCGGTTGATAGGCTGGAGGAAAAAACTCAGGAACTACTAAAAGAAAAAGTTTAAAAGACCCGCCTAAGCTTACTTTAGTCCTTTTCAGA
>JBBDZP010000049.1:0-15982 GCA_040900105.1 Candidatus Levyibacteriota bacterium | reverse complement strand
GCGGAAGCGCAAAGATGGGAAGGGACAGAAAGTTCCAGGCAATTTTACCAATTGGCGGAAAGATTCTTAATACGGAGCGGGCAAGATTGGATAAAATTATTGAATTTGAAGAACTAAAGAATTTAATTATTGCCCTTGGTATGGGAATAGGGGAGAGCATAAACCCTGAAAAATTAAGATATCATAGAATTATCATCATGACAGACGCGGACGTAGACGGAGAACACATTGAAACTTTAATTTTGACTTTTTTCTTTAGGCACTTGCCGGAAATAGTAAAGGGAGGATACCTTTATATAGCACAACCACCTTTATACAAAATATCAGCAGGAAAAGACACCCACTATGCCTATACGGAAGAGGAAAAAGACGCAACAGTTAAAACAATCACTACCAAAAACATTAGTCTTCAACGCTACAAAGGGCTTGGAGAAATGAACCCACAACAACTCTGGGAAACAACCATGAACCCGGAAAACAGAATTTTAAAGCAGGTTAATGTTGATGACATGGAAGAAGCTGACGCTACTTTTACAATGCTTATGGGAGACGAAGTCCCCCCAAGAAAGAATTTCATCCAAAGCAACGCGAAGACCGCAATCCTAGATATTTAATATGACTTCAACTATAGAAAGATCAGCAACGGTCGTAGACAGGCTTGGACAAACAGCCCAACAAGACATTTTTACAGATGTTGAATTTGATCACCTAGTTGGAAGTGTTATAGAAATAGAACCAAGGGCAACTTTACGAGACGTCGCAATGATGCATATTTACGACGCTTTCAAAATTATTGCCGAAAAGACAAAAGAAGATACTACTGCTCTAATGACCAGAGATTTAAAGAGAGCACTGGCCGCGGCACCAAAATACGACGTAGAATTTGCAGACTTTGTATTAGAGGAAACAGCACCAACTACAAATTTCAGAATCACAGTTTTTAGCAAATCTAAAGCAGGTGGAGAAATAGTTGTTAGAACAAACCAAGATGGTATTTCTGGCGATGAACTTATTGCTACTATAGGAGCTTATCATGCATCCGTTGAAACAAGACTCTCTAACGAGCGTCATAATACGGCTGCAAAACCATCTGATTATTTAAGTCAACACGAAGCTAAAAGCTTAGCAAGAAAGTTATCAACAGTAAGAGAGATTGATGATGAAGTTTTTGGGAGATATCGCGGGGAGGTGAGTAATTAATGACAGTTTCAGCAGGGAAGAACCCACCGGAGGAAATAAATGTTTTTATAGAAATTCCACAAGGAGTTTCTGTTAAATACGAACTTGATAAAGATAGCGGTGTTATTTTTGTAGACAGGTTTCTGTTTACAGAAATGGAATATCCATTTAATTACGGTTTTGTACCGGAGACTTTAGCAGATGACGGCGATCCGGTTGACGCATTAGTACTGTCCAGCAAGCCTGTTGTACCGGGAGTTGTAATTCCAAGCAGACCAATTGGAATTTTGGAAATGGAAGATGAAGCGGGAATAGACAATAAAATAGTTGCAGTTCCAATGCCAAAAGTTGATAAAAAGTTTGCGCAGTATAATGATGTAAATGACATTCCACAGAAAATAAGAGACGAGATAAAATATTTCTTTGAGAATTACAAAAAGACAGAACCCGGAAAGTGGGTAAAGATCAAGCAGTGGAAAGGAAAGGAAGCAGCGCTTGAAGACATTAAAAAATCATTAAAATAACGACTAGCAACTAGTTGGTTAGCCACTAGTAAAGTCGTAGTTTTTTGTTTTTTCTAGTCGCTAGTAGCTAGTTACTAATTACTGAATTATGAATATTGGAAAACTTATACAAACCGGAATCTCCGGTGAAATGAAACGGGCGTACCTTGACTACGCAATGTCTGTTATTGTCAGCAGGGCTCTTCCTGATGTGCGTGACGGGCTAAAACCGGTACACAGAAGAATACTTTTTGCCATGCATGAAATGGGACTTACCCATTCTACAAAGCACAGCAAAAGTGCAAAGATTGTCGGAGAAGTCATGGGAAAACTCCACCCCCATGGAGATATGCCTATTTACGATGCATTAGTTAGACTTGCCCAAGATTTTTCTGTAAGATATCCGCTTATTGATGGGCAGGGAAACTTTGGCTCGGTTGACGGAGACCCTCCGGCTGCCATGAGATATACCGAGGCAAGACTCGCCGCCATATCTTCCGAGATTTTGCTGGACCTAGATAAAGAAACCGTTGACTACGTAGAAAATTTTGACGCCACACTTAAAGAACCCGTATACATGCCGGCAAAACTACCCAATCTTCTTCTTATGGGATCCGAAGGTATTGCGGTTGGAATGGCAACCAAGATCCCGCCGCACAACCTATCCGAAGTCTTAGACGCGGTCAACTTCATGATAGGAAAAACCAAATTTGAAAGAGATGAGAAAAGTGGCAAAGTAACTCTTACAACAGGGACAACAGTTGATGAATTGTTGGAATACATAAAAGGCCCTGATTTCCCAACAAAAGGTGCAATTTATGATATTGCGGAAATTAGAAACGTCTATGCAACAGGACGCGGAAAAATTTTAATAAGGGGAAAAGCGGATATTGAGGACATTGGCAATGGAAAGAGCGCAATCATAATCACAGAACTTCCTTACCAGGTAAATAAAGCACTTCTTGTCGCAAGAATTGCAGAACTTGCAAAAGACAAGAAAATTGAAGGTATAACGGATTTAAGAGATGAGTCGGACAGGCATGGAATGAGAGTAGTAATCGAGTTAAAACGAGATGCAACTCCAAGAAAAGTATTAAATAATCTTTTCAAACACACGGCGCTTCAGACAACATTCCCGGCAAACATTGTTGCGCTGGTTGACGGTACACCTCAAACTTTAAACCTTAAAACAATTCTTGAAGAATATCTAAAACACAGATACAGCGTAGTAAAAAGAAGATCCGAGTTTGAACTAAGACAAGCAAAAGCAAGACTTCATATCTTAGAAGGCCTAAAAATTGCGGTTGATAACATTGACGCCGTTATCAAAACGATCCGGCAGTCAAAAGACCAAGATTCTGCAAAGCAAAATTTAATGGCCAGATTCAAACTAACGGAAATCCAGTCCATTGCAATTTTAGATTTACAGCTTAGACGTTTGGCAGCATTGGAGCGGCAAAAAATTGAAGATGAATATCAAATGGTCAAAGAAACCATTGACTACCTTGAGGATTTACTCGCACATCCTGAGAAAATTCTGGTTGTTATAAAAGGAGAGCTTGTTAAACTTAAGGAAAGATTCGGAGATGAACGAAGAACAAAAGTTTACAAAAGCAAGGTAGATGAGTTTTCAGATGAAGATTTAATTCCAAACGAACCAACGGTCATAACTATGACAGCTACGGGATACATAAAACGCCAGAGTCTAACAAGCTTTACTATTCAGCGCCGCGGCGGAAAAGGAATCAGGGGAATGACCACAAAAGACGAGGACGCAATTTCACACATCCGGTTTGCGCAGACTCATGACAACATTCTCTTCTTCACAAATAAAGGAAAGGTCTACCAACTTAGGGCCTATGATATTTCCGAAAGCTCAAGAACCAGCAAAGGATCCGCTATCGTAAACCTTTTGAATATTGAGCAGGGAGAAAAAGTTGAGTCATTTATTGTTTACGGAAAAGAAACAAAAGGTGGAAATGTCTTCTTAACCACACGGCAGGGGACAGTCAAAAAATCAAAACTATCCGAATTTGAACATATAAGAAGAACCGGCATACTTGCTATCAAATTGGATAAAGGAGACGAGTTGGTTTGGAGCAATATGACAAGCGGAGAGGACACCGTTCTTATTGTCACAAAGGAAGGCAAGGCAATAAGATTTAAAGAAATAGAAGTAAGACCTATGGGAAGAGGCGCTAGGGGAGTAAGGGGAATCAAAATTGGCAAGACAGATGAGGTAATTACAATGGCCGTAATTGCAAAAGGGGAAAAGCCAGACCTTCTAACAATTATGGAAAACGGGCTTGGAAAGAAAACTTCCGTTGACAACTTTAGGGCACAAACAAGAGGAGGACAAGGAGTAAAAGTGGCAAAAGTAACATCAAAAACAGGAAAGGTAGCATTCTCTGAGATTATTCCTGCAAAATCGGAAGAGCTGATTATTACGTCTCAAAAAGGGCAGGTTGTAAAAATTCCCATATCCTCAGTTCCAAGGCTTTCAAGAGATACCCAAGGGGTAATCCTCATGCGGTTCTCGTCGGATTCTGATCACGTCGCCGCGGCGACTTGCATTGAAGGTTAAATAACTTATACTGAGCGAAGCCTAATGTATGAAAATTGATGGAAAAAAATTAGCGGAAAAAGTCCTCAGCGAGATAAGAACAGAGCTTAGAGGCTTACCTCAAATCACCCTGGCGATTGTAACCCTTGGACAGGAGGATGCTTGGGAACATTATGTTTCTCAGAAAATAAAACTCGCCAGTGAGCTCGGAGCTTTAACTGAATTAATAAACATTAAAGATCCGACAGAAGAAAAATTAATAGAGATTATTAAAAAACTGAATAAAGATCCCAAAATCACCGGAATTATCGTGCAGCGACCACTAACAAAGCATATTAAAAAAGACAAGGTGATTTATGCCGTTTCGCCAGGAAAAGATATTGACGGATTTATAAAAAATTCCCACTTCAAGCCTCCGGTTTGGCTCGCGGTAAAAGATATACTTTCGGAAATTGCCAAAATCGAGGGCTTAAACCTCAGCAAGTTTTTGAAAGATCGAACAATAACTGTTATTGGCAAAGGAGAAACCGCAGGACAACCCGTTATTGATGGGCTAAAAAAATTAGATGCCGAACCTAATGTCGTGGATTCAAAGACAGAAAACTCAGGGGAAATTATTAAAAGCTCCGATATTATTATTTCTGCAGTAGGAAAGTCTGAGGTATTTGCAACCAGAAACTTGAAAAACGGGGTAACGATTATTGGCATTGGACTTCATAGGCAGAACGGTAAATTAAAACCTGATTTTGACGAAGAAAAAGTTTCAAAAACTGCAAAATATTATTCTCCAACCCCGGGTGGCGTCGGCCCACTGAATTTAGCCTATCTTTTTAAGAATCTAGTCTTAGCCGCAAAACTTCCTATTGACGAGTCGTAACATTGCTGATAACATTAAATCCCAGAGCCAATGCTCTGTTTTTTTATGAGTAGGGAAATTCTCAATTGTGGCTTGGAAGGAAAACTGGGATTTTGCCAGATCGCCAATAAAACTGCTCGCTGCAATCAGGTTGCTTCTTGTGTGGACGCAAATCTTCAAAGAGATGGGGACATTTCCTTGGAAGAAATATATAAAATCTTTCCGGACATAACTATTGACCAGGCAGTTAGACTAAGAACCAGACGTCAAGAAATGTGCCCCAGCGAGTCCCGTCCATTTGCCGCTTTTGTAAACAGAGTGATAGCAGTTGCATCTGACTATAGAGAGCAATTCATAAGAAGAGCAGTTTGCGAGATTCTTCCGGAAGGTACAAAAATAGAACTTACTCACTTACCTAGATCCATGGATCAACCCATGTTTCCAGAACCTCAAAATCCATCTAAGTATAACGGCACCCACTAGAAGCTATTGCTTTGACTTGACTATATATTTTAGATAAGATAAGATTTTTAGGAACTCATGGCAGCAATTTTATCTGAAATTAGAAAACCCCTGATTATTGTTGTTGTAATTCTTCTGGGATTTTTTCTTTATACCAAACTTGCAGGACCCATTCCTTTTTCTGTAACAAGCGTTCAGACTACAAAAAGTAATCTTTTTAGCGCTTCAGGCACGGGTAAAGTTACAGCGGCTCCAGACATTGCTCAAGTCTCTCTTGGGGTTACCCAAACAGCTGGTACTGTTGCTGCTGCACAGTCAAGGCTTAATGCCAGAGCAAATAGCCTTATAGATACTTTGAAGGGGCTTGGAATTGAAGAAAAAGATATAAAAACAACAAATTATTCCATTTCTCCAAATTATGATTTTACAGCGGGGCAGAGGATAACAGGATATGCTGCAAGCCAAAATTTAGAGATAAAAACAAAACAGACAGAGCTAGCAAATAGAGTCATAGACGCGGCCACCGGAGCCGGTGCAAATGTTGTGGGCGGAGTCACTTTCACGTTTGATGATGAAACCAGAACAGAGCTGGAAGGTGAGGCAAGGAAAGACGCAGTAGGAGAAGCTAAAAGAAAGGCAAACTCACTTGCAGATGCTGCTGGAATTAGACTGGGAAGAATAATTGATGTCCAGGAGTCGTTTGCCGGACAACCTATCCCGCTTGCTCAATTGGATAGAGCAGTAGGGACAGGAAGCGAGCCTACAGATACAAATATTACACCAGGGGAGAATACTATAGAAATAACCGTAACCCTCTCCTTTGAAACCCTCTAGCGGGTTGCAAGCCTTTTTCTAATACGGCTTACTTCATCTTTTCTATAGCTAAAATCTCCCAACATATCCGAGCTGCGTGGGACACTTATGATTTCTTCAGCTTCATCTAAATTTAATAGAAGCTTGGCTTTTTGCTCTTCTGACAATTCAGCATTTCCATCAAGAATAGCATTCCACATTCTTATCACTACTCCTGATTTCCAAATAGCCCATGTATAATAGTCTCTTGATTTGAGTTCTTTGCCGTACTCATCAAAGTCAGTAAATGCATGAAATCCTTCGCCCAGCCCATCCTCTTTTTCTCCTGATCGAATGAGTGCTTCGGACAACATACCTCTTAGCTCTAGAGTATTTTCCCATTCAATTGGATCGCTACTATCTTCAAATAGATTTAATCCTTCCATAAAGTGAAGTGCGGCTTCCTTATAGTTCCCTTCAAGCATAAAAGCTTCACCCAAAAACCTGTGAGATCTTGGCCTCCTGTTTTCTACATTATGTTCTTCAATATAAGCATCCGCGGCCTCTGCTGCAGCTTTATATACAGCGCGTCCATCAGCATTGTTGCCATTCATTATCATGTGATTTGCAATCAAGCATTCCTCCCAATAAAGATCGACAACATGTGAGTGTAGAGATAGGGCTAGTGCATCTTCACGAGTAGCACGGATTAAATCAAGGGCTTCTTGCTCCTTACCTTTTTGCTCTCTGATAATAAAAATTTCAGCCATTCTTCCTGACATTTGCTCTGCTGTTAAGCGTGATCTTTCAAGTGTACTATTCATAGCCATATTATAGCATTTTGGAGCAACTTATTTGTTGCCACTATGGAAATTTTTGTGGATGTCTCTAAGTTGCTTATTTGTGACGTGGGTATATATCTGGGTTGTTGCAATGTTTTTATGTCCAAGCATTTCCTGAACGGAACGCAAGTCAGCGCCGTTACTAAGAAGGTCTGTTGCAAATGAATGACGCAAAGTATGGACGGTCGCATCAACCGGCAGACGGGCAGCACGGACATACTTCTTGACAATTCTTTCGATGCTTCTTGCGGTTAATCTCATCCGCTCACCATTGTCCTCCTCTGAGATTGCGCCTGAATAGCGGATAAAAAGAGGTTTAAAAACATCTTTTCTAGCTTTAATATACATCTCCACTGCTTTTATGGCACGGTCTGAAAGAAAAACAACTCTTGCACGGCCTCCTTTTCCAACAACACCAAATTCGCGCCTTTGCATGTTTATTCCATCCTTATTAAGTTTTACAAGTTCGGAAACACGAAGTCCGGTAGAAAATAGAAGATCTATTATTGCACGGTCTCTAAGTCCTTCTTCTTTTGAAGTATCAACAGAGGTCACCAAACGGTCAATTTGCTCTCTTTCCAGGAACTTTAGACTACGACTCTCTGTTTTGGGCAAGTCTATTTTTGAAGGCTCAAGCGTCTTATAATCATTTTTTACCAAAAATCGCAGGAACGATCTTAGAGCAATTACATAATAGTTTTGCGTGACTCTTTTACGCGTCATTCCTTTGGCATCTTCATGATTAGCAAGGTAAACTCTATATTTTCTAATAGTGGGCAAATCCAAGTCGGCAAGGGTCTTACCGGGCATGGAAGTCTCAAACCAGTGGGCAAAAATGTCTAAGTAGTGCCTGTAGTCACGGATAGTAAGCTTACTGCAATTCTTTTCTATTTCCAGGTATTCAAGAAACTGATCAATAAGTTCCGGCAGTGTGTTGTTATTCATAATCGAACCGACGATAGTAAGCCGGCGCCATTTTGCGACGCTGGCGTCGTAACAATGGAACAAACAAAACCGGCACTAATTTAATTCTACGACATGGAAGAGATGACGTCAAATTTATAAAAAACCTTAAAGCGCCTAACAATCCACCCAGTCGCTTGGTGATGACGGTTCCATGATGCGATTTAAGGGCATTGAAAAACAAAAGCAATGAAGTTATCCAACCGGAAACTCTTTAGAAAATAAAATTGAAAATTATAAATTGAAAAATGAAAATTTTGTTTATATCCTATAGTGGGGAAGTGTATCAAACTTTAGACCTTAAAATTTAGAGAGAACGAAGTGAAAGAAGAGTTTATGCTGTTTAAAAATTGTGAATTATTAATTCCAAACTATGAACTGGCTTGAGGTATTCCCCGGGGATTCGAGCCTGGCTTGCGTCGTAAAAGTATTATTGTGCGACATTATCAGTTCCTGCTTCCTGCCGCTTAAAATGCCGTCATTTTTTGGCGAAGGGCTCAGCGGGCCATAGAATAAGCCACAGGAAACTTTTAAATAGACTACATGATATTCTCTGCTACTGCTGCCAAAATTTTAAAAACAAGACGCGTCTCCATCCTCTCTCGCCAAGAAAGCTCAGGCTGCGCGAAGTTACGTTTAGACTGATTTATCAATCTAAATATAAAGATTTAGCCTCAAAAATCTATAGTTTATTAATAAGCGTTCGTGTTTGTTTCAGTGCTTTTGAATTGCAAGAATATTGAAAGAGCATGCCGATTGACCGAAGCGCGATAAGTCTCAAACTAAGCAGAAGAAAACTTTGCAAGGTGCTACTATTCCCGAGTAAGAAGAGGCTCAATGTGGAAGCTGTGAAAATTTAGCCTCCAGCTGTGTGAAAATCAAGGAGTTATCCACATCCGTGACTGACGAACGTCCTATAATATTTTAGGTCTAAAGTATCAAACTATATCACTTCCTCACTTCTTTCGTCAGTGTAAACTACTTTATCCTGAGATTTGCCGAAGGAACTCCCTCCCCTTTCCCACCATGAAGTATTGTCGTTTTTTTATCCGATCCAGGAAGTAAATAAAACAAGCACAAAAAACACGATTGCAGCTACCCAAACATATTCCAAAATTACATTCCTAAAGAGCCTCTTATCAAACCATGCTTGAGTGAGACCGATTACGGAATAGAAAAAGCCGGTTAAAAATAACGCAATCACAGTGGGCCGTGACGGCCAGAACCAAAGAACCATTCCTACCTCAAGTATGCAGATGGTTAAAAGTCCTGCCCAAAGGCTTGCTTCTTTTAGTCTTATTTCCAAGGAATAAGTCCACACGGAATGCAACGCAAGGGCAAAAGTAAAGATAAAAAGCAAGGGAAGAAGATAAAAAATATTCAAATGCAAAGATATGACAACGTTGGAAAGGAAAAAGTATGAAAGTATAGTTATAACAAAAGACACAGTTCTTGCAGAAGACAAAAGCGCTATAGTTCTAATAGCAGAAACGGTAAATATATTCTCGCTTAAAAAGAGTGAGTAGAGGCCAAAGCTATACACCAGAGTAACTGCAATTCTGGTTAGAAAACGTGCGGGCACCAAAAAATAAAAGAGGCCAAATGCAAGGGAGTAAAAAAATGGAAGAATGAAAACCTGAGGTACAAATCTTTCCTTGAAATCTTTCTGGAGCGCCCAAAAAACAAAAAAATCGGTTAAAACCGATAACAGAAACACTGCCACTATCCCCGATTTTCCAAACAAATACTGCGTTACAAAAAGTCCTAGTGACAAAACAAATACGGCAAAAATAAATATCTGCCTCTTGTTTACTAAAGGCAGGGTAGGCATTTTTCTTAGGAATAACCTTGATCTTCTACTGATTCTCATAATTTAAGTTTGAGTAAACTTTCTGCACATCATCTAATGATTCCAGCGTTTCTATAAAGCTATTTACCTTTGCAACACTTTCGGGATTTTCAACAAACACGGGATTTATGGGAAGTCTTATTAATGCTGCTTCAACAATATTTAGCCCGCTTCCAGCAAGTTTGCTTCTAACTGCCGCAAGCTTATCAGCAGGAGTGAGTATCACTACTTCATCGTTGTCCTCATCAATATCCTCGGCGCCGCTGTCTGCAGCAAGAAGAAATATATCCTCCAAAGACTTTCCGTCCTTTTTAACGGTCACTCTTCCCATTTGAGAGAATTGATACGCAACAGAACCCGGTTGTCCAAAGCTGCCCCCTGCTTTGTTAAAAATATTTTTTACCTCAGCCGCTGTCCGCTGGGAATTGTCCGTAACAGCCTCAACCATTACGGAAACGCCGTGAGGGGCAAACCCTTCGTAGATTATTTCAGAAAGCTCGCCTTCTTTAATGCCCTTTGCTCTTTCTATGGCGCGCGCTATATTTTCCTTAGGCATGTTTGCCTCTTGTGCTTTATCCATGGCCAGTCTCAATTTGAAATTCTGTGACGGGTCTGTAAGTCCCCCACTCTGTTTAACCGCGATAATAATCGCTTTGGCAAGCTTGGTAAAAATTTGACCCTTCTTAATATCGGCAATACCCTTTTGTCTTTTAATTGTGGCCCATTTTGAATGTCCGCTCATAGGAGTTGTAATCTCTAATTCTACTCTCAATCCTTGACTTTTTCAATCAAGAATAGTAAAATTTCCAGCAAGTATTGCCCCCAAAATGACATCACTTCAAACTCAAGCCGTAAATTCTGCACTCACCGGCGACTGGCAACATGCAGTAGTGCTAAATAAAAACCTCATTAAAGAAAATCCGCAAGATATAGACGCCCTAAGCAGACTTGCCTTTGCTTTTTCAATCTTGGGTCGCGCAAAAGAAGCAAAACTCACTTATCAAAAGGTTCTCCGGATTGATCCCCTTAACTCAATTGCGCAAAGAAATATTAAAAAAGTTCCAAACGGCTCTTTTAAGGCAGGAATAAGCGGCAATGGCTATAAATTAAGCAATATATTCTTGGAAGAGCCCGGAAAAACTAAGATAGTGGAACTCTTAAATATTGCACCCTCTGAGGTTGTCAACAATCTTCAAACAGGACAAGCACTAAATCTTGTAGTTAAAAGACTTAAGATATTTGTTCTTCTTGAAAAACAATACGTAGGAATGCTTCCCGATGACATAGGAAAAAGACTCATTAAATTTATAGAGGGCGGAAATACTTACGAAGCGTACACGAAATCAACTAATGGCAAAACTTTAATAATTTTTATAAAAGAGACTAAGAGATCAAGAAAGTTTAAAGATCAACCTTCTTTTGTTTACGGGGTGGAAGCAGCGCTTTCTCTTGACAAACAAACAAAAAAAGCAAAAGCCAATATGAAAACCAAAGATGAAGAAAACGATGAAGAAGATTATGTGCCTGAAGAAGATGAAGCCTGATAGATAATCTTATCTTTTTGCAACTTCTTACGGGCGTTTTCAATCTCCCTTTTGTCCTTCTCTCCTCTTAGAGAATTAAGGCTCAAAAGAAATGAAACTGCCGCGATCAGAGCGACTATTGCCAAAAACATATTACGGATTTATAGATTTCAGACCATTCTCTCCAATTACAACGGTAATGTCTGATATTGTTCTTTTTGCATTTTTAACTGTTCTAAAACCTAATGTTCTTGCCAACCTCTTTACCGTATAAGTTTTATCATCCTGATAATAAATCACGCATTCTTCTTCAGTATTATCGGCTGTTGAGACAAAAACAACATCTGTGCCAATATTGGAAATTATCCTTGCCACTTTGTTACCAATTCCATAAACTCCGGTTGCATTAACTACTTCTACTCTTAAACCTTCAGAAGTTATGCCGGAATCGGAGAATAAGGAAGAAATTATTTTATCCGCAGCTTCGCCTGAGACGGAAACGTCCTCCACTGTCACGTCCTCTCCGGCTATAGACTTTGACAATAAATAGAGTCTGAATTTGTCTACTGCGGTAAGATTTGTCTTTACTTCTTCATTTCTCAAAATTGCGTGGAAGAAAGATGAAGTATCCGAAGGCTCAACCGAAAGCGCGCCTGCTATAACCTCTGCCTCCGGGGCAATAGCCAAAGACTCGGAGACCTCCCTGCCTCCCGAAACATTTAGAACTGAGATCTCATGCTCTTTTGGGAAAATTGAGAGAAACTGAACGCCATACTTCCCTTCTACCTTAAGAGACATAGGATAGTTATCGTCGTACTTCCCCTGTTCCAGCACGCTTGCAAGTTTTCCAATCAGTGAAAAACCAATAAGCAAAGCGATAACTACCGAGAATATAATTCCTACTTTAAGATTATCTTTTTTGACTTTTATTCTTTTTTTGGGCATATGCGCAAAGTCATCCTTTCAGGATTGTAAAATTTGCATCTTGGAGAGCAAATCGTTTAAGTCGTGAGGCAAAGAGCTTTCAAAAGAAAGAGGCTGGAAACTTTGAGGATGAACAAAACTAATGCCTGACGCATGCAGGAATTGCCTGTTAAGCTGCTTTCTGTCTTCTCTGGCCGTTTTTCTTCCACCGTATAGGCTATCGGCAAAAATCGGATGATTCATATATTTCAAATGTACTCTTATCTGGTGGGTCCTTCCGGTCCTCGGGTGAAGCTCAACAAGAGTAAGAACGCCACCCTTCCCCTTGTAATATCTTAGCACTTTAAAGTGGGTTTGCGCATCCCGCCCGCCCGCTACAATCCCAAACCTCTTTCTGTTCCAGGGGAGCCTGCCTACGGGCACTGAAATTTCTCCTTCCTCGGGAGTAATTTTTCCATGCACCAGAGCCGTGTATTTCTTCTGAACTTCCCTTTCCCTGAATTGTCTTAGTAAATTAACAAAGACATCTTCAGACTTGGCAACAATAATAATTCCCGAGGTCTCCTTATCCAACCTATGCACAATTCCTCCCCTCTTATAAAACGCTTCCCTGTTAGATTCTTCATACTCAGACTGCTGCGAAGTCAAGTCACTTTCAGGAGCAACTGAAAATTCACCGGCACTTTGGAGACTACCCTCTTGTGAATTTTCTCTTAGCGAGCTAGAATCATTCCGATTTTCAGATATAGCCGGACGAGCGGCTACCGAAACGTGCGCTTGATGAGCAGCAGTCCCGCGACCTTCTACCCAATCCTGCAGCGTCTGCTCATCCTTGGTGGTATCTGACCTATTTACAGTCATTCCTGCCGGCTTATCCAAAACCAGAATGCTCTCGTCTTCATAAATTATATTTGGGTGCATTATTTTTTGCGTGAGCTCAAGTATTTAGAAATTAATTTCGTTTTTTTAATATAAAATGCAGATACAAAAACAAAGAGTAAAACTAGAATTATATTTTCCGGCGAAGTAGTAAACTTTCCGGTAGCCACTCTGCCCAGCAGGGATACTGCGGAAAATGCAAACAGAAACAACGTTGCCATACTTCCCTCCTCGATTCTTCCCTTTGTAAAACGGGGGAAAAGAAAGAAGAAGAAGAACAGGAATAGAGAAATATACGAAACTATGGTAATTATGACATTCCAGGATAAAAAATTATGACCGGACATAATAAAATAACCTGTTACTCCAACGGGCATACCCGCAAGGGCCGAAATGGCGAATAGATCTAAAAGCCTTCCTACCGGCATCTTCTTAGCTTTAAAAATTGCATATAAAAATATTCCTCCCCCAATTACTCCCCCCAGAAGTGATAATCCGGGAAAATACGGGAACAGAAAAAAATACAGCGGGTTAAAGAAGTTGCTGCTAGGGTGAAATATTGCCCAGAGTAATCTTGAAGAAAAAAGCGATGCTCCGGCAAGAAGAAATGCTAGGTTAAAAACTGAATCTTCTGAAATATCACGTCTTATGAGTAAAAAGTCATCACGTGAGACATAATATAGGCAGAAGAGAAATATGAAGAAGCAGAGCAGTAAAACTAGAATAAAAAATTGCATATTATTCGAAAATGAAAAAGAATATACTCATAATTACAAGCGATATGCCAACAGCCGTTAATACGCTTGCAACTCCGATTATATCAGCAAGTCCTCCGGCAAGAGCTACGGGGAGCAATGATACTGCCCCAACAAGAGCATTAAGAAATCCGTAAATTCTTCCCCTCATTCTCTCGCTTGTTTCAAGCTGAAGCGTGGCGTTTGAAGGAATAAATATAAGAGAATTTGCAAAACCTGCAAAAAAAGCCAGAAGAACTACAACGTGCAAAATATTAATATCCAAAAACTTGGGCAGAGAGACATTTAGGGCGTATATAAAATCGTGAGATGTGACTCTGTTCCCAAGAGAAAGAAGAATAAATATAAATCCGGACAGCGCGAATCCGGCTGTGCTTAGAAATTTATTTTTAAGTTTCTTTCCATAACTTCCCAAGAGCAGTCCGCCAAGTCCCATTCCTACAGCTGCGGGCGCAAGGAGGATCCATGACAAGCTTTCTATCTCAACGTTCAAAATTTTACTCATATACCCGGGCCCCAGAACCGCAAACATAAAAAGAACTGCCTGGGAAATAGTTAAAATAACAAGAGCATGCATAACTTTTCTCGCCTTTTTGAGAAAATGAAAAATTTCCTTTATTTCATAAGAGACAGAGGCTGGAACGTCTAAGCTTTTAGCTTCAGCTTTAGAAACGATCCGCGTCTTTATGAAGCTTGTGAAAAACGCACTTGCAAAGAAAAGCACAGCCAAAATTAGAACCGTATTAAATTGTCCAAAAATAAGAAGAACTGGTCCGGACAAAATATATCCCAGGACTAAAGTTGTATAAAGACCTAGTCCAAAAACTGCTATCGCCGGTATCAAGAGTTTTCTAGGAACAAGAAGCGGAATAATTGCTGACTCCGCAGGTAGAAAAAACTGAGTAGCGACTGCTATCAAAAACGTAAATAGATAAATTAATCCTATATTCAAGTCTGTAATTAAAAAAGGGATAACCAGGAGTCCTCTGACAAAATTGGTAATAAGCATTACCTTTTTCTTATCCCATCTGTCTACATACACTCCGGAAACCAAACTAAAAAGGATTGCAGGGATTGTAAAGGAAAGGATAATTCCCGAAACCGCCGTATTTGACTGTGTAAGTTCATAAACTATAAAAATAAGAACAAAATGCTGCATGTTGAATGCCAACTGAGTGAAAAACTCGGAGATCATTAAAAAGAGGAAAGGGCGGATTTTGAGGACTTTTACAATATCATTCCCGTGTATTGCTCTTGTTATTCTCTTCATTATTGTGCTCGCTCGCTATATTGACCGGTTCTCGTATCAACTCTAATTCTATCTCCAACGCTTATAAATAACGGAACTTTTGTCTTAAGACCGTTTTCTAAAATTGCATCTTTAAAAACATTCGTAGCAGAGTTTCCTTTAACACCAGGAGCTGTATCTTCAACTCTAAACTCCATTTTGGGCGAAAGGTTTAGAAGCAATGCTTCGTCTCCTAAAAAACTGATATTAAAGCTCTCCCCTTCTTTAAGATAATAAATATCGCTTCCTATAACTTTAACCGGAATACTAATCTGCTCAAAAGTTGTAGGATTCATAAAATATGTATTTTCCAAGTCGCGGTACAGATACTGAAGATCTCTCTTGAAGACACTCACATTATCAACTTTTGCGCCGTTTATGAAGCTCTTATCTACTGTTGTACCGGTACGAATATTTTTAACTTTAACTTTTATATTTGCACTTCCCCGCCCCATCTTTATATGCTCATAAGAAAGCACCTGGAAAAGTTGTCCTTGTTCCTGAAAAACTACACCACTTCTTAAGTCCGTTACTGAAATCATATTAAAAAAGGAAAGCTACTTTACTCTCTTAACTCTTATGAGGCCTGAGCACGGAATAACTT
>JBBDZP010000048.1:3212-17994 GCA_040900105.1 Candidatus Levyibacteriota bacterium | reverse complement strand
TAATGAAACAATACTTTCAATAATTGAAAAAGCGGGCGTTCCGATTCTGGGACCGTCTGCCAATTTTCATGGAGAGAAAACCGCATACGACTTAGAAGATTTGGATACGGAGCTTACTAAATTGGTGGATTTTGTTGTGAAAGGAGAAACGAGTTCTGAAGGAAAAACATCAACAGTTATTGATTGTACGGTAAAGCCCTGGAAAATTCTCCGCGAAGGAGCTGTTAAAATAGAGACATGAAAACACTAATCATAAATACATCGGATAATAAAGAGATATCAGTAGGACTAAGAACAGATGGCAAGGAATTTATAAGAAAGAAAAAGGTGGATATCAGCAAAGCACAAGTAACGCTTCCCATGATTGAAAAAATTTTGTTAGAAAATAAACTTTCATTGAAAGACTTAGATGCTATAGAGGTTAATACCGGCCCGGGGTCTTTTACTGGACTGAGAGTTGGAATAGCAATTGCAAATGCACTTTCCTTTGCTCTTAAAATTCCGGTAAACGGAAAAAGAATCGGTAACTTTGCCGAGGCCCGCTACACATGATATAGTAGTTTAATGAACTTCTTTGCCCATCTTTTTTTACCCCGGCGGTCTAATAACTACCGTTCCAAGCTTCTTCATCATCACATACTACTGTTTTTCATAATAACTCTCTTTGCCGGAAGTTTTCTTTTTGTTCAAGTAAAAAGAAACTACCCTCAGATTTTAGGAATTTCATCAGACATAACCAGTGAAAAGTTGCTCATTCTTGTTAACAAGAAAAGGTTGGAAAACGGTGTCACTCCTCTAAAGTTTGATGAGTCCTTAAGTTCTGCCGCGGAAAAAAAGGCAGAGCACATGTTTTCAAACGATTACTGGGCGCATATCTCTCCGGACGGTACTACGCCATGGTTTTTTATCCAGAATTCCGGGTATGAATATGTTTATGCCGGAGAAAACTTAGCAAAAGGGTTTAGCAGTGCCGAAGAGGCTGTTGATGCTTGGATGAAGAGCGAGCAGCATAAAGAGAATTTACTTTCATCAAGTTATCAGGACGTAGGATTCTCGGTGATGATAGGAGAGCTTGCAGGAGAGGAAACAGTTTTAATAGTTCAGGAGCTGGGAGGGAGGGATTCATCCCTTGCTCAATCGCCCGCGGGGTTTGAAATACTATCTCCTACAATCCCTGCATCCGTTCAGGCGGCAACTTCGGTGAAGCCATATATAAACAGCATGTTCCTTTCCTCAAATATCTATAGTGGAATACTAGGCCTTTTTATTCTTGTTCTCGTTTTAGATATGTGGATGGTGCAAAAACATAAAATTTTAAGAATATCGGGGCATAACATGGACCATGTGTTGTTTTTTATAACTTTTTTACTTGCCGGGCTTTTGATTGCTAGAGGAGTTGTTATCTAATGATTGTAAAAACAAAACATACCGGACATTATTTTTCTTTGCTATTAATACTCGGGCTGGGGTTAATAGGCCTAAAAATTGCATATCCAAATAGAATCCTTGAAATGGAGATAATAATTCTAACTGCTATCTTGTACGTTGTTTGGGGAATAGTTCACCATCATCAAAATCATAGTCTTAATAGTAAGATTGTGGTAGAATATGTTCTTATTGCAGCTTTAGGACTAGCTGCATTGCTATTTTTTATTTCGGGAGCATTTGGAATATGAAGGCAATTATCCCAACCGGCGGACGCGGCACGCGCATGCAGCCAATAACATTTTCCGCAAATAAACATTTTATTCCTGTTGCAAATAAGCCTCTAATTTTCTATCCAATAGAAACAGTAGTAGACGCTGGCATAAAAGATATTTTAATTACTTATAATTCGGGCAATCTAAATCTGGTTAAAAGCTATCTTGGAGATGGAAGCAGATGGGGAGCAAATTTCACCTATGTATTGCAGGAAGAGCCAAAGGGAATGGCAAATATTTTCCAAGTTTGCGAAGAAGCTTTGGGAGGAGAGTCTTTCCTGCTTCATAATGGTGATAATATTTTTATTGAAGGTATTAAGAAAGCATTGAATCATTTTTTGAAAAAAAAGCCTAACGGGCTTATTACAATGGTTCATCATAAAGACAATCGACGCCTTGGTGTTCCATACTTTGATAAAAATAAACGCTTGCTTGAATATGTTGAAAAGCCGGAAAATCCTCCGCACGACTTTGCAATACCGGGAATTTACTTTTTTGACAGTAATGTTTTCAAATGTTTTAAAGGAGAAGATAAAATTGTTCCTTCCGCAAGAGGAGAGCTTGAAATTGGCGCACCTTTTAACTGGCTTATACAGCATGGCTACAAGGTTGATGTTATTGAGTATGAGGGAAAATGGATGGATCCAGGCAAATTTGATGATTGGTTAGACGCAAACAAATATCTTCTTGATATATCTAAAGATTCAAATATTGGATCAAAACTGGATTCGGAAACGGAGATTGAAGGGAAGGTTTCTATAGGAAAGGATTGTAGAATTATAAATTCAAAGCTAAAAGGCCCATTGGTAATCGGAGATGGTGTTGAAATAATAAATTCCCATGTGGGCCCATATTGTTCGATTAGCAATAATTCTTTTATGGAAAACAGTCACTTGGAGAATTCGGTATTAATGGAGGGTGTAAAAATTATCAATGTAAAAAGACCGATAGCAATGAGCTTGATTGGTCCGGGGAGCGAAATCATTGATTCGGATGAAGATTCGGAAGCTATAAGTTTTTTTATAGGAGAAAAATCGAAAATCGATCTTTAAAGCTGGGCTTTTTGGATTATTTTTAAAAACATGAAACTTTTTGTAACAGGTGGAGCCGGGTTTACCCAGCACCAACCTTAGCTCATTTCTGATTTAAACTTAGACGAAAATTATGACTACGGAAAATACCAGAAAAAAAATTCTCGTAACGGGCGGTGCTGGGTTTATTGGTTCAAATTTTATTCTTTACTGGATAAAAAACCATCCTGAAGATCAGATTATTAATCTTGATAAGCTAACCTACGCCGGAAACCTCGCCAATCTTAAATCCATAGAGGAAAACCCCAGTTATAAATTTATAAAAGGAGATATAACTGACGCAGGTCTCGTAAATGAAGTAATGCAGGGGGTTGATACGGTTGTCCATTTTGCAGCGGAAAGCCATGTAGACCGCTCAATCAGCCGACCTTCAGATTTTGTTATGACAAATGTTATAGGAACTCAGGTACTTCTGAATGCAGCTTTGAAAAATAATATAAAAAGGTTCCATCATATTTCAACAGACGAGGTCTTTGGAGCGCTCAGTCTTGATGATACGGGTAAATTTAGTGAACGAACAAATTATAATCCCAGGAGTCCTTATTCGGCAAGTAAAGCAGGATCAGATCATTTGGTAAGGGTGTATTTTATAACTTATGGTTTGCCTATAACTATTACAAATGCTTCAAATAACTTTGGTCCCTACCAATTTCCGGAGAAATTCATTCCGCTTGCTATTACTAACATTATTGAAGGAGGAAAGGCTCCCGTGTATGGAGACGGTTTATATGTGCGTGACTGGATTCATGTGAACGATCACGTAAAAGCAATAGAAGCTGTGCTCAGAGATGGAAAAGCGGGTGAAACCTACTGCGTAGGTGGCCTAACGGAAGATATTAACAACCTTGAGGTTATAAGAAAGATAATTAAGATCATGGGTAAAGATGAAAACTCTATGGAATTTGTGAAAGACAGGCCCGGGCACGATAGAAGATATGCTCTTGACTGGTCAAAAATAAAAAATGAGTTAGGGTTTTCGCCTGAGCACAGTTTTGATGAATGGCTTGAGAAAACTGTTCAGTGGTACAAAAACAATGAATCTTGGTGGAAACCTCTTAAAACCCACGTTGAAACAGATTTGAAAAAACTTTGGGGGAGCGATCAAAGTTGATGAAGATATTAGGTACCGGAATGCGTGGTTTAGTGGGTTCAAGGGTGCAGGAGCTCTTGAGTGAATATAAATTTGAAAATCTAGACAGAACATCAGGTGTTGATATTACAAATGCCGAACAAGTTTTTTCCTCGATAGGCAATTCAAAGGCAGAAATAGTCCTCCATTTAGCTGCAAAGACGGATGTTGACGGATGCGAGAAGGATAAAACGCTTGGAAAAAATGGAGACGCATGGAAAATAAATGTTGGAGGCACACAAAACATTTCGGACGCCTGTTCAGAGTCCGGAAAAAAGCTAATTTATATCTCAACGGATTTTGTTTTTGACGGCGATATTGCGGATGGAGAATTTTACACAGAGGAAGATGTCCCAAATCCTATTAACTTCTATGCGCAAACAAAGTATGAGGGAGAAAAAATTGTCCAAAATTCGAAAGTCTCCTGGATTATTGCGCGTCTTGCGTATCCCTATAGGGCAAGTTTTGAAAAGAATGATTTTTTCAGGGCAATTTTAAAAAGACTCCAAAATGGCGAGGGAGTTTCCGCAGTTACAGACCATTATTTTTGCCCGACTTTCATAGATGACGTGGCCTTGGCCCTTGGAAAGTTAATTGAAAGCAGTTCGGAAGGAATATTTCATATAGTTGGAAGTCAGTGCCTTACTCCTTATAATGCTGCAAAAGCAGTAGCAGAAGAGTTTGGTCTAGATACTTCGGCAGTAAGTAAAACCACGCGGGAAGAGTTTTTTAAAGACAGAGCACCTAGACCGCTGCGTTTGGCGCTTAAAAATGATAAAATAAGAGGATTAGGGGTTGACATTAGAGGCTTTAGCGAAGGATTGCAAGAGATAAAGCATCAGCTAAATCTTCAAGCGTGAATCCATTGTTAAATTGTTAAACAATAGAACAATGGGACAATTGTAATTATTATGACAATAACATTTATAGGGCACGGATACGTAGGACTTGTTAGCGCTTCTATTTTTGCAGACTTAGGTAATGATGTGACAGTAATTGGTCACACTCCAACAACTGTCGAAAAACTAAATAGAGGCGAAGTTCATATTTACGAGCCTGGGTTAACAGAGCTTGTTCAAAAAAATATAAAGGCAAGAAGACTTCGTTTTACCCTGGATTATGAAAGTGTCAAAGAAGCGGACGTTGTATTTATAGCTGTAGGGACTCCTCCAAAAGAAAGCGGAGAAGCAGATCTCTCTACGGTTTTAGATGTTGCGGAAAAAATTGGGGAAAACCTTTCGGGGTACACTGTTATTGCAACAAAAAGTACCGTTCCAATCGGAACAAACCAAAAAATAAGGGCTTTGCTTGAAAAAGTTAAGCCAAAGGATGCAGAGTTTGATGTAGCCTCCTGTCCGGAATTTTTAAGACAAGGGTCTGCTATATCGGATACACTAAATCCTGACAGAATTGTAATAGGAACTGAGTCTCAGAAGCCTCAAGACGTTTTAGTGGATTTGCATAAGCCTCTTTATGAAAATACAAATTGCCCTTATGTTCTTTGTAACTTGGAAACCGCCGAAATGATTAAATATGCCGCCAACTCTTTTCTTGCAATGAAAATTTCCTTTGCAAATTCGATAGCCCAGTTGTCCGAATTGACAGGAGCAGACGCTCTAAAAGCTTTAGAAGGGATAGGTCTTGATAAGAGGATTGGCACTTATTTTTTACAGCCTGGATCAGGTTATGGGGGAAGTTGTTTCCCTAAGGATGTAAAGGCTCTAATTTCGATTGCAAGAGATTTTGGCTATGATTTCAAGCTGTTAAAGGAAGTAGAGAATGTAAACCATTCTGCAAAAAGGATAATCGTTGAGAAAGCGGAAAAGTTAACAAGAGATATAAAAGGTAAAAAGATTGCAGTTTTGGGACTTGCTTTCAAACCGAATACAGATGACATGCGTTTTGCCCCCTCTATTGAGATTATTGGATGGCTTAAGGAAAAGGGTGCTCATATAAGCGCATATGACCCTCAAGCTATGGAAAAGGCAAAGAAAATTATATTCGGAATTAATTATGCTTCGAATATATACGACGCTGTGAAAGATGCAGATCTTTTAATTGTTATTACGGAATGGAATGAGTTTAAAGAAGCAGATTTGGTAAAAATAAAAAATCTCATGAAAGCGCCGGTTATTATTGATGGCAGAAATATATATGACCCAGGTAAGCTGAGAGGCCTTGGATTCAGATATCAAGGTGTTGGGCGATGACACATGCGATACATTCGATAAAACTCAGTATCGCACTGAGCATTGCCGAACGTGCGACTCTCGCTCAGCGTCATAGTGAGCCGTTTGGTCCTGAGCTCACGGTCGAAGGAGAGTTCAAACTATGAAAAAAGCTCTTGTAACAGGAGCCGGAGGTTTTGCCGGTGGTTATTTAACAGAGCATCTTCTTTCAAAAGGTTTTAGCGTAATAGGGACATACTTGTTTGATAGTCAGCTTAAATCATCTTCTAACAATGAGAATAAGATTGATCTTGAAAAGCTGAATTTACTGGATTTGGATGCTACATCTAAGCTGGTAAAAAAAATAAGCCCCACGCATGTTTTTCATTTAGCTGCTCTTACATCTCCATCCGAAAGCTTTGATAATCCTTCAGAAACTATTACAAACAATATTTCGGCCCAAGTAAACCTTCTTGAAGGATTAAGAGGTATGCATTCAGATGCAAAGATTTTAATTGTTTCATCGGCCGACATTTATGGTTTGGTAAATAAGGAAGATATCCCAATTGATGAAGAGACACCCTTGATGCCCGTAAACCCATATGCGGTGTCCAAGCTTGCCCAGGATTTTCTGGGACTTCAGTATTTTCTTTCATATGGTCTCAAAATAGTAAGAGTTAGACCATTTAATCACATCGGTCCCAGGCAGTCGCCAAGATTTGTGGTTTCTTCTTTTGCCAAGCAGATTGCAGAAATTGAAAAGGGGAAAAAAGAAAAAACTATTCATGTTGGAAATCTTTCTACCAAAAGAGACTTTACGGACGTTAGGGATATGGTGCAGGCATATTTATTAGCTTTGGAGAAGGGAGAGTTAGGAGAGGTTTACAATATAGGCAACGGAGTTTCCTATAAGATTTCAGAAATTTTGGACATGCTTTTGTCTTTTTCAACCGTGAAAATAAAAGTAGAGGTAGATAATGACCTCTTAAGACCTAAAGATGAGCCAGAACTCCGTTGTGACAGAAGTAAGTTTACGGCGCAAACAGGTTGGGAACCAAAAATTAAAATCGAGCAAACACTAAAGGATACCCTGGACTATTGGAGGAATATTGTTTAAAATAAAGTATTGTTGTTTATGGCAAAAAGCGCACTTATTACCGGAATAACCGGTCAGGACGGATCATACCTTGCAGAACTTCTTCTTTCTAAAGGATACAGCGTTTCAGGCCTTGTTAGAAGACTTTCTACGCCGAACCTGGAAAACATAAAGCATCTTTCGGAAAGAATTAACTTACTTTCCGGAGATTTGCTTGATCAGGGATCTCTCGCAGACGCGATTTATAAATCCGAGCCGCAGGAAATTTATAATCTTGCCGCTCAATCATTTGTTAAAGCTTCTTGGGACCAGCCCGTTTTAACAGGAGAGTTTACGGCTTTGGGAGTGACCCGAATGCTTGAAGCAATTAGAACAGTTAATAAAAAAATAAAATTCTACCAGGCATCATCGTCTGAGATGTTTGGAAAAGTGACTGAAACTCCACAGAAAGAAACTACCCGATTCCACCCAAGAAGTCCTTATGGAGTTGCAAAAGTTTACGGCCATTATATAACGCTTAATTACAGAGAAAGTTATGACATTTTTGCATGCGCGGGAATTCTTTTTAACCATGAATCGCCAAGAAGAGGCATAGAGTTTGTAACCAGAAAAATTACCCATGGTGTTGCCCGTATAGCATTAGGAAAGCAAAAGAAACTTGAGCTTGGAGATCTTAGTCCTAAGAGAGATTGGGGATTTGCGGGAGATTATGTAGAGGCAATGTGGCTTATGCTTCAGCACAGCGAGCCGGATGACTACGTTATCGCAACAGGAGAAAACCATTCGGTTGAAGAGTTCGTAAAAATCGCATTTGAAACAGCGGGTATTTCTGACTGGAAAAAGTATGTTGATTCAGATGTTCCGGAGCACATGAGACCAGCTGAGGTTGATTATCTGATAGGAGACGCAAGTAAAGCAAAAAAGATTTTGGGCTGGGAGCCAAAAACCAGCTTCAGACAGTTGGTTGAGATGATGGTTAGGTCTGACCTTGAAAAGGAGAAAGAGAACTAATTTATATGACCGTCTTAGTTGCGGGTGGAGCTGGATTCATCGGTTCCCATCTTTGCGAAAAGCTCCTTAGTAAGGGCTACAAAGTTTTCTCCCTAGATAACTTAATAACAGGAGAGAAAAACAATCTTGATAATTTGATCTCAAATCCCTCGTTTGAATTTATAGAAAAAGACATAACAAAAGACTTCGCGGATGTAAAAGACAAATTAAAAGATGTAGAGTTTATCTTTCATATGGCTTCTCCCGCATCACCAAATAAGAAAAGTGCAAGAAGCTATATGAGTCATCCTATTGAAACGCTTCTTGTAAATTCTCTTGGAACTTACAATCTTTTGAGATTGGCGCAGGATTTGAAAGCTAAGTTTTTATTCGCTTCATCCTCGGAAGTATATGGGGATCCGAGTGTTTCTCCTCAAAGAGAAGATTATTTTGGGAATGTTAATCCAAACGGAGTCCGTTCTGTTTATGATGAAGGAAAAAGATTTGGAGAGGCAATCACCATGGGTTTTGTGAGAAAGTATGATATTGACGCCCGAATCATAAGAATTTTTAATACCTACGGCCCAAAAATGCAAAAAGATGATGGTAGAGTTGTCTCAAATTTTATAAATCAGGCACTTACGGGAATGCCAATTACGGTCTATGGGGAGGGTAAGCAAACCAGAAGCTTATGTTTTATCTCGGACATGATTGAAGGTATAGCTGCAGCTATGTTCACAAATGGGACAAAAGGAGAGGTTATAAATCTTGGAAATCCGAACGAAAAGACAATCCTTGAGATTGCGGAAATGATAAAAGAAATGACAGGAAGCAGTTCTCAGATTTCCTTTGAGGCACTTGGGCAGGATGATCCAAAGAAAAGAAATCCGGATATAAGCAAGGCAAAAAGTTTACTTTCTTTTAATCCCAGTGTAGATTTAAGAGATGGACTGAAAAAAACAATCGAGTATTTTTCGTCCCAAGAACAATCCGCCAGAGGCGGAAAAACCCTATGAAAGTAGTAATTATAATTCCAACGTATAACGAAAAGGGAAACATAGAGAAACTCATAACAACTCTTGAAGAAGAAATTTTCCCGCAAATTAAAAATCACGATATGAGCATACTGGTTGCGGATGATAATTCTCCTGACGGAACCGCGAATGAGGTAAAGAAGCTAATGAAGCAATTTAAAAATTTGCATTTAAATTCCGGAGAACGAAAAGGCTTAGGCGCAGCCTATATTCGAGCAATGAATTATGCAATAGAGAAGCTTTCCGCGCAGGCGATGTTTGAAATGGATGCGGACTTGTCCCATGATCCTAAAAAAGTTCCTGTGTTTTTAAAAAAATTTGATGAAGGATTTGATATGGTGGTTGGAACAAGATACAGCGAGGGGGGATCTATCCCATCCAACTGGCCGCTCCAGCGGAAATTGTTCTCAATCGTGGGCAATTTGACCGTGAGAATTATTTTGATGCGTTTTAGAATCCATGATTGGACAGGCGGATTTAGAGTTCTTAAAAAAGAAGTATTTCTAAAAGAAAAAGAAGAGCTTACTAACTTTAAGGGATATACGTTTCAAGTCTCCTTTCTTCATAAGGTCTCAAGGGACGGATTCAAAATCGGCGAAGTCCCGATTAATTTTACAGATAGAACCTTAGGAAGAAGCAAGATTGCCCCCAAGGAGTATATTATAGACCTTCTCACGTATGTAATTCTGGCAAGAATTAAAGAGATATTATTTGGTAAATTCGGTAAGTTTTTAGTTGTGGGAGGGTTAGGTTTTATTATAAACGCAACTGTGCTTAGGGTTTTGGTCGAGGGTTTTAGTTGGGACCCCTCATACGCAAATTTGGCTGGAGCGGCTTTGGCTATTTTTTCAAATTTTAATTTTAATAACTTATGGACTTTTAGACACAGGAGAATTACGAGTCTTGGCTTATATTTCTGGAAAATGCTCCATTTTTACGCAACCTCTTCATTTGGAGTTGTATTTATCCAAACAGGAACAATATTCATCTTAAGCCGCTTACTGGGAAAGGAGAATTACTTTATATATTTCTTGATTGGCACATTCTTCCTGCTCATTTGGAATTTTACAGTTTACAACCGTTTTATCTGGAAAGAAAAATAGCTTCTATGGAAAACCCTTCAGATAAATGAAATTCAACTTTTCAAAATTCAAGAATTTTGACTTTCTTGCTATTTTAGGGGTGTTGTTTCTTGCCGCATTCTTGAGAATCTACAAAATTGCGGATTACATGACTTTTTTGGGAGATGAAGGCAGAGATGTGCTAGTTGTCTACGGCATACTGCATGGAAACCCAACTCTTCTTGGTCCTACAGCTTCAGTTGGAGGATTTTTCCTGGGGCCAATTTATTATTACTTTATGACACCTTTTCTATTCTTATTTAACTATAGTCCCGTGGGACCTGCTGTTATGGTCGCCCTTTTTGGCGTTGCAACTGTATATCTTATATATAAAGTTGCGAGCGAATTTTTTGGTAAGACTGCCGGATTTACTGCTGCATTTTTGTATTCAACCTCTCCTTTAGTGATCGCATACTCCCGTTCTTCATGGAACCCGAACCTTATGCCATTTTTCTCGCTACTTACCCTTTATGTGCTTTACAAAGCAATTGAGAAAAGGAAAACATATTTGTTTTTACTAGTCGGTTTTTTACTTGGAATAACTATGCAGCTCCATTATCTGACTGTATTTCTGGGAGTTATAGTGGCAGCTTATGTTCTCGTGTTGGGATTACCTCGGTACAGGGAGGTGTTAAGAAGATATGCATATATCTTTGCGGGGTTTATAGTTGGATGGCTGCCCTTCCTAGTTTTTGAAGCAAGGCACGGATTCCAGAATATAAAAAGTATTTTTTCTTTTATCTTTAATCCGTCCGGTAAGGATGCAATAGTGGAGAGTATAGGATTTTTTCCAACAATTTATAATGTATTTTTTAGGATTTTTGGAAGACTGGTTGCTAATTTTCCACCTCCAGAACAGATTGATTTCTACTCAAAAACAGAAAAATTTGTCTGGCAAGTAGGGGTTTTAATGCTGGGAGTTGCCAGCGTTTATCTGCTTCTGAGACAAACTTATAGATTGTACAAAAAAAGGGAAAGAGCATACAGTAAATATCTACTTTTTTCCGTTTGGCTTGTTTTAGGAGTTGCCATGTTTGGTTTTTACAGAAAACAAATTTATGATTATTATTTTGGATTTATGTTCCCCCTGCCATTTATTTTGGTGGGAATTGCTCTTGCATTTTTGATAAATAAGAGGAAATGGTATAGATACATTGCAGCGGGAACATTTCTAGTGCTCGTTATCCTAAATTTAAAAGGGATCCCTTTTCAGTATGAACCCAATAGGCAGCTTAAGCAGATCGAGACAATAGCCAAGTTTGTTGTAGATAAGAGTGAGGGTAAGCCGTATAATTTTGGAATTGTCGCAGCCGGAAACTCGGACCATGGATACCGTTATTTCTTTAAGATTCTGGGAAAGGAGCCGGTGACTATAAAAACCGAAGCAGAGGATCCGGAAAGAAAATCTGTAACAGACCAGCTTTTGGTTGTCTGTGAATCGCTTCCATGTCATCCTCTTGGGTGGGCAAGCTGGGAAATAGCAGGATTTGGCAGGGCGGAGATTGAAAATCTGTGGGATGTATCCGTAGTCCAAGTCGCCAAACTCTCCCACTTTAAAGGGAAGTAGCTTCCCAAATAAAAATCCCGCAGAAGCGGGATTTTTATTTTTGTTTTCTTGAATAGAATTAATTCTTTCAAAAAAGCTTCAAGAAAATTAAGAAGCGGATCCAATTTTGTACATTCCTGTACCACAAACTGGGCACTTTCCTTTCATTGCAGGCTTACCATTCTTCATGGTTACTGGCTCTGCATTTGGGTCGTCTCTCTTTGCTCTGCATTTAACACAATACATTGATGCCATATAATTCACCCCCTTTCAGCGTCTATATAAACGATTGCTAGTAAGAAACAAATGGAACTGCAATTACTTTATTTTTCAACAGAATGAAAAGTATAATTTGAGAAAAAAGAATAGCAGCGGTAAGAACGGAAGTTTTTAAGATGTCACGTTTCAGATAAGAAACTGTGGTTAGGGAGGTTGAATTTTCTGTGCCGGGTACTTCTGTATTTGCAGATGAAATAGGAGGGTAGTTATTCAAAGAATAGACCTGATGGCGCATATCAGCTAGCTTTTTTTGCTCTTGTGTCTTTTTTCTTTTAGTCATGGCTAGTAGGCACAGATTACACTATTGACTTGGGCATGTCAAGAGGCTAATATATTCATTATCTATGTCCGCAAATCTTCTCGCTGTAGGCGTTATTGTTTTAGTAATCTGGTTAGTTACGCTTACAGTTTTTTTTTGGAGACTTTCGCGCCACTACAACAAGCTTACAAAAGGTTTAAGTGAGAAAAGTATGAAGACAGTGCTTGAAAACCTTCTAAAAGACGCAAGTGCCGCCAAGGCAGACATTGCATACCTCAAGTCTTATTGTGATAAAATAGAAAAAGAGGGTAAGATTCATATTCAAAAAGTTGGCCTTTTGCGTTTTAATCCTTTCAAAGATACCGGAGGGGATCAAAGCTTTATACTTTCCCTGGTGGATGCAACCGATACGGGCGTCATTATCTCGGGTCTCTACTCAAGGTCAGGTACCCGTTGGTACGCCAAGAGAATTGTAGATGGAAAAGGCGTAGAGCATGACTTATCTGAAGAAGAAAAGGCAGCTTTAAAAGAAGCCCGCCCAAAGGCCGGTCGTCCTCTGGGCGAAAAGTCCCTAAGTTAATATGGATAAAATAAAATTAATAAGAATAGCCTCAGTAGCGGCGGTTTTTTTAGCGTCAACCGGTTTATCCTACTTATTTTTTGCAAAGTCCGGAATTATTGGAGACTTAACATCTCCCTTAACGCCCCAGGTTAAGATTGTAGGAGATAAAGTTACCTTTGACCAGACACTTCCTAAGACTCAGCCATGTCCTTTAAATGGAGCTTTATATTCCAAACAGCAGGAGAATTGGTGGAAAGAGCACGCACCCTTGGGTGTCATGATAGAGAATCACGCTGAAGCAAGACCACAGTCCGGACTCACCTTTGCTGACGTAGTTTATGAAGCAGTTGCAGAGGGTGGAATAACCAGATTCTTAGCAATATTCTACTGCCAAGATGCAGCTGAGGTGGGGCCAATCCGTTCTGCCAGAACGTACTTCTTAGATTTTATCTCTGAGTATGGGCAGTATCCGCTTTATGTCCATGTTGGAGGAGCAAATCAGCCGGGACCAGCAGATGCATTATCCCAAATCAATAACTATGGTTGGGGCGCATACAATGATATGAACCAGTTCTCCATAGGTTTCCCAACATTTTGGAGGGACTATGATAGATTGGGGCATACTGCGTTAACAGAACACACAATGTATTCTACAACCGGAAAGTTGTGGGAGTTTGCAAAAACTCGGGGAATTACAGATAAAGATGATATAACCGGAGACAAGTGGGATGCCCAATTTGAGCAGTATTCCTTCAAAGACGACGGCGCCCTTGCCAAAAGGCCCGCATCTCAGACAGTTCACGTTGAGCATTGGGAAGGGGACAAGCAGTATGCTGTTGACTGGATCTATGATAGAACAACAAATTTATACAAAAGAAACAATGGTGTCCCTCACATAGATAGAAATACAAACAAGCAGTTGACGAGTAAAAATATTGTGCTATTATCTATGGTAGAGAGTAGTGCAAACGACGGATATGAGGACAATGCTCATCTTTTGTATAGAACTAAGGGAACAGGAAAGGTAACAATATTTATGGATGGCACAGCAGTAACGGGAACATGGGAAAAAGACTCAAGAACTTCAAGAACGCTTCTTTTTGACTCAAAAGGAGCGAATATAAAACTTAACAAAGGTACAATTTGGTTTCATATCCTGCCCACGGATGCAATAGTAAATGTTAAGTAAGGCAGTCCCTATGGGTGGGATTACTTTTACAAGGGCAGGTTTATGTTTGAAGATTTAATAACATCAAAGTCAAGAGTAACGCTGCTGCGGGTCCTTTTGGAAAACCCTTCAGAGATGTACCATGTAAGGGAATTTGTTAGAAGGACAAATGATGAGATCAATGCGGTAAGAAGAGAACTGGCATTCCTGGAGAAAAAAGGGATTTTAAGCCGCGAGCCGCGCGCAAATAGAGTTTATTATTCTCTGTCTAGAAACTATCCCTTTTACTTTGATCTTCTGAGGCTTGGAGCAAAATCTTTGGGACTTGGGGCTGCAATACTTCAAAATAGAGCAAAACTTGGGAAAATAAAATATGCGGCTCTATCAGGGCGATTTGTAAGAAGAATGGAGAAAAGCCCTGAAGACATAGACGTTTTAGTGGTTGGTACGGTTGTCCTTCCCGAACTTGCCCTTTTAATAAGAGAGGAAGAAAAGAGATTGAATTCGGAAATAAATTACACAGTTATGACAGAGGATGAATTTGAGTTTAGAAAAAAAAGGCGTGATCCTTTTATTCTATCAATCCTTTTAGGTTCTAAAGTCATGGTGTTGGGAGATGAGGAAAGCATGCTTGCATGA
>JBBDZP010000048.1:1201-3112 GCA_040900105.1 Candidatus Levyibacteriota bacterium | reverse complement strand
ATGAGAAGATCTGCCCGGACTGTCTTCTGGTTAATAGCTCTTTTAACGATTGTTTCCGTTTGGATAAATTTCCCCATTGGGCAGGATAAGGTTTTCAAGTTTCTTCGTTCTGACAAGGCACTAGTTTTTAGAGAAGGGTTGGACTTGCAAGGGGGTTCAAGTATGACATATAGAGCCGATATGAAAAATATTTCTTCCGACCAAAGAGCCAATGCTCTGGAGAGCGCAAAAACTATAATAGAAAAAAGAGTTAATTTATTTGGGGTATCGGAGCCGGTCATAAACACTGCTATTACAAACGGGGACTATAGAGTTATCCTTGAGCTTCCGGGAGTGGACATAAATCAGGCAAAAAAGATAGTCGGAACGACCGCCGAGCTTAGTTTTTGGGAACAGGGCATAGCTTCAGCATCCGCGCAAGAAGCGACTCCTGCCGCCACTTTGGAAAAAACAAACCTAGGAGGAAAGGATCTAAAAAGCACAAGCGTTGTGTTTGACCCCAATACCGGCAAGCCGCAAGTTCAGTTAGTTTTTACATCTGAGGGTTCAAGAAAATTCGCTGATATTACAGAAAGAAACATTGGTAAGGTTCTTGCGATTATTCTAGACGGTGAGATTATCCAGACGCCCGTTGTTAATCAGAAAATAGTTGGTGGTAGCGCGGTTATTGAAGGAGGATTTACAACAGAGACTGCTGCCGCTTTAAGTACTCAGCTAAACGCAGGAGCTCTTCCTGTCCCCTTGGTCTTGCTTGAAGAGCATACTGTAGGGCCAACTTTAGGAAGAGATGCACTCCAGAAAAGTATTTTTGCGGGCATTTTAGGTTTTATAACAATAGTTATATTTATGACAGCTCTTTATGGCAGGCATGGAGTAGTTGCAAGCCTTGCGCTTCTTCTTTATGTAATCTTTACGCTTTCCATATTTAAACTCTCAAATCTTACTCCTTATGGCATAACGCTTACGCTTTCCGGTATTGCGGGTTTTGTTTTATCTGTTGGAATGGCGGTTGACGCAAATGTTTTAATTTTCGAAAGAATGAAAGAGGAGAAGCGCCTTGGTAAAAGTCCACAGACAGTTGTAGAGCTTGGTTTTTCAAGAGCATGGAGCTCAATTAAAGATTCAAACATCTCAACTCTTATAACAAGTCTTATTCTTTACCAATTTGGAACAGGAGCCGTTAGAGGGTTTGCTTTAGTTCTGGCAATTGGAGTTATGGTCTCTATGTTTTCCGCAATTGTTGTAACGCGCACGTTCTTGAGATTTTTATATGGACATAATAGGTAAAAAATATTTTTATTTTACAATTTCACTTCTCGTGATGGTTCCTGGACTCATAGCGCTCGCGCTTTGGGGTCTTAATTTATCAATTGAGTTTACAGGCGGATCAAGGGTGGCCCTTTCATTCCCGGGTAAGGTTGAAGACAAATATATAGCTGCAGTCAAAAAGGAGTTCGCAGAAGAAGAAATAAAAGTTCAAAGTACCCAGGTTTCAGAAAATATCCTGATAGTGCGTTCTGCGGTAGTGACCCAAAAGCAGAATGAAAAAATTGTGTCAGATCTTTCGGAGTTTAAAGTAAAGCAGGAAGAGTTTGAAACAATTGGACCCACAATTGGGACAGAAATAACGCAAAATGCCGTTAAGGCACTTCTGATCGCGTCGGCCTTAATCATCCTTTATATAACCTGGGCATTTAGAAGCGTTCCTAAGCCCGCAAGTTCCCTTAGGTTTGGCGTTTGCGCAATTGCGGCACTAGTTCATGATACCCTTGTTGTAGTTGGGGTATTTGCTATCCTGGGGCATTTCCTGCATGTTGAAATAGATGCTATGTTTGTGACCGCCCTTCTTACTATCATTGGATTTTCTGTGCATGACACAATCGTTGTTTTTGATAGAATCAGGGAAAACCT
>JBBDZP010000048.1:0-1101 GCA_040900105.1 Candidatus Levyibacteriota bacterium | reverse complement strand
GCTCCCATGACTTTCCCAATATCGCTCATTGATGTTGCTCCGGTTTGTACAACTGCTTCATCAACAAGCTTGCTGACTTCCTCTTCGCCCATCTGCTCTGGAAGATAGGCTGACAAAATTTCAAGTTCTGCCTTTTCCTTGTCCGCAAGTTCTGTCCGTCCTGCATTTGCGTATTGCTCAATTGAATCTTTTCTTTGTTTTACCTGTGTACTAATTACGGATAAAACATCTTCATCTGTTGCGCTGTATCCCGCACCGCCCTTATTGGTTTCATAATAATTAATCGCGGAAAGAAGGAGGCGAAGGACAGAGGTTTTAAGTTCATCCTTTGCAAGCATACTCTGCTTGAGCTCTTCCTGAAGTTTATCTTTCATTTTCTTTATTGTACTACTTTAGGAATTTCCTAAGTTGGGTCACTTTGTTGGTTTTTTCCCATGGGAATTCGCTTCTGCCAAAATGACCATAAGTTGCGGTGGGGCGGTAAATTGGGCGTTTTAGATTTAAAGTTTTGATAATCCCAGCGGGTGACATATCAAAGGTAGATCTAATTGCCATTTCAATTATCTCATCATCCACTTTTCCTGTTCCAAAAGTCGTTACGTGTACAGATACCGGTTCAGGATACCCAATAGCATATGCCAGCTGCACTTCGCATTTGTCTGCAAGCTTCGCAGCAACGACATTTTTAGCAATGTAGCGTGCCATGTATGCGCCACTTCTGTCCTGTTTATTCGGTACTTTCCCCGAAAAAGCTCCACCGCCGTGTCGTGCCATTCCTCCATAGGTGTCTACGATTATTTTCCTTCCTGTTACACCCGTGTCTCCTTGTGGCCCACCTGTTACAAATTTTCCCGTTTCGTTTACATAGATTTTTGCCTTGTTGTTTAATAGCTTTCCGCAGATTGGTTTCACAACGTGTTTTATAATGTCCGCACGTATCCTTTTATAAGGAATCCCATCATCGTGCTGTGCTGCTATAACAACCGTTTCAATCCCAACGGGCTTATCATCAATATATTCAACTGTGACCTGACTTTTTCCATCCGGCCTAAGATATGGGATTATTTTCTTCTTTCTGACTTCTGCAAGTCTTTTGGTCAT
>JBBDZP010000047.1:0-2668 GCA_040900105.1 Candidatus Levyibacteriota bacterium | reverse complement strand
CTTTTTAGGGCACAGCCACCTCAAGGCTGCGTGTATGCCATTTCACCACGTCCGCTCGTCGAAGCGCGATTCTTCGCCTTCATCCTTTCAGATTTCAGCCTATCATCGGCTTCTCCTCTCTCAAAATCCTTCAGATTTTGACAATGGGAGGAAAGCATATTCTAACATAAATTTGTGCCCAGGGGGAGACTTGAACTCCCATTCCCTTACGAGAACAGCGTTCTGAACGCTGCGCGTCTGCCATTTCGCCACCTGGGCATGGAACAATTCTAACAGAAGCCTCAAAACTTGACAAGAATAGTGGATTAACCCCTAACTACTAAGAAAGCTATGTAGGCAAAATATGCCACCAGCATGAAGATGCCTTCAATTTTCCCTATGGTATGCCTTCTCATGACAAAAAGTGACCCAAACAGGAGAACTGTTGAGGCAAATAGAACCAATATATCTGCAACATTTTGTGCCCTAAGCGGCAACGGATTAACCAGCGCGGTAATTCCTAACACGAAAAAAATGTTAAAGATATTTGAACCAACTATATTTCCTACTGCTATGTCAACTTGCTTTTTAGATGCTGCCACAAGGCTTGTGATAAGCTCCGGCAAACTTGTACCAACCGCCACAAGCGTTAGTCCAATGAAAGTATCGCTAACGCCTAAAAATCTTGCAATGACTATGCCGTTATCTACTAATAGCTTACTTCCAAAAGTAAGTCCCGTAAGCCCAATAACTATTAAACCCACCGAAATTGATAATTTTTGAGATTTTACCTTCGGCTCCTCTGCATTAACCTTGGATATGCCAAAAGTATAGTAGAGAAAAATTACGAAGAATGCTAAAAGGATTAACCCATTACTTGCTGTTAGTGATCCAACGATTTCGGTGCTTTGAATATTTAGATTAAAAATTCCTCCGCTGTCAACAACATCCTGAAGCGCAAGAACCGCTAGAACAATCGCACCTAAAAAAGACATTGGAATTTCTTTCCAGACCGTATTTTTTTGTACTACAAGCGGGCACAAAAAGGCAGAGGCACCTAGTATCAAAAGAATGTTAGCAATGTTGGATCCGACAATGTTTCCCAGAGCTATATCTGTATTGCCGGAAAGGGCACTTGTAACGGAGACAATTAGCTCAGGAGAAGAGGTGCCAAAAGCCACAACTGTTAACCCAATAACAATAGGACTGATTTTAAGCAACGCTGCAACGGAGGAAGCTCCGGAAACCAATAAATTTGCGCCTTTGAGTAAGACAAGTATGCCTACGCCAAATAATAGCATTGGCAATAAAATTCCAACCATTAGCCTATTGTATAAGATGTCTCAGTAATAATCCATTCAAAACTTGACAACAAGGACATATTGTGGCACTATAATTAACCTATGAGAAAGGCAGCTCTGCTCACTCTTTTCTTCTTTATTCCACCAACATTTTTACTACTGAGTTCTTTCTATCTTTACTATCTTTCGTCTAAGTCGCATGAGATGAAAACTCTGGCAGCTTCAAACCAGGCTGCGGCTTTTGCCGCTCTTCCAACAGCAGAAAACAGCCTGGCGGGCGAAATTGCGCAAAGAGACGTCCGCGTTGAGGTAGTCAAGGATTTTTTTGATCAGTACAAATCTCCACTCTCACCCTTTGCTCAAAATGTTGTTGCTGCCGCAGATAAATACAATATAGACTTTAGGCTACTGCCCGCAATCGCAATGCAAGAATCTAACCTTTGCAAGAAAACTCCAAAGAATTCCAATAACTGCTGGGGCTTTGGAATATACGGCAATAAAGTCACTAAATTTGACGATTATGGACAAGCGATTAATACTGTAAGCAAGACCTTAGCCCTTGATTACGTGGGGAAGGGACTTGAAACACCGGAAGAGATTCAAAGTAAATATACGCCCTCAAATAAGGGTTCCTGGGCTTCTTCCGTAAGTCATTTCATGGAAACCCTCTCCCTCTAAATCAGCAACTAGTTTCTAGTGACTATTGCCGCTTTTCTACCCTATAGTTAAATACTTGACAAACCTATAGTTATTTGATACACTCTGACATAGATCCTAAGGTATGCGTCTTATACATGCGTACGTTAGGATTTTTTATTGGTGCTGAAAAGCACCCTTTTATTTATTATGAAAAAGCTCATATTGTTTTTTCTAACAATCGCGTTCCTCTCTGTTCTTTCCACATCAAGCGCCAGCGCAAAAGAATTATCAGCTGGTTCTTCAGCCGTGCTTATAACAACTTCAAATACGGCTTCCGAGGATTACCGTACAAAAATTCTTAGAAAATACCTTGAGCAGTTTGATTCTCCTCTGGCTCCTTATGCTGGAAGCTTTGTTGAGAATGCTGACAAGTATGACCTGGATTGGAAGTTTGTTGCGGCTATTTCAGGCCTTGAGTCCACGTTTGGAAAACAAATCCCTTACGGCACGTACAACGGTTGGGGATGGGGTATTTACGGTACAAACAGAATCTACTTTAAGTCTTGGGAAGATGGAATTGGTACGGTTTCCCAAGGACTTAGAACTAAATATATGGACACTTGGGGTGCCCGAGATGTATATTCTATAGGGAAAATTTATGCGGCTTCTCCTACGTGGGCTCAAAGAGTAACATACTTTATGAATCAAATTGAGGCTTTCAAGCTTAGAAACCCCGCAGATTCCCTTTC
>JBBDZP010000046.1:0-2669 GCA_040900105.1 Candidatus Levyibacteriota bacterium | reverse complement strand
TCCCCCGTTAATCAAATCTCCTTAGCTTCATATCCAGAGCTTTCCAGCAAGTTAGACCTCGATATTACAGCCCAAGCCGCAGTCGTCATAGATGACCAGTCAAAAGCAGTTTTATACGCGAAGAATGAGAATCTGCGTTTTTCTATGGCTTCAACAACAAAAATTATGACTGCTCTTGTTGCTATGGATTACTTTAAGCCGGACGATATCCTAACGGTTTACAAAGGTGACGTTGAGCCTGTTGTTGTAGGGTTTTCCCTAGGAGAAAGAGTCCATTTTATGGACGTGCTTTATGGCATGCTTCTTCCGTCAGGAAATGACGCGGCCATAATGATTGCGCAAAATTATCCCGGAGGAGAGGAAGCGTTTATTGCCAAAATGAACGAGAAAGCAAAAAACTTCAATCTCATAAATACCCATTTTGAAGATTCTTCGGGGTTTTCCGATGACAACTATTCAACCCCCCTTGAAATGGCAAGGTTTGCATCTTTGGCGCTCCAAAATAAAACGCTTGCCGGGATTGTTGCAACCAAAAGCAAAACTATAACAGACGTATCGGGTGCAAACATTTATTATCTGTCAAACCTTGATGTGCTTTTGGATAAAGAGGGAATAACAGGGGTTAAGACGGGATATACAGAGGAGGCAGGGGGAGTCTTAATAACCTCAAGTGAGGCAAATGGTAAAAGACTGATTCTGGTTGTTATGAAGAGCAAAGACAGATTTGCAGATATCGAAAAGATCTTGTCTCAAATAGAGGGTAGCGTTACTTTTGTATCCAATCATCCTTAACCGCAGTGGTGTAAGCAGTAAAACCATTGTTTCCTTGAAACACCACTACCGGCAAGACAAACTCCTGAGCCTCCCCGCTTAAGTAGTACGCAAGAAATACTTCGTTTATTGATATTTTCTTGTTCTGTCCATCATAAGAAGCAATATAGATTTCTCCATTTTTCAATCTATCAAAGGCCTCCTGCGAGGTCATTATTGGGTATGTCGCACTTTCGCTTGCAATGTTCTGGTGGAAAAAATCAGCTTGGACAACTTGAGGCCCCCTATCTCCGCCCGCAACAAAAACATTCATGGTTGACGCTTTAGCATCCGGATAAACAACAGAAAGACCATTCAAATCTCTCTGGAAGAAAGAGACTTCAATAACCTGGGTATTTGAAAGGCTTGTTGATGGTGCCAGCATGCCATTTTTTATGGAAAAAAGAGACACTTGGGTTTTTTCTCTGTCTACGTCCTGCGGAAGTGAAGACATGCCTGACAGAAAATCCTGTGCTGTACTTACGGCAGCAGTTTCATTTGGAAGGTTGTTGGCCGAGAGAACTTTGGAATCGGATAAAAACGGAGAAGTAACATTAAAGTCAGAAGAAAAGATGTTGAAAACCATTTTCTTAGGCAGAGCTGAAGTGTCTGTAGTATTCCACTCATAAAGAGTTTCGGAAGTCTGGGTGTACGGACCTTCAAATCCGGCGCCAGAAACCTTCTGTATGGCGTTATTGAGTGCCAAAAGTTCAGGCGCCGCGGCTATGGTTTTGTATACGTTCGCTCTATCGGGAAAAACCGGTAAAGCGCCAGTTATTGTATCAATTGAATAAGATAAGATTTCATCTGTTTGGTTTTGAGGAAAAGCAATCTCGGGTAGTTTTCCAAAAGCGACAGTTGGTGGAGGTGGTGGTGTGATCTGCTGTTTTACAAAAACTGCAATTCTGTAGAGCAGTATGACCGCAAGTATTGCTCCGGCTCCAATGGATACCAATTTGATAATTTTTCTTGTCCAGGCAGTAGTGCTGCTAAGGGTAGCCATATATTGAGTATAGGTAAAACTTAGGGTACAATCAAGGCACAGTGGTAACAGTAAGATTCGCGCCAAGCCCAACAGGAATTCCACATATTGGGAATATAAGAACAGCCCTTTTTAACTATTTTTTTGCAAAATCTCAGGGTGGAAAATTTATTTTAAGGATTGAAGACACGGATAGCGCAAGAAAAGTAGAGGGAGCAGAAGAGGCAATCAAGGAGTCGCTTTCCTGGCTTTCAGTTACCTGGGATGGAGATATTATTCATCAATCCGAACACCTTGATGACTATAAAAAGTATGCACAAGAGCTAGTTTCTAAGAGTTTGGCAAAAGAAGAAGATGGCGCAATAAGATTCATAACTCCAAAAACGGGCGCAACTTCATGGGTTGACAAGGTTGGAAACAAAACGGTTGAATTTGAGAATAAGGATGTTGAAGATTTTATAATTTTAAAAAGCGATGGTTTTCCAACTTATCATCTGGCAAATATTATTGACGACCATAAAGAAGGAGTAACCCATGTGATTAGGGGAGAAGATTGGATTAGCTCAACTCCAAAGCACATACTTTTGTATGAGGCGTTTGGTTGGGAAACTCCGGAGTTTGTCCATGTTCCAAATATTTTGGGCCCTGACAAGTCAAAACTCTCAAAAAGGCGCGGCGCAAAATCAGTTCTTGATTTTAAGCAAGAAGGATTTTTACCGGAGGCACTGCTAAATTACTTAATGCTTCTTGGATGGTCTCCAAAAAATGACCGGGAAATCCTCTCGAAAGAAGAGATTATTAAAGAGTTTTCGCTGGAAAGTATAAACGTTTCCCCTGCAGTTTTTGATGAGCGTAAACTTGAGTGGATGAATGGAGA
>JBBDZP010000045.1:0-2753 GCA_040900105.1 Candidatus Levyibacteriota bacterium | reverse complement strand
CTTACTACTTAATACAACGCCTATTAAGGCATTCAGCTCATCAACGCTTCCTATTACTTCTATAAGCTGGCTGTCTTTGCTAACTCTTTTCCCATTGAAAAGGCCTGTCTTGCCCTTATCTCCGGTTCTTGTATAAATTGGCATAATTTTATCTAATAATTAATATCTAATATCTTAAATCTAAAAACTAATAGCTTCGGGCAAACAAAAAAAACCTTCTCGATCGAGAAGGTAAGGCAGATTTTTCCTTTGCTCGAAGGAGAATTACTAAAAATTGAGGCCTTCGACCCGACTTTAACGGTTGCGGCACAGTGTCTTATTTCAAAGACTTCGGAACCCCAAACTTAAATTTTAATTATGTTTTAATCTAGTTGCTAGTCTCTAATTTCTAGTCGCTAGCCTCAGCATTCGGCGTATCCGCAACCATAACATTTGCGGCAGCCTTCTTCATATGCAAAACTTCCACTCCCACACTCAGGACATATGTCAAAAAGGCTGGTTGTTGAGGATTCTGCTGACGATGCGTGTGCTTCGGCAACCATAGGAAGGGGCGAAATTACAACGCTTTCTACCAAAGCCGCTGCGTCATCTATTTTGGGGGTTGCAGATTTCATAACAAAACCTTGCTTGTCTTCAACGTGTCCGTTAACCGCAAAACCGTGGTGGTTTGCAAGAACTTTAGCAAGCGCATCAGGCAGCGATCTGACTTTGTCTTTTCCAAATCCTACGCTTCTTCCTCCCCCAATTCCTGAAAGTTGCGCAACAATTTTCCTGACCTTTTCCCTGGGCGTAACATCGCTTTCAAGCCGTAGAGATAGAGAGATCATGCGCCCAAGTGCATCTGCCATTGCTGCAACGTCGGATCCGGATTTCCCAATAGTTATAAAGACTTCAAAAGGTTCGTGGTTCTCATTGTGATTTATGGTTACATATGTTTTTCCAACCGGAGTTTCCAGTTGGTAAGTGAAACCTTCAAGGAGCATTGGCCTCTCTTGAGCCACCTTTTTTGGAGTTTCTTTCTTTTCCTTCTTCTCGTCTACTCTAGACAAGACTCCCTCCCTACTTCCGTCTCTCATATAGGTTACGCCCTTAAGTCCCAAGTCATATGCTGACATATAAAGAGTTTTTACATCATCTATAGTGTGCGCGTTTGGAGCATTTACAGTTTTTGATATAGAAGAGTCAATGTACCTCTGAGCAACTGCTTGTACGGTTGCATGCTCAAGAGGAGTTAAGTCGTTTGCCGATACATAGTACTCTGGTTTTTCTCCATCTGGGTTTGCAATTTTCCACTCCTCAAAAAGAGGGTGGTGCATCTGGTGCTCTCCTGTTCTGTCGCGTCTTACAAAAGTAAATTCATAAACCGGCTCAATTCCGGAAGATACTCCCGCTAAAAGACTTGTTGTTCCTGTTGGCGCAATTGTCAAAAGAACTGCGTTTCTTATGCCGTTTTTTGCAATCTTGTCTCTTAGAGATTTTGGAAGAGCTTTTATGTGATAACCTTTAAGATATTTTGCCTTTTCGAATTTTGGGAAGGAACCTTTTTCCGCCGCAACTTCAGTTGATGCTTCATAAGCCTTGTTTCTAAGTGTCTCAAAAATCTTTTCAACAACAGGCAAAGATTCATCGCTTCCATACCTTATCTTCATCTTAATAAGGGCATCTGCAATCCCCATTATTCCAAGTCCTGTTCTTCTTATGTCCTTTGCGCATTTTTCATTCTCCGGAAAGAAATAGTAAGTTGAGTCAATAACATTGTCCATAAATCTCATGGCTATTTTTACGTCTTTTCCAAAGTTTTCAAAATCAAATTTCTCGTTTTTTACATAAGCTGAAAGGTTCATTGCGCCAAGATTACACACCGCCCATCCTCCAAGGGGCTGCTCTCCGCAAGGGTTTGTTGCGATTAGTTTCTCAAAATACCAGGTGTTGCTTCTTTTATTGCTTCGCTCGAGGAAATGAAGTCCTGGTTCGGCAGATTTCCAAGCTGCTTCGCAAATAAGATCCCAAAGCTCCCGTGCTTTTATGGTTTTGTAGACTTTTACTTTGCCGCCCATTTTCTTCCAGCTGTCTAAATCTCCGTTCCATTTTGCGTCGTATCTTGGATCATCCAAATCCGGATAAACCAAATCCCAGTCTGAATCATCTTTTACTGCCTGCATAAAGTCGTCTGAAACACAGACAGAAAGATTTGCGCCGTTAATTTTTGAGAGGTCCTGCTTTACCGTTATAAACTCTTCAATGTCCGGATGCCAGTCCCAAAGCATAAGCATTGTGGCACCACGTCTAGTTCCACCCTGCTGTACTACATCATGGGTTGCATAGGAGAAAAGCCCTGCCCATGTTACAGGACCCGATGATGTTCCATTTACCTTTTTAACCCTTGCGCCATTTGGCCTAAGGGATGAGAGATTAAGCCCTACTCCACCCGAACGGCTTTGTATTTCAACCAGTTGTTTAAGTGAATCAAGGATTCCTTCTCTTGAATCTTTAGGGGATGGTATAACAAAACAGTTAAAGTAGGTTACCTGATAATCTGTTCCTGCCCCTGAAAGGATTCTTCCCCCGGGGACAAATTTGAAGTCTTCCATTACTTTGTAGAACTTATCTTCCCAGTCTTTTCTGACTTCTTTTTTCTCCTGCTTTGCAATTCCTTTTGCCACTCTTCTCCACATTTCTGCGGGCTCATGCTCCAAAAGCTCGCCTTCTTCGCCTTTTAAGGCATACCTGTCTAAAAATACTTTTTCTCTTAT
>JBBDZP010000044.1:0-19604 GCA_040900105.1 Candidatus Levyibacteriota bacterium | reverse complement strand
AATTTATTTGTCTAAACTATAGAAGTGAGAAACAGAAACGTATTCATTGGTATTATTATCCTCATAGTAGTTCTGCTTATTGGCGGAGTTGTTCTTCTTCTTAATAAAAACAAAACCAAAGAACTTCCCGTAACCACAGAAACGGCTGTTCCTATACTTTCGCCCGAAGACATTGGTTTAACAATTGAAATGGGATCAGACGGCAGAAGAGTCATAATGATGATAGAAAATACGGGCGACATAGCATCCATTGAATATCAGCTTTCTTATAGTTCGGAAGGAGACATCCCCAGGGGCGCAATTGGACAGATAATGGTAAAAGTTCCGGGGCAGGCAATAACTCAGGAAATAGTTTTGGGTACTTGTTCTGATGTTTGTCACTATGATGAGGATGTTACAGACATAAAGGTAGTTCTAAAAATTACAAAAACAGACGGAAGTGTCTATCAGGTAGAAAAAAGCCTCGAATAACCTTTTTTCTCTTCTTTTCTCCGCGAAAAGAAGCAAAAGCTCTCGCCAAGTCTTGCTTTGTGCTTTCCAAACTTTGTTCGTTTATCGGGTGATAATCGGTCCACGCCTGTCTGCGTTTCACTTGCATGGCGAGCTCCTTCGCTTCGCTCAGTCCGCTCCCTCCGAATCCACGGGTTCCCCCTGATGCACTCACAAATTTTCTCATGCACAAAACTTCGAATCGGCGAATATTCATAAATCTTAAATCATAAATCATAAATCCAAATGTAGCGTTTATGGATATTATATAACGCTACTTTGTATATTTTCCCTCTTGACAGTGTACGTAAAACAATTCAAAATAGACTAAAGTGGTCTAAAGTGGAACAAAGTGGGATTTGACCATTAGTAATGAGAACTAAATTCAAAATATGCTTATTGGACAGTACGGCGCAACAATTGGAGCTAAAAATAGAATTGCCTTTCCCAAGAAATTTAGGGATGAGCTTGGTGATAATCTCATCATTACTCAGGGATTTGAGGGATCTCTCATTGTGGTATCTGAAGAAGGCTGGAAGGGGCTTCTTGAGGGCACAGAAGGCAGGCCTTTCACAGATCTTGCTACTCGTGAGACCCAGAGGTTTCTACTTGGCACGGCAGCAGATGTGGAGTTGGATGAAAAAGGAAGATTTGTCTTACCTTCGCACCTTAAAAAGTATGCAAACCTTGGAAGTGAAATAGTTTTTCTGGGGATATCAAGATATGTTGAAATTTGGGACAAAAAGAAATGGGAAGAACACAACGGTGAGCTCACTAGTACAATTGCAAATGTTGCAGACAAACTGGGAAGCAAGGATACAAAGTGAGCGACTTTCATACAAGCGTACTTTTACAGGAAGTTATTGATGCATTGGATGTAAAGCCGGAAAGGCTTTATATAGACGCGACTTTGGGCGGAGGCGGACACGCCTTTGAAATCCTAAAGAGGGGCGGAAAAGTCTTGGGAATTGACTGGGACGACGAAGCGATTGAGTTTGTAAAGTCTAAAGTCAAAAGTTCAAAGTTTGAGATAGGAAAAGATCTAGTTCTGGTCAAAGGGAATTTTAAAGACATAGCCCGGATCTCTAAAGAAAACGGATTCGACAAAGCAGATGGAATACTTTTTGACTTGGGAGTATCAAGCCATCAAATTGACAAACCGGAAAGAGGGTTCAGTTTCCAGCAAAGTGGCCCTCTGGATATGAGGATGAGTAAAGATCTTGGGGTTATGGCCATGGATCTTATAAACGGCTTAAACAAAGGAGAACTTTATGAACTATTTACTAAATTGGGTGAGGAGCATGCTGCTCGCACCATTTCTAACGCTATTATCAGCGCCCGTGGAATAAAGCCTATTGAGACTACCGCGCAGTTGGCGGATGTGGTCGCAAAAAGCTTTGGCCTGCGGGGAGAGGTAAAGCCATATATGAAGGCAAAAGTTAACACAAAAGTATTTCAGGCGCTGCGTATTGCGGTAAATGACGAACTTAATAACCTGAAAGAGGCCTTGCCTTCGGCAATTGAGGTATTGGGGCCAAAGGGAAGAATTGTTGCAGTAAGCTTTCATTCACTCGAAGACAGAATTGTTAAATGGCAATTTATTGAATTTGCGCAGAAAGGTTTAGGTGCCGTTTTGACCAAGCACCCAATACTTCCGGCACAGGCGGAAATCGAAACTAACAGAAGAAGTGCAAGCGCAAAGCTAAGAATTTTCCAAAAGAATTAATGAAATTTAGAATGCAGATATTAGATTTTAGTTATTAAATATGAAGAAGCCTGCCTTAATCCTAACAACGCTTATATCTTTAGTGTTACTTTTATCAATTGTAAGAATTAGCGTTGCAAATGGAATCTCAACGTCCGGCCTTGAACTTAAAAACATAGAAGATCAAGTTGCGGCAATCAGAAAAGAAAACCTGATTATCCAGGAAAAGCTTCTAACCGTCTCTTCTTACACTCAAATTGCCTCAAAAGCAGCGGAGCTTGGGTTTGTGCCCTCTAAGACAAATCTTGTTATCAGTTCTTCGGTACCCGTCGCCCGCGCTGACGCGGGGCAACCTATAAAACAATGACATGGCGTTATAGGTTTACCTTTATTCTACTCATTTTTGCCTTTTTTATTGTAATCCTAAGGCTTTTTTACTGGCAGGTTGTAAAAGCATCCGAACTTGCCCGTTTTGGAGAAATTCAGTATGGAAAAGTGGTAAAACTCCAGCCCGCAAGAGGACAAATTTACACGTCTGACGGCTTCCCTATTGTTGCCAACAGGCTAGCCTACACCGTTTTTGTAAACCCCAAGGTAGTTGCGGATAAAAAAATAATTGCCCTAACGCTTGCCCCAATTTTAAAAACGGAAACGGCTTCAATATCTGCACTTTTGGATCTAGATAGATTTTGGGTAATACTCGGCGCAAATGTAGATGAAAAGACAAAAGAGGAAGTTGAAAAATTAAATCTGCCCGGAGTCGGACTTGAGCAGTCTTATTCACGTTTTTACCCGGAGGCTTCAACCGCTGCTCACTTACTCGGCTTTGTAGGTAAAAATGACGCCGGAGACAGCATTGGGTACTTTGGGCTTGAAGGGTTCTATGAAAGGCTTCTGCGTGGCAAAGAAGGCCTTGCAAGCGTTATTCAGGACGCTTTAGGCAGGCCAATACTTGCCAAGCTTGACGGAGCGGAAAAAACAATTGACGGAGACAGCGTAATCCTCTCAATCGACAGGGCTATTCAGTACGCGGCGGAGGAAAAACTTAAAGATGCTGTTGAGAGGTACGGAGCAAGCGGGGGAATGGTAGCGGTTATGAACCCTAAGACCGGTCAAATTTTGGCAATGTCCGCGACTCCGTCTTTTGACCCTCAAAAATTCCAGGATTACACGGAAAAAGACTTTAGAAATCCAATAATTTCGGATGCTTATGAGCCGGGTTCTACTTTTAAACCCCTTATTATGTCCTCGGCGCTGGATGAGGGGGTGGTAACGCCTGAAACCAAATGCAATGCTTGCGCGGGACCTGTATCAATTGGTGGCTATACGCTAAAAACCTGGAATGACAAATACAATCCAAATATAAATATGATTGACACCATAATGCGGTCGGATAACACGGGAATGGTATTTGTGGGACAAAAATTGGGGTTGGACCGCATGCTTTCCCATCTCAAGAAATTTGGCATTGGGGAAACTACGGGGATAGACCTTCAGGGGGAAGTGGCAACGCCAATTAAAGACAAAGACAGTTGGTATGAAGTAGACTTGGCAACGGCAAGTTTTGGGCAAGGAATCTCAATTACTCCAATTCAGCTTCTTGCCGCAGTAGGCTCAATTGCAAACGGGGGAATGAGAATGGAACCGCACGTAGTTTCGGAAGTCCACACGGCGGAAGGAGACAAGATAAAAATTCCGCCAAAGGAGGTCACCAGGACAATTCAGGAAAAAACCGCGAAAGTAATGACGGAGATTATGGTAAACGCGGTTAACAAAGGGGAAGCGCAGTGGGCAAGACTAAAAGGGTACAGGATTGCGGGAAAAACAGGAACCGCGTCAATTCCGGTTGCAGGACATTATGATCCCAACCAGACAATTGCCTCCTTCATCGGCTTTGCCCCCGCGGATGACCCTAAATTCGTCATGCTCGTTATTATAGATAGACCTACGACCAGTATTTACGGGGCAGATACCGCCGCCCCTGTCTTTTTCAGCATTGCCCGGGACATCCTCACATACTACAATATCCCTCCTACCGAGTGATCCTGCTATATACTATCTACCATCTACCATATACTGGATACTAAACTGGCATCCCCCCAACAGAGTGATTTTGGTATAATCCGCAAATGGCAACAGAGTTTGAAAGAGCAATTGGGTGGAATGAGACAAAGCTAGGTAGTCTTGTGGGGCGCGATATAACAGTTGTTGAACGTGGAGAAGAAAGAAGAGGCCCGATTCGTAGGGTAACTGTCTCTATTGACGGAGAGCGAAAATATTCATTAATTGGATTTAGAGTTGGTTGGGTCGCTTTGAAAGAGGCAGGTGAATGGAAGCTGGAAGCTGAGCCCAGCAAACCTGAAGAGGGCATAAGTGCTTTCTCGATGAATCCCGATTATATCTCTCCAAGAAGAAACAATTCAACAAATGAAATTCATGTTGGGAAAGCAGTAATTCATGCAAAGGACGATAATATTCCCAAACCGTACAGGCCAACAGATAAACCCAGTAACTATATCCCTTAACCCTGAAAGCCTCGTCAGAGATATCCTATTTGTGTGAGTATTCAAAGGAAAGCACTCTAATATTCTTTGTCTCATCACTTTTTGCGAAACCTTGAAGATTGAATGAGTGAAACAGGGGGAGGTCCGAGGCAACACATAGTGATGATCGCGGAGGGGGCAAACTTTCCCTCGTTGAGCGATTGAGATTTGAAAGGCCTGAGCAAAACTTGTGATGACAGTTTCTCTTTTCTCTTTGCTGTCAAAGAGAATATAAGTAGAAAAGTAGGTACAAAAAAACCCCTTGCGGGGTCCTTTTGCCAAAAATCTATTGCTAGATTTTCTATCCCTAACACTTGCGTATTAGAGGTAAAAAGCATTATATGCTTAATCCACAGTTCTGTCAATAGGTCAAAGTGGGTCAATATTTCAGACACCGAATTCTAAAATATATTTCTGGCAATTACCCCCCAAAAACAGTATAATTTTTAAATCAATGGATAAAGCCAAAGTTCTAATTCAGAATCTTGTCGATAGGTACAATAAAGAGGTAGGAGCAGGAAAAGCTAATAAGTATACAGAAGAAGAAACGAAAAATGTTTTCATAAAGCCTTTTTTTGAGGCACTTGGCTGGGATTTTTCTCAAAGAGATGAAGTTTCCGCGGAAGAACAAATTATTTCTTCAGGAAGAGTTGACTATGGTTTCTATATTAATAACAGGCCAAAGTTCTACTTGGAAGCTAAGCCACTTAAAGCAGATTTACATAGAGAGGAATTTGCTAGGCAAGCAATTAGGTACTCATTTAACAAAGGAGTAACGTGGGCGGTTTTAACAGATTTTGAGAGCATCAAGGTTTTTAACGCTCAGGCGGTGTCAAATTATTTAGGCGACAAGCTGCTTTTTGAAATAAAATATTCAGAATATGTAAATCGTTTTGATGAATTATGGTTACTCTCTAAAGAGTCTGTATCCGAAGATCTAATAGATAAAGAAGCGGAGAAAAGAGGTAAAAAACTTCAGAAAATTCCCATAACGGAATTACTTTATAAAGACTTAAATGAGTGCAGGAAATTGTTAACATATTCTTTGGGTCAATATAATGATAAAGTTTCACAAGATTTACTGGATGAAGGTGTTCAAAAGCTATTAGACAGACTCGTTTTTATAAGAGTAGCAGAGGATCGTAAAATTGAACCTAGCATATTAGTTCCACTTATTAATCAATGGAAAACCTCCTCCGAGAAAATAGGCCTGTACGAGTCGATGATAAAAACCTTTAGAGAAATGGACGCAATTTACAATTCGAATCTATTCACTCCTCACTCATTTGAAAAATGGACAGATGATGGAGGCGCACTGCAAAAAGTTGTTGATATTTTATATGGGGAAAAAGGGTATTATGAATACGATTTCAGCATAATGCCGGCTGACATCTTAGGTAGTGTTTATGAAAATTATTTAGGATACAAATTATCCCAATCGAAAAAAGGATTATCCATAGATAAATCATCGGAGAAAAGGAAAGAGCAGGGAATTTACTATACTCCCACTTATGTCGTAGATTATATAGCGAGAAATGCATTAAAGCCAATCCTAGATGAATGTAAGAGTGTCAATGATTTAAAGAAAATTAAAGTTTTGGATCCCGCTTGCGGATCTGGATCTTTTCTTATAAAAGCTATGGAAGTAATACTTGAAAAATATAAAGAATTTAATTATGAAGACAATGAGAATTTACGAGTCCAAATCATTCTTGAGAACTTGTATGGTGTAGATTTAGATATACAGGCGGTAGAAATAGCAAGATTGAATTTGCTTATTAATGCTCTGGAGCAAAAGGGAAAATTACCGTCCTTGGACAGAAATATTAAGAACGGTAACTCTTTAATTGCCGGATCTGATGAAGAGCTAAGAAAACGTTTTGGACAAAGCTATCGAGACAAAAAACCCTTTAATTGGGAAGAGGAATTTCCAGAGGTGTTTAAACAGGGAGGATTCAATGTAATAATTGGCAATCCCCCGTGGGTGTCCATAAAAGGCAAGCAAAAGAGTGCCGATTTCGAAGAAAGCGAACTGAGATATTTTACAGAGGTTTTGCACGCAGATACTTATAGGCCAAATTTATTCGAAATGTTTATATGGAAAAGTTTGTCACTGCTCAGACATGGAGGCAATTTGGGATTTGTAGTTCCCGATCGTTTATCTAGTAATGCACAGTTTGAAAAACTTAGGAGCTATATATTGTCTAACTTCTCTATTCGTAACTTACTTTATGGAGCAGAGTTCCCTGGTATCATTGGAGATATAGTAGTCATTGTTCTTAGCAATGAAGAGAATAAGAATAATCTCGTAAAAGTCCAGACTTTGCCATCCTCACTAACGGAATTAGTACAACAAGAGTATTTTAGTAAAAATTCCTCAAAAGAGATGACATATTCGTCGAGCATGGGAGAGGAAATTTTTCAGAAGATCTCCAAAAACTCCCGTCCATTAGGAGAAATTGCTAATACGTCGGTTGGATTTATTGCAAAAGCGAATACTTTAACAAAGGAGAAAAAGAATGATTTGCAAATTGAAGTATTTAAAGGCGAGAATATTTTAAGATATTTGGCTAAGGGTAATTACTTCTTCGAATTTACAAAGGCTAATTTAGCAGGTGGCACTCAAGAGAAAACCAAGCTCGAATCTTTTCCAAAAATATTGATTAGGAAAACAGGAAGCGATATTATAGCCTCGCTTGACGAAAAAGGCATTTATCCCGAACAATCTTTGTATTTTATATACGGTGGAGGAAAGTCTTTCATACTCTCTCTTTTAGTGGTACTTAATTCTAATTTGATGAGCTGGTACTATAAAAATTTTGCTATTACGAACAGAGCTTCAACGCCTCAGTTGAAAAAGATTCATTTAGACAAGTTTCCTATAGCGGAGATGTCGGAGGCGGATATAAAAAAACTTGTTATTTTAGCAAGCGCAATGCTTGATTTAAATAAAAGATTTTCTGGTACTGAAGAAAACTCTAATGGATGGCAAAAGTTGAATGACGAAATAGAGAAAGTAAATAAACAAATTGATAAAGAGGTTTACATGCTTTATGAATTAACCCCTGAAGAAATTAAGATAATCGAAAATCAATAATGAAAAAAAGAATAAGCATTGATAAGCTTGTTGTCAATCCGGAGAATTACAGATTTGATTCGGTTGATACGCAAGATCAGGCAATCGACCTAATGTTAACTGAAAAAGGGGAAGAGATTTTAAGTTTAGCAGATCATATCTCTAGATTTGGATTAGATATTTCTAAAGATTTAAGAGTCTTAAAAAGAGAATCGCGGTATTTAATATTAGATGGAAATAGACGCATAACAGCTTTGAAGTGTTTGAATGATCCGACAATTATTAAAAATGATAATTTAAGAAAAGAGTTTGAAAAATTAAAAAATAAAGCAAAAAATCTTCCAAGAAAAGTAAACTCTTTTGTTTATCCAGATGAAGACGCAGCTTCTGAATGGATAAGGCTTGACCATACAGGTAAAAATAAGGGAGCAGGGCAGGATCCCTGGCTTCCTCCAGCACAAGAGAGATTTGATTATAAATTTGGTGGTAAATTCTCGCCTGCTATGCAGGCCGCTAATTTGCTTAGAAGAAATGGACTTTCAGTCGACGAAAAGAAAATGAAAGTCACTACGATAAACCGTATCTTTTCCAATCCGAGAGCAAGAAGTTTTTTGGGGATAGATTTTAAAAAAGGTGAGCTTTCTATAGTCTCAAATGAGAGAGAAGTAATTAGTAGACTTAAAGCGCTATTTGACAAAATTATAAAAGATGATGTTACGGTTAAAGAGGTTTATGACAGCGACAAGGTAGAAAGTTTTATGGTTGATCTTTTCGGGAAAGAGCTGAAAAAAATATCTACTAGTATCGAAAAAAAAGAGAAAATTAACAATTTAAATAAAAGTAAAGATAAGGAAAACAAGCAAGAAAGTCTGGATATTTTTATTGTAATGGCATTTGCTGGTCTAGACGATATATATAAGGCAATTAAAGAAGTCGCCGAAAGTACATTTAAAACCCCAAATGTATTTAGGATTGATTATAGATCGGGAGCAAAAAAAACCCAAGATAATAAGATTGAAGATGCGCTATCCGGAAGCGGTTTAGTTATAGCGGTTTTAGCTATGGGAGATAAAGAGAAAGCAGTCTATGATGCTATCAAAAATTCTGAAAACCCAGAAAAGATACTGAAGAAATTTTTTCCAATTAATCACAACGTATTACTTGAGTTGGGTTATGCGTTAAGGTGTGTGAAGCTATCGCGTAAAGACCTAATTATTCTAGTCGACGATAGCAGGGATGGTAACTTGCCTAATCTAGCTGATTTTTCCATGAACAGCTTCTTTGATATTAGAAATAGATCTCAGACTAAATTTAGTGATATTAAAGATCTAAAGATACAGCTGAAAAAAGATTTTCTGAGGAATGATTTTGCAAAAAAATACTTAAGATAATAATTGCACATTGAGTCAATATTCTATAAACTTGTCTATAGATATGAAAATTCTGCCTAGAACCAGTAAAAAGTTGACATACAGTCCTCTCAGATACCCTGGCGGAAAGGCTTCTCTGTATAATTTTATATCCGAACTAACTGAAGTAAAACAGCTGCAAAATATAACCTATGTCGAGCCTTACGCAGGTGGAGCGGGAGCCGCTTTAGCGCTACTAATTACAGGAAAAGTTAAAAAAATAATCATTAACGATTTAGACGATGCAATTTATTCTTTTTGGATTTCATCTATTTTTGAAGCGGAAAGATTTATTAAAAAAATGATTGATACTCCAGTCACGATGGAGGAATGGAGGAGACAAAAGTCTATCTATAAAAATAATACTTCCAGTCTTTTTGAGAAAGGGTTTGCCACTTTCTATTTAAATAGGGCTAATAGATCTGGAGTGATAGAGGGCGGACCTATCGGAGGTATAAAGCAAGAAGGGAGATGGAAAATAGACGCGAGATTTAATAAAAACGATCTAATTGATCGGATTAAAAAAATTGCTTCTTTTAAAAATAAAATAACAGTAAAGAACAAAGATGGAATTGATTTGCTACATAGTCTTAAAAACAGAAAAAAGATCTTAATTTATCTAGATCCTCCTTATTTTGAGAAGGGGAGTTTTCTTTATCTTAATCACTACAAAAAGGATGACCATCTAAATCTTTCAAATTTCTTAAATAAAAATTCAAATCTAAACTGGATATTAAGTTACGATAACAATATCTCTATAAAAGAGATGTATGCTAAAAGACATAGAGAGCTATTTACATTAAATTATTCTGTATATAAAAAAACTAAGGGTTCAGAGCTAATGATCTTTTCGGACTCCATGGCTTAAAAATGAAATATTTTGCGTATGGTTCAAATATGAATTTTGAACAAATGAATAGTAGGTGTCCATCAAATTCCTTTTTAAAACCAGTTTATTGTAAGAAAATGAAGTTAGTCTTTGTAGATAAATCTATAAAGTGGGGAGGAGCCATAGCAAACATGATTTCAGGACAGAAAGATACATGGGGAGGACTATACAAGGTAAATAATGATAATTTGGCTGCTCTAGACTGTTTTGAGGGAAGTAAATATGAAAGAAGAACGGTTGAGGTTTTCGGCATAGATGGAAAAGTGGACTCCGCAATTACATATCTCAGAAAAACCCAAAATGAGAAAGAGAAAAAACCGAGTCAAAAATATATGGATATAATAATTGAAGGTGCGATGAATTGTGGATTGTCAGATACATATATAGAAATGTTGCAAAAAATACCTACACATGAATAAGTTATTTCTTATTCTCCCAGAATAAATCCCTTGGAGTTGGTGGGGTAGCGCATTTCCTCAAATAAATTTTTTCTCCCGCTTGTTTTTTATCAAGCGGATGTACATTAATCAACATCTCCCTAACCTCTCGTTCTGACATTCTCAATTTCTTGAGAAAACCAGAATGATAAGCCATCTTTAATTTTTGATACAATGTGTTTTATGGATGAGCAAGGCTTTAGAAAACTGGTTGAAGAGGCAATTGATTCACTTCCTCCCGAGTTTGCGGAAAAGCTTAATAATGTTGCGATTGTTGTAGAGGATGATCCCAGTCTAGCTCAGCTTCTGCAGCTTGGCCTCACACGGCAGGATCTTCTTTTTGGGCTTTATCATGGAGTTCCGCAAACAAAGAGAGGGTTTTACTCGGGCGTGCTTCCGGACAAAATAACAATTTTTAAAAATTCAATCGAGGCAGTCGCAGAAACCGATGATGAGATAAAGGCACAAGTAAGAGAGACGGTTATGCACGAGATAGGACACCATTTTGGCCTTTCGGATGAAGACTTAAGAGCAAAATAGACAGACACAAAAATAAATTCCACCGGAGTTTATATTCTCAATTTCTTGAGAAAACCAGAATGTGCTAGAATTTAATTATGTTGTCTTTTAGACAAACGGAAAGAATTGTAAAAGGCTTTTCAAATCACAGAAGAATTCAAATCCTGGAACTTATTTCTCAAAAGCCGGAGCTATCTCTTCAAGAAATTGCAACAGAGCTAAAGATAAATATAAAAACCGCCAGCGATCATATAAGACGTCTTACGATTTCAGGATTGGTTCTAAAAAGAAACAGGGGAGTTAATGTACTTCACAAGCTTTCTCCCCGTGGCAGCGTTATTCTTAAATTCTTGAGAAAACTAGAATAAGGTTATTCTGTTGGGGCTTTTTCTACGGTTGGTGCTACTTCTATTGGCTCAGCAGGCTCTACTATTTTTACATCCTTTTTAACAACTTTTCTCTTGGGCTTTATGGTTTTGTCTGCTTTTATGTCTTTCATTAGGCCTGCTACTTCATTTTTTACAACTTCCTGAGCTTTTGCGTCTGCTTTCAAGGCTTTTGTATTGGATAAAAGGTTTAAGATTTTGTCTAATTTTGTGTTAATTGCATCAAGCTGATCATTGCGCGGAGCCTGCTTAGGTCTGTCATTAAAGCTTGGGCGTGGGCCGCGGTCTCTGCTGTCTCTGTTATCTCTTCGCTCAAATCCTCTAGACTCATTTCCGCCGGAGCTTCTTCCCTGCATTTTTTCAAAACAATCACTGCAATATACGGGTCTGCCGCTTGTTGGTCTAAAAGGTACTTGGGCGTCTTTTCCGCAATTGGCGCATGTTACGCTGTGCATTTGTGGACGCTCCCTGTCTCTTCCAAAATCTCGGCCGCCGCCATCAAAATCTCGTCTTCCGCCGCGGTCTGCGCCCCTGTTGTCTCTTCCTGGGTATGCCATACAATCTATTGTAGCAGTTTCTAAGCTTAATTGCCAATGTTTCGGCAAAACTTACTGCGTGGTATAATGGAAGACTATGGCACCGATATATAAATTATCCCCTTCCGACTTTGCTTACCTTTGGAATGATTGTAAACATTGTTACTACCAGAAAGTAAAACTTGGCGTTGTGTATTCCAGTCCATTTCCCGCAATGTTTGGCAGGATCAACGCACTTCTTCAGACTTCAATTATGGGAATGAATTTGCGGGATGTTCACCCGGACCTTCCCAGCGGAATTATAGAAATCCAGGAAGGATTCATGAGATCCAAACCAATTCCCGGTACAAACGTTTATCTTTCCGGCAGATTTGATATTTTGACAAAGCTTGAAGATGGAACGTACGCGATTATAGATTTTAAAATTACAACGCCGGACATGGAAAAAATCCTCAAAAAATATTCCAGCCAGCTGCATGCATATAAATACGCTTTGGAAAATCCGGCGGACGGAAAAGCACCAATTAAAATTTCCAAAATGGGAGCCGTAAGTATAAATCCGGAAGAGATGAAGCTGGTTAACGGGAAAGTGGTTTTTACCGCTGTGCCCGCGTGGCATCCAATTGAGGAAGATATGGATAGTTTCTTAGGTTTGATTAAAGAAATTTCGGAAGTCCTAAACGGAGAACTGCCTCCTGAGTCTGAAACCTGCACGCTATGTATTTACAGGAAAAATTTTGAAGTAGACTCAAACCAAACCCCCGACATCCCCTTTTAGCACATCAGCATATAGAATTTCCTTGAATCAACTCTTTACAATACAAAATTTTACTGTAATATGGGTCAATGGGTTTTAAGAAAGAGCGGCGGCCGGATGAAATGCCATCAGATGATGGAAATTTACTTGCCAAGCTTACTGAAGTATACTGCCTAAGAGGCCTCCTAAGGTTCCGGGTAGGCCGCAACAAGAAGCGCCTAACCCTCCGCTAAATGGATCTGTAAGGAATCAAGTTAGAAAACTCCTTGGAAAATAACCAAGTTAATTCTTCAGGAGTTTGATCAGAGCCGTTTCATTCCAGGAAAGGCCTTTGATTGATTTCTTCGTCCGCTCAAAGCCCGCAAAGTGGGGGACTAGAATTTTCTTGGCATAGCTCACTGGAACTTGAGGGTGAATATAATAGTTTCTGCATACTGAAACGGTGTTATTCAAATGCTGTGCAACTTCTTTTACGGTGCTAATAATATTTTGTTTGATGGTTTTTTCATCATCCGCGTGTCCAAGTTTATAAAGATTTCTGGCAGATAAATTGGTTGCGCCCCAAGTTCTAAAATCCTTGGCTGTGAATTCACTCTTGGTTACTTCTTTTAAAAATTCATTTACATCCGCTGAGTCTATAACGTGCCTGTTCCCCTCGTCATCTATAAACTGGAAAAGTTCATAGCCGGGAAGCTCAATGCATTTCCTAATAGTCTTGGCAATTGTCGGGTTGGTGACTTCAATTATATTTTCAACTCCGCTTTTTCCTTTAAATTTAAAAGTGATCGCGTCTCCTCTTACTTTTGCGTGGCGGTTTCTAAGCGTTGTAAGCCCAAAAGACTCATTTTCTCTTGCATATTCATCGTTGCCGATTCTTATGAATGTACGCTCAAGCAGCCATACTACTGTTGCCAAAACTCTTCCCTTGTCCATATCCGGCTGGTGCAGATCATAATCAATTCTTGACCTTATGGTGGGTAAAGATAGTCCAAAGTCTACAAGGCGCGCGAATTTGTTCTCCTGGGTTATTTCTATCCACTGCGGATGATAAATGTACTGTTTTCTTCGTTTGTCATCAAGGCCAGTTGCCTGTAAGTATCCGTTTTCCGCCGGACATATCCAAACAGCCTGCCAGGCGGGGGGGATTGCGAGTTTTTCAATACGGGTAGTTACTGCTTTGTCTTTAATTTTCTTACCGTCCGTATCATAATAAACAAAGCCCTTGCCTCCGCCGGCTGGCGGATGTTGCCTCATAAATCCGGGCTTTTCATCCGTAATGTAGCGCAAACCTTCTTTTTTAAGCTCGCTTTTAAGCTCTTGCGTATCAAGTGGGCTCATAGGTTTAGATTAGAGTGTTTTTTTTGGATTTGCAAGCTTAGAAAAGGTATAATACAAGGATGAATTTAAACAAAGTCCTGCCTGCCTGCAGGCAGGCAGGGGTGTCTTTTGTACTTTCGTACCTTCGTCTGCTTGCAAAAATTCAGCTTATTAAAATAAATCCAATTATTGTGGGTGTTGGCGGCGCCAGCGGGAAAAGTTCACTCGCGGCAATTATTGGCTCGGCCATATCCTCAAAGTATAAAATAAAGCAAAGTAAGGGTAAAAACAGCGAAACAGGCGTTCCTCTGGATATTTTAGGAATAGATCCGGGAAATTACACAATTTTGGACTGGATAAGAATCGTGCTTGCCTCATTTGCAGGCATCTTTCTTAACTGGAAGCAGTACGACGTTTATGTCGCGGAAATGGGTATAGACGGGCCAAATGAGCCTAAAAACATGAGCTATTTGCTTAAAATTATAAAACCCAAGATAGCCGTTCTTACAAACATAGCATATGAACACAGCGTTTACTTTGCAGGCAGCGAAAAAGAAATTTTAAATAAAACTGCAGAGCAGGAAATGCTTCTTCTAAAGTCACTTCCCGGAGACGGGTTTGCGGTTGTAAATATAGACGACCCTATTATTGAGAGAGAATTCGCGCTTCTGCAAGCCAGAAAATCTACTATTTCAATAAAAAAAGAAACCACGGATTTTTACGGGGACGGATTTGAAGTAACTTTAGATAAATTCAGCTTCAATGTAAAACATTTTAGGGAAACTTATAAGTTTGAAGTAAATCAAATGCTTCCGGACCACTACGCGCGTTCATTTCTTTCTGCCTTGTCTATTGCTCTTTACCTTGGGATTTCAATGGGTGACGCAATTTTAAATCTAGAGCGGAACTTCAAACTTCCGCCCGGAAGGCTGTCCGTATTTGACGGCATTAAAAATACAACAATTATTGACTCCTCTTATAATAACGCAACTCTTCCCCCCATCTTGGATATTTTAGATTTGCTTAAAAAAGTAAGCGGAAAAAGGAGAAAAGTCGCAATTTTAGCAGACATGAGGGAGCTGGGTAGTGTTTCCGCTAAAATTCACAAGATTGTGGCCGAAAAAATTCTTAAAACCTGCGATTTCGCAGTTTTGATTGGACCTCAAATGGTAGAGTACGTTGCTCCGGTACTTAAGAAAAATAAGTTTGATTATCTATCATTTGAAACATTCACCCAAGCCCGCGATGCCATTCTGAGCAATATTCAAGAAAAAGATGTAATACTTATCAAAGGATCACAAAACACTTTATTTCTTGAAAAAGCTACCGAAATGCTTCTTGAAAATTCAAGAGACAAAGAAAAATTATGCAGACGTGGTGAGTTTTGGGACAAGAAGAGGTCAGAGGCCTTATAAAGGCTATCAATATGTACAAATACATACCAATACTGCCAATATTTGGTTATTTGACATTTGTAGTATTTGAAATTGACAATTATTAAACCATGTGGCAAAAAATTAAAAATATTTATCACCTTTTAAACGCGGTTCTTGCAAATATTTGGTACGGATTCCCTTCCAGAAATCTTGTTGTTATTGGAGTTACAGGAACGGATGGAAAAACAACAACGGTTAATCTAATCCACCATATTCTAACCGAAGCGGGACTGAATTCTTCAATGATTTCAACTGTGGGAGCATCTATTGAAGGATTTTATGAAGATATAGGACTTCATGTTACTACACCGTCTGAGTGGACAGTACAAAAGCTTTTGAAAAGGATTTCAAAACTTAAAGACAAGCGCAAGAAATACGTAGTTTTAGAGGTAACTTCTCATGCTTTGGACCAGCATAGAGTTTGGGGAGTAAATTTTGAGGTAGGAGTTTTGACAAATGTAACCGACGAACATTTGGATTATCACAAAACTTATGAAAATTACCTTAAAACAAAATCAAAACTTATGAAAAAATCAAAAGTTGCAATTATAAATAAGGATGACAAGTCTTTTGAGTTTATGAACGAGAAATTAAGAGACAAAAATACCTTGGTTTATTCCTTTTTGGACGAAACGGATTTGAATACCAAGGGGCTTAAAGTGCAAAACAATGTTCTGGAGAAGTTTAACCTCTATAACGTTTTGGCAGCGGCTTTAGCGTGTAAAACTTTGGGCTTAGATATCAAAACTATTGAAAAAGCACTTCCAAGCTTCCTGCTTCCAAAGGGAAGACAAGAGATAGTTTCTGAAGGGCCGTTTAGAGTTATGATTGATTTTGCACACACTCCTAATTCTTTTGAGAAAATATTATCCTCAATTAATCTTGAAGGGGACGGAAGACTTATTCATGTTTTTGGGTGTGCAGGAAAAAGAGATGCTGTAAAGCGCCCCGTAATGGGTGGGATTTCCGCAAAGTACTCAAATGCCATAATTTTAACAGCGGAAGACCCAAGAAGAGAAAAAGTTGAAGATATCATAGAAGATATTGCTTTGGGAATTGATGCTAAAGACGGAAAGCCCGAGGTATATAAAATTTCAGATAGAAGTGAAGCTATTCAGACGGCAGTTACTATGGCCAAAGACGGCGATTTTGTACTTATTACGGGCAAAGGACATGAAAGGTCTATGAATATTTCAGGTACAGAAGTTGAGTGGAGCGATGAAGAGTCTGTGAAAGAAGCGCTTGCGCTTAGATCTTAATATGAAAAAAATTAAATCAATTCACTTCGTTGGAATAAAAGGTGTGGGAATGGCTCCCTTGGCAATTGCAGCTTGTGAGGCAAAGATAAAAGTTTCGGGATCTGACATTGATGAGCAGTTTATTACGGATGAATCACTCAGGAGAGCAGGAATAACCCCGCTTATTGGGTTTGATGCTTTCCATGTGGGACAGCCGGACTTGGTTATTGCAAGCGGAGCGCATGGCGGGGCGAACAATGTGGAGGTCAAGGCCGCAAAAGCAAAAGGAATAAAGGTTCTAATGCAAGGACAAGCGGTGGGAGAGTTTATGGAGGGAACGCTTCTCGGTAGGCAGTTTGAGGGTATCTCCGTTGCGGGCACACATGGGAAAACAACAACAGTCGCAATGATTGCAACTGTCCTTAAGGTTGCGGGATTTGACCCGTCTTATATTGTTGGAACAGGAGACATTCCAAGTCTGGGTAGCCCCGGACATATAGGGCGCGGAAAGTACTTTATTGCGGAAGCCGATGAATACATAACGGACCCCGAGTCGGATAAAACGGTAAAATTTTTGTGGCAGCATCCAAAAACCATGGTTTTTACAAACATAGAGTTTGATCACCCCGATATATATGAGTCAATAGATGATATAAGAAGCGCGTTTATTAAATTTAGCCGTAATTTAACATCTGACGGGCTACTTGTTGTCAACGGAGATGATCCGCAAATCCAGAGAATTCTTGAACGAAACGAAGGTAAAGTTGTGACTTTTGGTCTTTCTCCAAAAAATGACTACTTTGCCAAAAGAATTAATATCTCAGGAGAGAAAATGTTTTTCTGGGTGAATGCCCGCGGTGTAGAGCTTGGGGAATTCAGTTTAAATGTTGTAGGCGAACACAATGCTGTGAATGCTCTTTCTGCGATTATTGTAGGTTGCGAACTTGGTGTTTCCATTGATAAGATAAAATCGGGCATTTCGGCATACAAAGGAAGTAAAAGAAGAGCAGAGTATGTAGGAAAACTCAAAAGCGGAGCTCTTGTCTTTGACGATTACGCACACCACCCAACCGAGATCAAAAAAACCCTACAGGCGTTCAGAAAAACATTTCCAAAAGAAAGAATTGTCTGTATTTTCCAGCCGCATACCTATTCCCGAACAAAATCCTTGTTCGATGAATTTAAAACCTCATTTATTGATGCAAACACAGTAATACTTACGAATATTTATGCATCTTTACGTGAGAAAACAGATCCTTCGGTTTCTTCTGAGCTTTTGGCACAAGAAATAACCAAAAATCATAGGAGCACTATTTTCCTGCCAAAACTTTCCGATGTGATAGAATATATGCTTCAAAAGCAGTACGATAGAAATACCGTTGTTATTTCTATGGGAGCAGGGGACGTATACAAGATTTGGCAAGAATTAGAAATTGAAAATTAGAAATTGAAAATTATACTGATATGGACAAATTTATTATAAAAGGCGGAAAGAAACTTAAGGGCGAGGTCTCTATATCAGGAGCCAAGAATGTAGCTCTTAAGATAGTGGTTGCCGCATGCCTAACTTCGGACGAAGTCATTATAGATAATATCCCCTTGATATCCGATTTTTCGGTGATGGTTGACATTGTGCGTGAACTTGGGGGAGATGTAAGAATAGAAGATCATGCGGCGTATGTAAGAATGCGGGAGTTTAAAAAAGATAAAATTGCTCTGGAAGCCGCAGCAGAGGTCAGGACTTCCGCAATATTCGTAGCACCGCTTCTGGCACGTCAAAAAAGCGCCGTGATTCCAAACCCGGGCGGATGCAGGATTGGGGCAAGGCCAATAGATAGAATCATTTCGGGACTTAAGGCAATGGGAGTAAATGTAACGTACAACAGTAAGGACGGATTTTTCCACATAAAGGCAACAAGCGGACTGAAAGGTGCTGATTATGAATTCGAGAAAAACACCCATACGGGTACGGAGACTCTTATTATGGCTGCAGTCCTTTCCAAAGGAAAAACAATTCTTAGAAACGCCGCGGAGGAGCCTGAGGTTGACGAGCTCATCGCATTCCTAAATCAAATGGGAGCAAAAGTTAAAAGAACCAGTAGGAGAACAATAGAAATTACAGGAGTGGAAAAACTCCACGGTACAAGATTCAAAATAGCAGCGGATAGAAATGAAATAGTAACTTTTGCCCTAGCAGCTCTTATTACGGAAGGGGACATTACGGTTAAAAATGTTGGCAAAGTAGGACTTTTGGAATTTTTGGAGAAGTTTAAAGAGGCAGGCGGAGGCTTTGAAATAAAAGGGAAGGATCTGCGCTTTTTCTACCAAGGAAAACTTAAGCCAACAGATGTGACAACAGGTTTTTACCCAGGGTTTATGACAGATTGGCAAGGTCCGTGGGTAGTCCTTATGACAAAAGCGGACGGAACATCCGCAATTCACGAGACCGTTTATGAAAACAGATTCAGCTATGTACCACAGCTTCTTAAAATGGGAGCAAAGATAGAGCTTTTTAACCCAGAGGTAAAAAACCCAAAGGAAGTTTATAACTTTAATTTAACGGATAATAAATCCAAGTACCGCCATGCGGCAAGGGTCACGGGCCCCGCAAAACTTCACAATGCGGTAGTTGACATCGCAGACTTAAGAGCCGGTGCAACGCTGGTTCTGGCGGCACTTTCAGCAAACGGAGAAAGCGTAGTTTTTGGAGTGGAGCATTTGGACAGAGGGTACGAGCGTTTTGAAAAAAGAGTTAAGAGCCTTGGCGCGGATATTAAGAGGGTAAGGGAGTAATATTATGCAGGCAGTAGTATTGGTAGGTGGTTATTCGGGTAGATTTTATCCATATTCGTCTGTAGCTCACAAAG
>JBBDZP010000043.1:0-19819 GCA_040900105.1 Candidatus Levyibacteriota bacterium | reverse complement strand
TTGCGCGCTTGCTTACGTATATCTCGCACCCAATAATTGGCTTTATTCCTGCCTCTTTGCATGCTTTGAAAAACACTATAGTTCCATAAAGGTTTCCATGGTCTGTAATGGCAAGAGCTTTCATGTCCAGCTCCTTGGCTCTTGCCACCATATTTTTTATTTTTGACAGTCCGTCCAGCAGTGAATATTCGCTGTGGTTATGTAGGTGAACAAAATCAGTCATGGGGTGGTTATTTCTAGTGCTTTTAGTATAGCACCTTTTACCAAATTTAAATCGATTTTTTTTTCTATTTTTTTCATAGTTTGCCCTATTAAAAACTGTAAAGCTGGTTCTTTTCCAGCCTTATATTCTTTTACAGCTTTTTCATTTTCGGATAAAACCTCGGAAACTATTTTTGAGAGATCGCCGCTTGAAACTTCTTCGACTTTTGCTTCTTCCTGAATCATTTCAATTAATTTTGCAGGTAATATTTCTTCAATATTAATCTTTTTGTTAATAATCGCATTGGCAATTTGCTTTGCTGTCGCTTTTTCCAAGCCTATAGCTTCCTCAAAGTAATCTGCTAGTTTAACATTGCGAGTCAAGATCTCTGCATCGTAATAGGAGAGTCCAAAATCTTTTTGGAATCTTGCCAGTTTTGCGTCAGGAAGTTCCGGCATCTCGGCTTTAATTGCCTCGATGTAAACTTCTTTGAAGTTAAGTGGCGGGATATCGGGTTCCGGAAAATATCTGTAGTCATTTGCTTCTTCTTTTAGTCTTTGAGACTTTGTGCTTTGACTCTTTTCATCCCAACCTCTTGTTTCCTGAGCCGGTGTCCCTCCTTTATCCAATATTTCCCCTTGCCTTTTTATTTCAAAATTAATTGCTTTTTCTACAAAACTAAATGAGTTTATGTTTTTTACCTCAACTTTATATTTTGGCAAATTTCCATCAGGTGATAGTGAAATATTTGGTTCAAGCCTCATGTCTCCTTTTTCCATATCCGCATTTGAAACTTCAAGGTAGCGGACAATTTGCTGGAGCTTTTGTAGGTATTCCTTAACTTCCGTTGCATTTTCAAAGTCAGGTTCAGTGACTATTTCTACAAGTGGCACTCCGGATCTATTAAAATCAATTAAGCTCGAGTCTCCTTCATGGATTAACTTTCCGGTATCTTCTTCCATGTGGACACGCCTTATCATAATTCTTTTATTGTTCGAGAGGATTACTTCACCGTTTTCGCAGAAAGGCTTGTCATATTGGGAAATTTGGTATCCTTTGGCAAGGTCAGGATAGAAATAGTTTTTTCTGTCAAATTTGGAAAAATCCGCAATCTCACAATTTAGAGCTAGACCAATTTTTATGCACCAATCAATCGCTGTTTTATTGGGTACAGGAAGAGCGCCAGGAAGACCCAAACAAACCGGGCAAGTGTGCGTGTTTGGCTCTTTGCCAAAATAGTCAGCAGAACATCCGCAAAACATTTTGCTTTTTGTTTTTAACTCTACATGTACTTCAAGTCCTATTATTGGTTTCATAGATTCGGTGTTTCCTTGTAAAACTGTGTTGATTGTTCATAAGCGTGTCCAATTTGGAATAGTTTTTCTTCCGAGAATTGAGGGCCAAGGATTTGAATTCCAACCGGTAACTTATCGGAAGTAAGTCCGGCCGGAACAGAAAGTGCCGGAATTCCTGCCAAATTTGCAGTAACTGTAAATATATCTGATAAATACATTTTTAATGGATCACTTACTTTCTCTCCAATTTTCCAAGGCGCAGTTGGGGAGACCGGAGAAATAATTGCATCTACTTTTTCAAAAGCCTTATCGAAATCTTGCTTGATTAGAGTTCTGACTTGCATGGCTTTTTTATAATACGCATCATAATATCCGGCAGAGAGCGTAAAAGTCCCAAGCATTATTCTTCTTTTTGCTTCCTCGCCAAAATTCTGCCTTGCAGAACCAAAGCGGATCCCGTCGTACCTTGCTAAGTTAGAACTTACTTCGGAGGACATAATTATGTAATAAACTGCGACTGAATATTCAGTGTTTGGAAGAGAGATTTCAACAATCTCAGCATCTAATTCTTCAAGTTTCTTTATTGCAGTCTTAGTTTTTTCTTTTATTTCCTTGTCAATTCCCATTGTAAAATATTCTTTTGGAACTCCGATTTTCAATCCCTTGACTCCGTTTTCGATTTTCGAGTAATTCGGAACTGTCTTATCTGGGGTTGTCGCGTCAAGAGGGTCCGACCCTGCAGTTACGTTAAGGAGAAGGGCGGAGTCTTCAGCCGTTTTTGCAAAGTGACCAATGGAGTCTAGAGACGAAGCCATGGCGATGATTCCGTAGCGGCTTACTCTTCCATAGGTTGGCTTAAGACCCACAACATTTGTAAAGCTGGCCGGAAGCCTTATGGAGCCGCCTGTGTCAGTCCCTGTTGATGCAAGACACATGGAAGCTGCCAAAGAAGCGGCAGAGCCGCTTGAGGAGCCTCCTGGGACATATTCTTTGCTGTATGGGTTGCGTGTTATACCAAAGTCAGAATTCTCACCTGAAGAGCCGTGTGCCCATGCGTCCAAATTTGTTTTTCCGAGTATTACTGCGCCTGCATCTTTTAGCTTGGCTACAACAGTCCCATCATATTGAGGAATGTAATTTTCAAGAACTTTTGATGCGGCAGTAGTCTTAAGCCCTTTAGTCAGAAAAACATCCTTAAGCGCAATTGGAATTCCTAAAAGGGGAGCACTGTTGCCATTTTTCCTTTCGATGTCTGCTTTTTCAGCCTGCTCAAGTGCGCCTTTTTCATCAACAGTAATAAAAGCATTGATCTCGCCGTTATATTTCTTAATTTGATCGATGCACGCTTTTGTAAGATCGACTGCCGAAATTTCTTTCGATGCTAATTTATTAAGAGCTTGTTTAATTGTTAATTGGTTTAAATTCATTGTTCGATTGTTCGATTGTTCTATTGTTGAAAAGCAATGAAGCAATGCAGCAATGAAACAATCAGCTGTTCTCTAGAACAGCTTTCACTTTAAAAAGCCCGTTGTGAGTAGATTTTGATCCGGAAATAGCCTCTTTCTGGGAAATTGTACAGTCTCTAATGGCATCCTCTCTTGTGACATTTTCAAGCCCGGTCACTTGTGATGTTTCTTCAATTCCCGATGTATCTACTTCCTTAAGTTTGTCAAAATAAGAGAGGATTTCTTCCAATTGTTTCTCTAATTTGGGTTCTTCTTCAGGAGAAATTGTGAGATTTGCCAGCTTTGCTATGTGTTTAACATCTATCTTCATGGCTATTTTTGCTTCGCCCCTCGAAGCTTTATGCGAAGTGGGGCCACATTCTTAACATCAATTTTCATACAATCATTATATTGCTTGAGCATACTTCCTGCAATGGCTTATTGGACAAGTTAGCAAAAGTATCCTATAATATTGCACGATGAGTCCAAGAGAAAGACCTGCGGGAGAAAACATAGGTAATTCGGCGCCGCCCGTGAGCATAGCTGAAATTTATTTTACTCCCTATACTGATGTTTCAGGCGTGCCGTTATCTAGTGACCGAGGTAGACCCGACTTAGTAAAAGGGATAGATTTTGAATACCAGTCTAACCGTTTTCGTGCAAGTCCCAGCCGCCATCCCGGCGGATCCCCACATAAAATTCCGGTAAGTGGGCTGGAGCAAAGACGCCTGAGTGAAAGTTATTCCACCATGTTAGGAATTGTAAGAGCGGTAAGAGATGCTTATCTTGAGCGGACCCGTAGTTCAGGTTCTGACGTTCAAGGTCCCTTAAATACCGCAGAAGCATTAGACGTTTTAACTGGAATGCAATTTCTTCCTCACTATTTAAGGTTTAGGAGTAGAAATCCATTGCCAGTCCAGGATACTATTCCCAAGGAGATTGTTGTTCTTTCCAACGCGGCCTCAGGATCCAGAGGTGCAATTGGAGCCCTCATTGATTTGTACAAAAACGAACCAGATTTGTTAGCCAAAATTCCAGATATAAACGAAATGGTTGACGAAATAGAACGTTTGGGTAGGATGGTAGGGGAGAAAACCGTCTGTGCTGCTTCGCCAGCACAAATCCGTCACTTTCTTGGCGCAGTGCTGAATGGTCCTCCGGAGCAATTTGAGAAAAGCGATATAGTGGGTGGGTTATTGGACGAGCAGGAAGTCTTGTCTTTAGTAGCTTTTGGTCAGGCGGTATATTTTGGAATAATAATGATGGAAGAACTAAAGGAGTTGGATGCAGCCACAATGGAATATGCGAATAAAAGGCTTCAGGAACCACACCCTGCTAAAGATATTCGTAAGGCATTGGAAGATTACCTTTCCGCATGTGAGGAAAGAGTCATAAATATTGAAGTGCAGCAAATTAGAGTTGGTGCTCTCTTAGGAAGAGAAGTGGGTCATGTAACGCTTGAGTCTCTGGCTCCACGACTAGGTCTTAAGATTCCAGGAACTATAGGTAATCTTAGGCCCGAATTTAGGCCGCGTCCGAACAGGGACACAAAGCCTCCGACTATCTATCTTTAAGAACTGCTTCTCTTGCTTTTTGTTCAAGAGAATCGTCTAGGGTTTTGAGTTTTATTTTTCCGTACTTCTTTTCTAGGGCTTTTTGTATAAGAAAATCAGCCAGTTTTGGGTTTTTGGGAAGTGCCGGACCATGCAAATAAGTGCCAATGGAGTTTTTGTATTTTATTCCTTCTGTTTTGTCCTTCCCGTTGTTTCCAAAACCTTTTAGAACCTTGCCAAGTGCAAGCTTTTTGTCCGAAATGTATGTCCTTCCTCCATGGTTTTCAAATCCTACTAATTTTCCAAGAGGGGAGTCTGCGATAATGTTGCCAATGAGCCTTTCCGCGTTTTCTCCGGGGTGCTCCGTATGTAAATCCAGTATGCCTAGCCCCGGGATTTTGTTGCCGTTTGCTTCCTTGTAATATTGCCCTAAAAACTGGTAGGCGCCGCAAATATAAAGCCCTGGAGTATTAGTCTCGACCAATTGCTTTAGCAGAGTAATATTGGTAGTGCTAAAGTCGCGGGAAACGATCATTTGCTGGGTATCCTGAGCACCGCCCATGAACAGCAGATTGCAGAGGGCTAAGTGCTTAGGGTTAAATCCAACATTGAGACGCTTAATCTCAACACCGATATTTCTCCATTCGCAGCGCTTTTGAAGCGCCAAAATATTTCCTCTGTCTCCGTATGTGTTCATAAGATCCGGGTAAAGCCAGCCGATGATTAAAGATTGATGATTGATGATTGATGATTGATGATTTTTCACAATATGCTCTTTCCTGTTAGTATCTTGCGGGTTTCGAGCATGGCCGAATAAGTAGCAAGGATATAGAGAGTTTTGTTGCTTGGTAGCCTTGAAATGGTTCCATTTATAGCTTGTTCTAAATTTTGCTTTATTTGAAATTTGAGATTTGAAATTTGAGATTTTGAAGAACTTGCATACTTTAATCGTAGTGCCATATCATATGTTCGATCTCCCGAAACTGTAATGCTCTTGGCTTTCTCGGCGAGTTCTTCAAAGTTTACATCCCATATCCATGAAACATCACGGCCATCCGGAATTCTGTCATTTAAGACGAGCAAAACACTGGGAAATTTTTCTTTCGACAAAACAGCTTCTATGGATTGATTAAAGCTTGCTGGATTTTTGGAAAGCATTAAGAAGATGTTTTTATTTTTATATCTTATGTTTTCTTGTCTTCCAAAGGCTGGAGTGAAGTCCCTGAGAGATTTCTCGATTGCGTCTAGTCCAATACCAAAACCTTCAGTCAAAAGAAGCGCTGCAGCATTTATGTTGTATCGGTTGTACTCTCCAAGGAGAGGATTTGGAAGAGTGTCAAAGGAATAAATTAAAGGATTTGTAAAATTACATTTTGGGCATTTAAATTTTCCCAAATGGGAATAAATTATGTTTTCAAATTCTAATTTTTCCGAGCAATTAGGGCAGTATAGAAAATCTACATCAGAAGTTTGCTTGCTGTTTGGCGCTTTGTCTTTCGGCAGTCCAAAATGGAAAGAATCCAGTCCGGATTTTGTAGAAATGTAAGAAAGCATTGGATCGTCACCGTTGGAAATAAGCAAAGTTTCCTTAGGCAGATCTTTTAGTGCTTTTTGCCATTTTTCTGCAATGATATTCACCTCGCCATATCTGTCTAACTGGTCGCGGAACAAATTAAGAAGGATAATGGCAAATGGCTTGGCATTTTCTAGGACAATAGGCAGCGAATTTTCATCAATTTCAAACACTGCAGCATCATACTTAATCTTGCCTAAAACGTTTGAATGAGAAATAAGGCTTGAGGCCACACCATTTAATAGATTTGCACCTTCCTGATTACTAAATACCTTTAATCCTTGCTTTTCAAGGATTTCTGAGATCATTTTTGAAGTAGTAGTTTTTCCATTAGTGCCAGCAATAAGCACAATTTTTAGCCGCGGATTCTTCTTGGAAATTCTTTTAACGAAGTTAGGATCTAGGTTCAGTGCTGCATGTCCCGGCCAAGTCGACCCAGATCTGCCTGACAGTCTGCTTACCAAGCTAACCGTTTTTCCCATGAGTATGGAAGGTAGTTGTGTCATCTTACATTGAGCGGAGGATGCGTATGCGTTCTGCAACAGGAGGATGCGTATTAAAAAGAGAAGCAAACATTACCTTAGCGTTCTTGCCCTTAAATGGATTTTCAATGTAAAGGTGGGCCGTTGCATGGGTAGCTGTTTTGGTTGGGGTTTTGTCTTGCGCTATCTTTTCAAGAGCAGAAGCCAGACCTTCAGGATATCTTGTTAAAAGAGCCCCCGAAGCATCGGCTAAAAACTCTCTTTTTCTGGATACTGCAAGTTGAATAAGCGTGGCAACAAGAGGGGTAAGTACTGCAAAAAATATTCCCAGAGCCAAAAAAATCATCTGCTGGTTGCCGCTTCCCTCTCTGTTTCTTCCTCCGCCAAACCACAGGCTTCTCATAAAAAAGTCGGCAATTATTACTACAAATCCAACAAGAACTGCTACAACGGCCATAAGCCTTGTGTCAAAGTTTTTAATGTGAGAGAGCTCGTGGGCAATAACGCCTTCGAGTTCAACTTTCTCCAATTTTTCAAGTAATCCTGTTGTAGCACAAACAACTGCATGCTTAGGATCTCTTCCCGTTGCAAATGCATTTGGGGACGGGTCGTGAGACACGTAAACCGCAGGCATGGGCAGACCTGCTCCAATAGACAGATTCTCAACTATTTTAAAAAGTTCAGGACTGTCTTCTTTATTAATTCTTTTTGCGCCTGATAGTCCCAGGACGATCTTGTCCGAGTAATAGTAGCTTGCAAAACTCATTATGCCGGCAAAAATAAGGCCAAAGCCAATATAAGAAAGCCCGTATCCTGTTGCTTTGCCAAAGATATAAAGAAGCGTGGTTATGAAAATTATAAACAGGGCTATTATTAGCCACGTTTTAAGCTTGTTTTGAGAGATATTCGAGTAGATGTTCATACAGAACTCCTAGAAGGAAACTTTTATCGGCTTTTTATCTTCCTGCGAGCCTTGGAAGAAGTCGGCTTGTTTGAAGCCGAGCATTCCTGCTATAAGTACGTTTGGGAAAACTTGAATTTTAGTATTAAAGTCCATGACGGTAGAATTGTAGAATTGCCTTGCATACGCAATCTTGTTTTCTGTGTCGGACAGCTCATCCTGCAATTTCAAGAAGTTCTCATTCGCTTTTAAATTAGGGTAATTTTCAGCAACCGCAAAAAGAGATTTTAGAGTGTCTGTGAGCATATTGTCGGATTCGGCCTTCTCCTGCGGGCTTTTAGCCTTCATGAGTGAAGTCCTGGCTTTTGTTACGTTTTCCAAAACTTCTTTTTCATGCTTAACGTAGCCTTTTACGGATTCAATTAAGTTTGGAATCAAGTCAATCCTTCTTTTAAGTTGCACGTCTATGTGGGAGAATGCTTCAGATACCTTAACCTTTGCCGAGACGAGGCTGTTGTATATGAAGAGGACAAAGAAGACTGCCAATGCTGCTGTTCCTGCTAATATCCACGTTATATTCATAATATTTATATTACAACATTTTTAAGAAATAATCCAATCGGAAAATTTCTGGACGGGAAGTGTGTTTAGGATGTCTTTCTTTTCTGCCCAGCCTCGTCTTGCAACAGCTACACCGTAGAACATATTGTCCATGTGGGAAACAGCGTGACTGTCCGTATTGATTACAAATTTGACTCCAGCTTCCTTTGCTTGTCTCACAAGAGCATCCGGAAGGTCGAGTCTCTCCGGCCAGGCATTTATCTCAAGAGCTTTATTGTTTTTGGCGCAAAAGGCAAGAACTTTTTCCCAGTTCAACTGGTAGCCTGTTCTTGAATTAATCATTCTCCCCGTAGGGTGTGCTAGGATTTTGGCTTTGGGGTGGGAAAGACCTTCAAGAACTCTTTTAGTCATATCATCTCTATTCATTCCAAAAGAGCTGTGAATGGAAACTATCAATGCGTCCACAAATTCTATTCCTTTCTCATCAACGGCAAGCTCGCCGGATGTTAAAATATCCATTTCAAGCAAATTAATTACTCGAATATTTTTATTACTCTTTTTTAGACGTTCGATTATACCTTCTCTCTTGGCTAATATTGAGTATATTTCATCTTTCGTATGGTTTCCTACGCTTGGATTATGATCGGAGATGCCAATGTACTCATATTTCAACTCCTTAGCCCTTTCTATCATCTCTTCCATTGATCCGGATCCGTAATCATGGCTTGAATCTAAAGGGTAATTGGTATGAGTATGAATGTCTCCCTTTATATCTTTAGTTTCAACTAGTTCAGGCAGTTTATGCATCGCTGCGGCTTCTATTTCTCCCCCATTTTCTCTAATTTCCGGTGGAATCCAGTCAAGCCCCAGATATTTGTAAAACTTTTCTTCGGAAGCAAATTCAACAAGAGGAGAGCCCTTTTTGCCTAAAAGTTTTATTCCACGTTCAGAGAGCGACATCCGTTTTTTAAGCGCGAATTCACGCAGCGCCACATTATGGTGCTTGGAGCCCGTAAAGTGCTGCAGGAGCGATCCAAACTGCTGTGGAGGTAGTATTAGAAGGTCAACGTGCTTGCCGCCGCCTATGAGAATTGAAGCCGTTGTTGGTCCCCTTTCAATTATTCTTTCTTTTCCGGGAAATGCGACAAAATAGTCAATTACGGCTTCGGAGTCCTTTGAGGTGATGGCTAAATCAACGTCTCCAACCGTAGCGTTCATGCGCCTTAAGCTTCCCAGAGGTTCTACCTTGATAACGTCTTTGTGTTTTTTAAGGTATTCAACAATTTCCTTGGCAAGCGCAAAAGCGTATGGAAGTACCATCCTGCCGCTTTTGGTTGTTCCTGTGTTATATTCGTTAATGGCTTGAAGGATATCTGATTGGGATTTTTCCCCGAACCCGCCCAGTTTTGCAATTTTTCCTTCAAGGGTTAATTTTTTAATATCTTCAATGACGGTTTTGGGATTTTTGAGATTAAAGTGTGTAACAAGCTTATGTGCTTTCTTAGGCCCAAAAGAGGGGATATCCAGAAGGGGAAAAACGGCCGGAGAGATTCCTTCAAAAGCTTGCTCAAAATGTTTCACTTTGCCGGTCTTGAAAAGTTCTTTCAGTCTTTCTTCAAGCGTATGGCCTATTCCGGGAATTTTTTCCAGCCTGTCTTGCTGGAAGAGTGTCTTAAGTTCTGTGCTTGCGTGCTCAATAGAATCAGCAGCTTTTTGATAGGCAATGATCTGGAATTTGTACTTGAAGTCATCCTTTATGGTAAACGCGGCCGCAACTTCCCTGAATAGTTTTGCGATTTCAAGATTGCTCATGCGCCAAAATCATAGCAGAGGGACAAGATTTCGGCAATAGTTTGCGGGATGGACGAGACTCGAACTCGCGACCTCCTCCGTGACAGGGAGGCGCTCTAACCAACTGAGCTACCACCCCAAGTTGTTAGCTTTGTAATTTTAACAAATTCTTTGGCTCTAATCAATTAGCAGAGTTTAAGTCTTGATTTTTGTAAGCAGAGTGCTATACTTTTAGTCTGCCCTTATCCTACAGACATTTCTATGCCAAGAAAAAACGCAGCAAGAAAGCCTTCAGCAAAGGCAACACGCAGTAAGACGCAAGGTCTTAAGATAGGCGATTCCTACGTCAGCTTATTTCTTGGAGCTTTGGTAGTGGTAATTATTGCGCTTATAGGTTTCTCGTTTCTAAAACTAGAAAGGGACAGCGGTGGCACAAAACAAACCAGTTCAACAAGTACGGTTGCCCCGGGGGAGGAGCTAGCCAATGAGAGTTCTAATCTGCCGGAAAAATACACAGTTAAAACAGGAGATGACTTGTGGAGTATCTCCGAAAAAATTTATGGATCAGGATACAATTGGGTGGATATAGCCAAGGCTAATAAATTGTCAGACCCCGAAACCATTCACGCTGGTACTTCGCTAACTATCCCAAACGTTAAGCCAATAATGCCTGAGGTTCAAATTACACCCCAAACAATAACGACTCAAGCGGAAGGAGCAATACTCACGGACACGTATACCGTAGCTACGGGAGATAATCTTTGGGATATCGCGGTTAGAGCATACGGGGACGGATATAAATGGACGGATTTGGCAAAAGAGAATAAGTTGGAGAATCCTTCTTTGATATTTCCAGGAGATATTTTTAGAATACCCCGGTAGCCTGCCTTGCCGGCAGGCAGGTTTGGCACTATTCCTGCCTCTCTTCTTAGGGTACAATTAAATCTTGTGAATAAACAAATGAATCGGCAAATTTTCCTATTGTATGTAACGGTTTTTATAAGCATCCTGGGTTTTGGAATGGTTTTTCCCTTGTTTCCTCTTTTTGCAGAATCATTCAGCGCAACGGCCTTGGATATTGGGCTTATGGCGGCCACTTTTTCCTTAGCACAGTTTCTAACGGCTCCACTTTTAGGGCGGATGTCGGATAGGTTTGGAAGAAAGCCTATTATCGTTTTTTCTATTGTCTCTTCTGCGGTTTCTTATGTTATTGCGGCGTTTGCTCCGAACCTTTCAGTTCTCTATCTTTCAAGAATAATTCACGGAATGGCTTCTGCCGGAGTTTTTCCTATAGCCTCCGCTTACATTGCGGATATAACTTCAAAAGAAGACAGAGCAAAATACATGGGAAAAATAGCAGGAGTATTTTCTTTTGGGTTTATGTTTGGCCCTGTAATTGGGGGACTTCTGGGAAGTTACGGCTTTGCGGCTGCATTTCTTGCTGCTGCTGTTGTTTCAGTATTTAATTTAATATTTATCTTGGCAATGCTCCCCGAATCCGTGACTAAAAAAGCGGAGAAGCTGGTGCTTAGGGAAGGGCTATTCAACTTCAAGGAAGTTTACCATGGTTTAAGAGGGGATTTTGGGGTTTTATTTTTTATTCTATTTGCCTGGGCTTTTTATATTAGTAATTTCCAAGTTGCAATACCTCTTTACATGCAGAATGTTTTTTCTACAGGAACAGTAGGAATCGGAATATTTTTCTCAATAACGGGTACAACGGCAACAATAGCACAGTGGTTCCTTTTGCCTATGGTTGTCAAGAGAATAGGAGAGCTCAAAACAATACTTGCCGGAATAGGACTTATGATTCTTGGCCAGTTTTTCGCTACTATTTGGGCATCTCAAGCATTATTCTATCTATTTTTCATAATTTCTATTATGGGAAGCGGACTTAAAAGGCCGACTGTAAATGCGGTTCTTTCCAAAGCCACGCACACGGGACAGGGTGCCACTATGGGACTTGCATTCTCATTTGAAAGCCTAGGAAGGGTTATAGGACCACTTATTGCCGGCTTTGCAATTGCAAGATTTGGGCTTCAATTTCCTTTCTGGGCAACAGTAGTGGTACTTATCGTGGGTTTTCTCCTTTTCTACAAGGTAGAGATGAAACGCATCCGCAAATGATATAATTGTCGTATGCGGATGTAGTTGAATGGTACAACGCCTCCTTCCCAAGGAGGAGTTCGAGGGTTCGATTCCCTTCATCCGCTCATAAAGTGATAGAAATCGCCATAAAACATACAATAAATTACATAAATGACGTCAAAATCACCTTACTTAACTATCGCACTCGAGGCTGTAAAAGAAGCAGAAAAGGTTATTAGGAAGTATTACTCGAAAGATACCCGAGCGACTTTAAAAGGAGATGATTCCCCAGTAACAATTGCTGATCAAGAAGCTGAAGAAATCATTAAGAAAATAATCGCTGAAAAGTTTCCTGACCATGCATTTTTAGGTGAAGAAACTGGCATCTCTGATAAAAACACTGAGTATCTCTGGATCATTGATCCGATTGATGGGACTAAACATTACACCAGACAAATTCCTCTGTTTGCTACTCAACTAGCATTAATGAAGGGTGATGAAGTTATATTAGGTGTTTCAAATGCTCCCGTAATGGATGAGTTGATTTATGCTGAAAAAGACAGAGGAACATTTTTGAACGGTAATAGTGTTTTAGTCTCAAAGATATCCGAAATTAGTAGTTCATATATGAGTTTTGGAGGAATAGGATACTTTAACAAACATAATTTAATTGACAGTCTCATCAAGATTGAGAGCGATACTCAAGGCCATAGAGGTATCGGCGATTTTTGGAGTTATCATCTCTTATCTTCTGGGAAAATAGATATAATGATAGAGGCTGAAACCAAAGTTTGGGACATTGCTGCAGTTTCTATTATCGTTGAAGAAGCCGGTGGCAAAGTTACAGACCTAAAAGGAAATTCTGTTAGCAGAACAACTAATTCCATAGTTGCTACTAATGGGTTAGTTCATGATCAAGTGCTCGCTTATTTTAAATAGACTTGAAACTAATAATGTCAAGATGCTCTTTAAGAAGGTTCAACTGTAAAACAAGATCTGGCGTGATATAGCCTTCCAGGCTAAATGGGTTCGAGCTCAGTGCGGTATCCAGCTCCAAACCGGAATGGTTTTTGAAAACCTTCAATTCTGCCCTTCAAAGCAAGATTTTCCTTAGTTCGAGCCTAAATTTTTAGACGTATTTTGCTAGCTTCAAAAATTTTATACTGGTCACCGGAGTCGAACCTAAAGAGGTAACTAGAGTTGAAATTGTAGAGAAAAGTGTTTAGATTTTCTTGATGCTGTTAAAGATTTTATTTACTATTTCTTCTTCTTTCTTTACTTCCCATGGTGTTCTGTCCGAGGTATAGCCTAGTCTGGCTTCAACTAATAAACTATAATCTTTTGCTAGTAGATAATTTCCAGCCTTAAATCCGCTTTCTAACCTTGAAGGATAATGGATAACTATGTACACAACATCATTTATAGTTCTTGATTGAGGATCCACCTTTGCTCGTGGATCGCTTCCATTTAAAAGATAGTTAATATTATCTTTTTTAGGATTTTTATAAAAAATTACATTAACGAAAGCTTGCGGATAAGCATTTGAAGATATTTTATATTCTTGACCAAATTCAGCATGCTCGTTTGTAGATTTGTTATCAGTAACAACTGTAGTCCATGACTGCGGAACAATATAGGAATAACCCAAATTACTATCACTGTATTCGTTCCAATCAGAAGCATCGATTATTCTTTGTAGGCTTTGAATTGGTATATAGAAATACTTAAACCAAATATATCCTCCTCTAACCATGAGAAACGCTACCAAGACGGCTATTAATACGAAGAGAAATTGTTTCTTATTTTTTTTTAATTTGCATATCTTAAAATCGATTCCTGCAGCCAAGACGGTCAATGCCGACATTCGCTCCCTAATGATAAGGTACTTTCACTACAGGAATCATTCGGTGGTTTAAGTATAGCATCCTCTCTTTATCTTGACAAACAGGTGTTTTTTAGGTAGTATATAGGTACTATGAATATTCAACCTTCACAAATTCAACTAAAAATCAGCCTTTCTGAGCAGTTAGGTGACCTTTTGGAGTCAAAAGCTGCCAGACTTGGAGTTCCTGTAACTCAATTCGTTAAACATTTAATCCTCAAAGAGGTGGAAAACGAAGATTACCCCATATTCCAAGCTTCTGAACAAGTAGAAAAGAATACTCAGGAGGCTTTAAAGCAAATGAATAAAGCAATTGATGCGTCTGATTTTTTTCGAACTCTAAATGAAGGTTAAATTTTCACCTTTAGTTCAACAAAAGCTTACTCACCTCTACAAAAAAGATAAGAAACTATTCATAAGGATTGAAAAACAGATTAAGTTATTTGAATCAAATCCAAAACACCCTTCATTAAGAATCCATAAATTAACAGGTAATCTTACTAACAGATGGAGTATTTCAATTAGTAAAGGACTAAGAATGGTTTACGTGGTGTTAAATGAAGACATAGCTTACTTTGTAGATTTAGGCACACATGATGAAGTATATAGAAAATAGAAGACAACTTTCATCCTATTTGACCTTATGTAGCTGTTTGAAGCTGTCTATTTTCAAGTGATGTACAAGCGTTATTATTTCTAATTCTGGGGTGATGTAACCATGTAGGTTCGAGCGAAGTACGGCTACCCGCTCCAAGCACCTATTTTTGGTATCTTTGGGAGAGGAGTTTGTAGGACTTAGAACGCATGGCAATTAGCGTTACAATTAGTCCTATAATTCCGGCTGCAATAAATACAAGCGCTATTCCTCTTCCAGCTCCAACTCCAAACCAGCTTCCTGTCAAATCAACGCCTCTTCCAGTTGTCGTAAAAGGAATAAACACAAATTGGGCAATTGGGCCAATAAGAAATGCCGTTAATGGTGATGCCGCCTGTTCGATACTTTGAGCAAACCCAAAAACTCTTCCTTGCCTTTCGTGCGGGACAAGCCTAAGATGCGATTTTAGCTTCAAATTTGCCGGTTGACAGAGCAGAGAATTTATCATATATTGGATTTTTATGGGAAGTCCTGAGGTAATACGACAAACTGAACCGCAAGTTCCCTCCCCTGAAGTCTCCGTACGACAGAAGAGAAGAATAGCAAATTTTCAGAGAGCTTTAGAAGAAGGTGTTTCGCAGCACTTTGAACTTGATGGATTGCCTGTTGTATCTCATGAGTTTGACCACGGCGGCGTAACTTTTAATTTCAGACGTTCTATATATTACATCTGACGGAGATAACGGCTCTTCTGAGGTATTGAGAATTGTTGATATCGCAAGAAGAAAGGGTCGCAAAATCGGAGTAAGAGCGACTGTTACGACTGTCTCCGCCAACGGAGTTGTTCTAGGTGCAGATATGTACCTCTTTAGTGGTAGGGGTAAATTTACGCCGGGTGTAGACGCTCTAAAACCAGCTAGAAGAAGCTTTTCCGAAATTCTTTCCTCTCAAACCCTAAAATAAAAATTTCTATATTTCCCATATTGACGGGATTGTTTTGATTTGATAATATTAATCGTGCCCCGTACAAAATCTAATACATTCGGCAAGCTCAGTACGAGCAAACGGACAAAGTACATTTTTGTCTCCGGCGGAGTCATCTCCGGAATCGGAAAAGGCACAACCTCGGCATCAATAGGACTTCTTCTAAAACCTTCAGACATTAATTAGACCTACTCTAATTTTACCCTATATCTTGATGTATAATAGCAAAAATGGAGAAGGTAAGTTTTGGTAATTCAGTAGAATCAAGCAATAGAGCACATAAATCCTATAATATTCTTGAAACTGTTGATTTCCTAACTGACCAATTGAAAGGGGTCCAAATAGCGAGAGATAGAGTATGGATTCAAACGATGGCTTTAGAATCTAGCCACTTCAGTAATTTGTTGGCTAGACATCTTATTGATGCAAGAAATAGGGGAGTAGATGTGAGAATAGTTTACGATGCATATTCAGACTATGTTACAGATAACACATTTAATCAGCTTCCTCTATTAAGAAGAACGGATAGGTGGCATAGAAGATTTGTTCGCGATGAACAAAAAAAACTTTTAGGATTGTTAAGACAAAATTGTTTAGTGTCAGAGACTAATATCCCAAATGGATTTATTAGCCGCGTTCCCTTTAGCGTAGTGTTGGGAAGAGATCATAAAAAAATTACAGTAATTGATGATGTAGCGTATATTGGGGGAGTAAATTTGGCTCCCTTAGATGCACAGAGGGTTGATTTTATGCTTAAGACAAATAACACCAGCTTGGTAAACAAGCTTTCACTTATTTTTGATGAATCCTTCCGAGGATCTCCTGTTTCGGACGCGTCCTACGTCTGTGACGCACGTAACACATTACTAGTAGACAGCGGAAAGAGAGGTCAGTCTATTATAATGACTCATGCATATGATAAAATTGAAAAAGAAGGTAAAAGAGTAACTTTAGTGTCACCGTTTTTACCTTCGGGAGACTTAAGAAAGATATTAAACAAGGCAGTAAAAAGGGGTGTTAGCGTTGAGGTGATTACGTCCGACGAAAATCAGTTAGGTCTAACGCCAAGAATATCACAGATGGTACATAATGCTGGCCAAGTTAAGCCAGTATTTGAAATCAAGAGGTATCCTGGTATTATTCATGCAAAAGCTTTATTACTTGGTGATCATACAGCAATTGTAGGTTCACACAATTTTGACAAATTATTCATAAATCTAGGAACTGAGGAGATTTCATTGCTTACTACCCAGCCTGAAATATTAGCGCAATTAAATGCATTGTGCGAACGAATTGTGGATACACACTAATAAAATTAAGGATTATGCTAGAGCGTAGAGAGTATAGACCTATATATTTTTCTGGTTTTGATGAAGGTGGCTATGGACAAGTAAATGCTTATAAAAAAGCAGACTTACATTTGCATACGAATTGGACTGATGGTAGTTTGCCTCCGGAGAGAGTAGTAGATCTTGCTATGCTCACTGGTTTGAGCGCTATCGCGATTACAGATCACAATACCCACAAGTCCTCCGATATCGCTATAGACTATGCAGTTCAAAAAAATTTATCTCTCGAGGTTATAAGGGGAATTGAAGTTTCCTCTAGGGATGGCCACGTGTTGGCACTTAACGTGGAAGGAGAGATAGAGCCTCATTTACCACTGGAAGATACCATACAAGATATCCACAGAAGAAAAGGACTTATAATAGTAGCCCATCCGAATTTAAAACGAGCCTCTTCTGTCCCATTAAAGCTTCTTCAAGAAATTATTGACTGCAATGATCAAGAGCTTCACATCGATGGTATTGAAGTGTTTAATGCGAGCGGCGCGAGAATGAATAGGCTTGATAGGGTAGGGCTGTTTTTTCGAGAGGAAGGTCAAAGTCTTAAAGACTTTGTAACAGCAAACCTTCTGAATCCAAAGCTAGGAGCGTTAATTGGAAATAGTGATGCGCATACGAAAAGGATAGGTTACGGTGTTAGCGCCTATGGTCATGAAAGTGTTTTGGAGGCTATAATATCTAGAGCTACGACTCCTATGGTTGCTATTACATCTTTTAGTGAAGATATACTAGAATCTGTGGGTATGGCGTGCTCGATTATAAGGAGCCATTTAGTAGGGAGGGTGGAATAATGAAATGAGGAACAGAAATAAGCTAGTAGTTGCTACGTATAACCTTCAATTTTCTCTTCATCTCGAAGAGGTAAAAGATAACATCTTAAGTATGGTGGGTATGGGGGTTAATTTATTTTGCCTGCAAGAAGTGATTAATAAAACTGGCAAGGTTTCAGTTATTGAACTTCTTTTAAATGAGCTGGGAAGTAATTGGAGAGCGGTTTGTAATCTTGGTACTAAAAAAACAATATTAGGAATGGGCAACTGTATCATCTGGAATACAAATGTTCTTACGCTAAAAAAAGAGCAGAAAGAATTTTTACCTATATATAATAGGTTGGGCATTCACGAAAAAATTTTCTCATGGTTCGCTGGAGGTACAACTGCACCGTTTCAGCGAAGAGTAATCATAGGACAGTTTAAGCTTAACGAAGCTGAAATCAGAATAACTAACCTCCACCTTGATCAAAATGGAGGACTGATGAATAGAAGAAAACAGCTTTTATATTTGATGAATATTTTGCGAAAAAATAAATTTAGTAAAGAAATAATCTGCGGTGACTTTAATAGTTTTGATTTGCTCAAAAAAGGAAAAGAGGCAAAAATGCAAAAAAATATTTTAGGTAATAACTTTATAGATGCCTCAAGAAAGAGCGGTTGGACGGCTGATTTAAACGACATTTATTTTGAAAAAGGAAGTAGATTTCTAACGTTCTTGATAAAAAATATGAGAGTTCATGTAAGAAGAAAGCTTGATTATATTTGGATAAAGAATATCAAATGTTTAAGATGCGACAAGCTGCTCCTAAATGGTTCTGATCACAATCCTATTATAGTCTATCTGGAGGTTTAAGAGAAATGGCAAATCTTCGAGAAATTTCAAGATCAATTAATGCTTTTGAAAAGACAGGACGAAGGGCGAGTCTTCCAAAGGAAATCGCATGGGTGTTGAGACGTACGGCACAGGAAGACTTATCACAAATGGAAGAGATTCTCGATAAAAATGACTATAGAAGAATTTCTCCAGTTCTTGTCTATGGCCAGAGGCTTGTAGAGATAGGATACATATTCGCGGAGGTTTTTTTAAGAGGCGAATATAAAAATTGGGAACCAAAGTCAAAATCCCCAAGGATTATCGATTTAGGCGGTGACCCTGGAATATTTTCGGTGCTGTTCTGGAAGTCCAAAGCGCCTGATGCACAAATTACAGTTGTAGAAGCAAATCCAGCAACTACTAGTGTTATGCGGGAAAACTTGGATCGCAGAAGAATCAAAAACGTACAAATAATTAATGCCGCTGTAGCAGGAGATGCTAATGAAAGCGCTACTCTTCACTTGCATACACCAAGAAGTGGATGGCATACTCAAGATTATGTAGATAGTACGGGTACGCGAGTGTTTCCTAATGAGTATACTGTCTCTGTGCCAAAAATAAGACTCTCAGATTTGATAGGCGAAGGGGAAGAAGTTGACTTATTAAAGATAGATATCGAAGGATCAGAAGGTGACGTCATTCGTGAGTTAGCGGATTCGGGAAAGCTTAAACAAGTAAATGAGATTATAATGGAATTTCATCACGACCCCGTTCGAAACCCAAGGAATTCATTAATTGAAATACTCAACGTTTTGGGAGCAAACGAACTCAGCGTTTTAGGAGCTCATGTAACAATTGGAAAAGGAATAAGAAAGAAGATAAATATTAGCATAAGTGACCTTGACAGGATTGATTCAATAGGTAAAAAAATTTATTTAACACTTCATGCTCTGAAAAAGTAAACTTGAAATATAACTATGCTTAATTTTTCTCCCATTGACCTTTTTTCCTTGATTTGTTAATATTAATCGTGCCCCGTACAAAATCTAATACATTCGGCAAGCTCAGTACGAGCAAACGGACAAAGTACATTTTTGTCTCCGGCGGAGTCATCTCCGGAATCGGAAAAGGCACAACCTCGGCATCAATAGGACTTCTTCTAAAACAAGCAGGATATAAAGTTGCTCCAATAAAATTTGAGAACTATTTAAATATAGACGCGGGCACTATTAACCCAATCGAGCATGGCGATCCATTTCTTTGCGAAGACGGAACGGAAGGGGACATGGACATTGGTTCCTACGAGAAATTTCTTGGTGAAGATATGGGTGCGGATAGCTTTGTAACAATTGGAAAGATATATAAAACCGTAATTGATAAAGAAAGAAGATTTGAATATAACGGCGAAGACGTTGAGGCAATTCCGCACGTAACCGATGAGATAATTAAAAGAATAGACAATGTTGTCAAAAAAAGAAAAGCAGAGATTGTTCTAATTGAATTGGGTGGAACGGTTGGGGAATATCAGAATGTT
>JBBDZP010000042.1:0-2867 GCA_040900105.1 Candidatus Levyibacteriota bacterium | reverse complement strand
TTGTCAAGTTAAAAAACACCGCCGGATTTTACACCGCCGGATATTTGCTCTTCAGAGACTCCTGCGAACCAGAGGACGAAAGCGGCCATAAGCAAGGTCATCCCAACGGGTGCCGAACTCCGGCCCGCCGTCCCAACGGCCCAGAATCGGCACGATGCCCGCCCCATCGGTATATCCGATAACGTCGTAATACTTCCCATCTACATTATCTTGAGGAAAATGCAGTGATACCGCAGCGGCTTCAAACAGACTTGCGCCAACAAGATCTCCTGAAAGCGTTGCTCTTGCGTCAACCGGCTTAATCTCCTCCGGATATCCCTGTCCCCACTTATTCACCCATGTTGTGTATGCAAATACATCCGGCGTTGCCCACTCGGGCTTGTATGGTTTGATACTCTCAATTGTTTCTTTCAAAAACTTAGAAATAGAAACACCTGCAAGTTCTGCCTGTTTTTCCCACGAAAGTCCTGCAACCACAACCAAAAGCGGTCTTCCTGTTACAGCCTGCTCTTTCTTAGAAATTTCTGTAAACGGCGGAAGTTTGCTCAAAAACTCCGCTTTTCCCTCATCGGTGTCTGCAAATCCTGCGGCAATGTGGTATTTTGCGTGGACATAATCCTGGCCCTGCCTCTGCAACTCGGCGTCAAGATAAAGTTCTGCCGAAGGCAATGCTACGTCTTCAACACCCTGATGTCGTTGTTGAAATTCTCTAAGAATGGCCTCCTGCTTTTCTGCCAAATCGACATCGCCCCAACGCAAAAGTCCTTCTTTTCCATGTTGCATTGTCATAGGATTTGCTTGTACTATAAATCCAAAGCGTTTGTCAAATTTTTGCCGCAATCGAAAAATTTCCCGACTCTGTGCTTTTTATCATTCCCCTTATTTCCATCATAGACAAAATCGAGCCGAGTTTTGAGGAGTCAATTTTTGTTTTTCTGGCTATTTCATCAAATTGTAAGCTTTCATTTTCCAGAATTTTCAAAATTTCTTGCTCTTCTTTATTCTCCGTTTTGAATTTTGTGTTTTTTGTTTTATTTGAAAATTGAGAATTGGAAATTGAAAATTCTTTCAGGATATCTTCCGGACTTGTCACAAGCCTTGCGCCTTTTGCTATTAAATCAAGCGGTGCTTTTGACAAAGATGACGTGATTGGTCCGGGAACCGCAAAAACTTTTCTGCCAAATTCCAATCCAAAATTTGCTGTGATTAAAGAACCGCTATCTGCTGCTCCTTCTGTTACTAAAATTCCACTGGATAACCCGGCAACTATTCTATTGCGTGCCGGAAAAGAGCCTGCGGAAGGAGGCGTACCCGGCGGATATTCGGACAAAATTAGTCCCCCGCTATCTAAAATTTGCTCATAAAGTTTTTCATTTTCCCGCGGATAAGGCGTGTCTACGCCATTTCCCAAAACCGCAATAGTTTTACCGCCTACATCAATACAAGAGCTATGAGCAACTCCGTCAACTCCTAGCGCCATTCCCGAAACTATAACAAGACCCGAGTGCGCTAATTCTCCAGCAAACATTTCAGTGATCTGCCGTCCGTAACTTGTAATATGACGCGTTCCTACAATCGCTATTTTCCTACTTTTAATGTCAAGAAGCTTCGGGTCTCCTTTTATATATAGTACTATTGGCGGATTTGGAATTTGCCGCAGTAGCTTTGGATATTCTTTATCTACCTGCGTTATAAAAGAAATCTTTTGCTGACGTAGCTGTTTTTTATATTTTTCCAAATCAAAATTCTTTCGAAAGTTTAAAAATTTAGAAGTCAATGCAGGTTTTAAAATGTTTTCCAGCTTTGATCCCTCCGCGGTCCAAGCTTTTTTTGCGCTGCCAAAATTACGCAGGAGCTGCCCAAATGTTTTGGGCCCAATTCCGGGGCTCATAGAAAATCCAAGCCAAAAATCCCCCTGCTGATTCATAATTTTTATAGTAGATAGCCAATGCTATAATGTCAATTATGACAATAAAATTTTTACAGTTAAATATTCAGCACGGCAGATTCATAAATAGAATAGTCGAGTTTGTCAAAGAAAACAACATTGATGTAGCAAGTTTTCAAGAAGTTACAGGAGGAAAACTTAGCCGATATAATCCCGATTGCTTAAACTACCTTGAAAATAAGATACCAAACTACTCTAATGAATCCGTAACAAACTGGAAACTTTCTACAGATAAAAACTCTTATTTTGCAAATGCCACTTTTTTCAAAAAATCATTTGAATTAAAAAATAAAAAAGTGGCCTGGCTAAAGCTCTACGAAGAAATTACGGACGATAAAACAAAAAAGACTGAAGATTATCCCAGAACGGCTCTGGACATAACTCTTGCCAAAGAAGGTCAGAATATAAAAGTCATAAATACACACCTTGCCTGGAGCATAAGCCCAAAAGACGACCCGAATAAGCTTAGACAAGGAAAAATATTAATAGACTATATGCAAAAAATAAAAGAGCCATTTGTGCTATCCGGAGATTTTAATGTTGACGCAAGCTCTAAAATAGTAAAAGATTTAGACAAGCTTGCTATTAACTTAACTGTTGAAAATGGAGTAAGAAATACTCTAAATTTAAGAACTCACCGTGCAAAAGATGTTATTCCAAAACCCGGTCTTGCTGTAGATTTTGTTTACGTAGAAAAATCTATACAGCCTATTTCTTTTAAAGTTATTGACAACCTTGACCTTTCAGACCACTTAGGCATTCTTGCGGAATTTGAAATTTAGACTATTTAATGAAATACTCTATGTATGGAAAATGATATTCCCCAAAATTCTCCTGCCGAGAAAACAATTCAACAGCCACCGCAAACTCCTCCAATATCAAGTTCCAACAGAAACTTTTGGAAATATATTGGAATCGG
>JBBDZP010000041.1:0-3053 GCA_040900105.1 Candidatus Levyibacteriota bacterium | reverse complement strand
TTTTGTTTTGTGGGTCGTATGGCTCGCCAAAAAGGACTTGATATGCTTGTCAAGGTTGCAAAGAGAATTGTAGAGTTAGATGCAAATCTTGTTATTTTAGGCTCGGGTTCGCCAAATATAGAAAAAAGCGTAAAAAAGTTGGAGCAAAAATATCCCCAAAACATCAGAGCAGAGATTCTTTACAGTGAGGAGCTAGCTCATAAAATTTATGCAGGATCCGACTTTATAATAATTCCATCCAGATACGAGCCTTGTGGCCTAATTCAGATGATTGCTATGAGCTATGGGACACTCCCAATAGCATCAAAAACAGGTGGATTAAAAGATACTATAAAAAATAACTCGACTGGATTTCTTTTTGAGCCAGGTCATGTAGTTGGCCTTAGAAAAAAGATAAAAAAAGCAGTAAGTATTGTTAAGTCGGATAAAAAAAAGCATGAGCGCATGGTTGAAAGAGCTATGAATGCAGACTTTTCATGGAGAAAAAGCGCCCGTATTTATAAGAAACTTTACCAAGAGATGCTTTAATAAAGTTGTATTCTGGAAAATTTTAGTTTTTAATATTATTATGGACTTCAAATACCTTCAAAACCCTTTAACTCACAATTGGGTAGTGCTTGCACCTAGACGTGCTCAAAGGCCGGATGAAGCAAAAGGCGACCTTTCTTTCTGTCCTTTCTGTCCGCAGAGCACAGGGGAGCAGGAAGTTTATAGAGTCGGTGGTGAGCCTGGAGACGCCAACTGGCAAATCAAGGTGGTACCTAATAAATTTCCCTTTGCGCCAATTCACGAGGTTATTATCCATTCTCCGCAGCACGAGAAGAGCTTGGAGGAACTGCCAAATGAGCATGTGGAGTTAATTCTAAAGACATTCAGACAGCGTTTCCATACCCATAAAGATAAAGGGCAGGTCTACATATTCCATAATCACGGGGAAAAGGCAGGAGAGAGCATTCCTCACGCGCATACACAGCTTACAGTTGTTCCCAATGAAGTTACCTTAAATATTCCAAGACTTGCCATAGGAAATGAACTTGAAGAAGTCGCAAAAGACCAGGTTGTGCATGAAACTGACCATTTCCAACTTTTTTGTCCCCAAAGCAGTCAGTGGCCGGATGAAGTGTGGATACATCCCAAGAAAGATTCCAATTACTTTGGCGGGATATCCGACGAACAGCTTTGCGATCTTGCGATTATACTCAAGCGCCTCATTCAGATTTTTTCACTAAGGCACGGCAGTGAATTTCCTTATAACTTTTACATTTATCCTGGGAAAGATTGGTATTTAAGGTTGATTCCAAGAGATAAGGGGCTTGGAGGGTTTGAAATAGGTACCCAAGTGTATGTAAACACCCAAGATCCTGCAGAAACAATTGAATTTATCAAAAAACACTTTGAAGAGGGATTGGAAAGTGAAATAAGTAGGGTAGAATACGGAAAAGCCGCCTAAATTCCTCGCTTGGCAAAAAATATATCAAAACCTATCTTTGTGTCACATAAGCCCTTTAGTATTTTTTGAAAATTTTCCTGGCTAACGACTTCACTTGACATCTCTGTGAAAAATATGTCTTAATGAAATAGGACATACTATGTCAATTGTCCAAGTTTTCAAGCATAATTTTTGAAAAAATCTGCCCATATATCTGATAGCACACTTAGCGTCCAAGAAGTCGCTAAGCTACTTCGTGTTTCCACAAAGACTATACGCAGGTATGATAAGTCCGGAATTTTAGTCCCAACGCGTACGGATGGAAATCACAGAAGATATTCAAGAGAGCAAGTTAGTGCATTCCTGACTGTTAGAGACCAAAATTTATCGAATCATTACTCTTCCGACCCACGACCTACTCTTCGTCCTTCCAGGGATTCTGAAGGGAATATATTTATAAGAAAAACAAAAGGCAATAATAAGCATTCAAAAGCGTGGTTTGCCGCTGGGGCTCTTCTTCTCCTTTTCTTTGTTGCATATGTTTTTACTAATCAAACAAACAGCTTTCGTAGCAATACACAAAAAGAAACACTAAGCTATCAGCAGCAGTCCCGTTCGGTGCTGGGAGAAGCTACATCTTCCGGCATTTTCTCTTCCAGTGCGGGGGTTGTCCTGGATAATATATCAAATACTATCAAAGTACTATCAAGTAGAATATTTTCCCTTTTTGATCCTAATTCCCGGCCGGAAGATATTCTAGCAGTAAATTTAAATGTTGAAGGAAATACAATCCTAGGCAATTCGGCAATTGACACTCTAACCATATATCCATCAACAATAACTTTTGTAAAAGGAGACAATGTCCTGGATATACAAGGCAAAGGTAGTCAAGCCTTAACGCTTCTTAACTCAACTTCTCCGGGTACGGCCAGCTTAAATCTTTCCGATGGTGATCTTCTCCTGGGTGGAATAACAAGGATTGAAAATGACGGCACTGCTAATTTCGGCAGTTTGACAGCTTCAAGTTTCGCGGTGGAAAACATATTAGCAACAGGCGTTTTAAAAACATCAGGAAACATTACCTTTCAATCATCATCTCCTCAAATATTAATAGCAGACGGGGAGGCACTGTCTATAACAGATGGAACCAATACACTCCTAAAACTTACAGATGCCGGTATTTCCGGCAGTCTTGAAGTATCGGGTGACCTAAAAGTTTCGGGTAATACAACCTTATCTGGAAAGCTGAACGATAATACCTTTACATCAACTAAGCTTGTTTTTGCGGGAGCCTCACCTTCTATTACAACAGGAACCCAGGAAACAGCAATAGCACTTGACGCCGGAACTACAGGAGCCGTTAACATAGCATCTTCCTCAACAGGAGACGTAAATATCGCAGGTGGCTCCTCATCCACGGGCTGTACCATAACTAATGTAAATGGCAACCTTAATTGCGCAGGCAACATAACCGCCTCTGGGAACCTAATTGTCAATGGAGGAAACTTTACAACAAACCAGACTACCTTTAACCTACTCAATACCACCTCAACAACTCTAAACATTGGCGGCGCTGCAACAGCAATATCTCTTGGAGCATCAACAGGTACTACAACGATCAACA
>JBBDZP010000040.1:0-21238 GCA_040900105.1 Candidatus Levyibacteriota bacterium | reverse complement strand
GGTGGAGTTGTATTTTTTATTGTCTTGGTTTTAACTCTATTTCTTTTTTGAGCAGATCGAATTTGACTACAAAAATATCAAAAAACCCCTTTTGTCCGACAACTCCATAAGCATATTTGCCGATATCTTTGAGAAATCCAATTTTAACATTTCTGACTAGATTGCCACCCACTTTTATATCTAAATAATGAAAATAAAAAGGCTTACTCTCTCCGGTTATTCCCGCAACTTCTCCTTTATCGCCCTTAGCTAGGTTTATCCCTAAGATATTAGATATTTCCGATGAGAAAATATTTGAGTCTGCTCCGGAGTCCACAAGAACTTCATAAAAGACAGAGTTATCTCCAGAAATTATTTCAATGGGGATTACGGGGCGAAGGAGTCCTGGTCCATAGCTTTTATAGCGAAACTTCATAGAGCAGAACCAATATAACTTATGAGTTTTTGGGGCATTTTCGTAAGAATGGGGTCACCGTATCCGGCCTTTTTAGCTTTATCAAAAGCTTCTTTTGCGGTTTTAGCAACTGCCAAAACTGTTTTTTCGTCTTGAGCTAGAGCTACCCACAAACCTTTATATTTTTTGTAAATGGTGTTCCAATTAATTGCTGTCATAAAAATATTATATCACAAAATTACAGTTTCTAACTGATACTTTTTGCCAAAATTAACTATAGGGGGTATAATCCACCCACTATGGGAACTTGGCAAGAAAGAATTAGGCAGGCATTCTCAAATAGGAATTTAGAGGCAAGCCTACAACAAGAGGAAAGGCAAAGATCTCTAGGCGCTGAGGTTAGATTGCAACAGGATATTTTTGATAAAAGAAAACAGAGAGAAGAAGAGGCTCGGCGTACTTTAGAAAAAATCGGAGCGCTAGATCTTTTAAATAAAATTAAAACTGATGTTTGGAGAACGGGGAATATTGTTAGATTGTCGGATTCCGACGGAATTGAAGGTGGACTTGCTATAGAAACTAGTTATAGAGGTAATTATTCTGAATCGGGCTCCTCTGATTATAGTTATGTGCCTAGATCCTACCATGGGATTTGGGTAGATAGGCTTTCTTTAAGAGCTGGAGTAGACATTCTTTCCTTGAAAGCTAATAGTATTATATTGGGAGATTCTCATCAGTTTTCTTCTAAGGGTGTAGGGATGCGAAGCGGTAAATCCTCTGAGCCTTTTGCTTACCCCAAGTATATACAGGTATATGAAAAAGATCTACCTAGAACAAGAAGTGAGCTAGAGAATGCCCTTTTAGGTATGTGTGAAAGTAGAATTGTTGATAGAACATTGCCAAACGATTTAAAATAAATTACTTTCCGATAATCACCACAACATCTGTTGGGGAGCTGGTGGGAAGATCTGCTGAAGTTTTGCCTACTGTATAGTTTTCAGATAAGTCTTTTTTAAGCGTCTCCAGGTAATTTTCTATGTCCTTTTTAACTCTAATTGTTACACCTTCATACTTGTAATTATCAGCATTCGAAGTTCCGCTCACTTTGTAGCCTTTGCCACTTAAGAAATCTGATGCCGTCCCTGCCGCGCCTTCTGCTCCGCTTCCGTTTTGAACAGTCAAGGTAATCTTGCTTTTGTCAAGATTTTCCGAACCTTGAGAAGGAGCATTAGCCTCGATTTCCTTGTTAACTTTTGCAAGAAGCTCACTTACCTGTTTTTCCTGCTCTGAGCCCTGCGGAAACTTATCTTTACTTTCTTCCAATAATTTTTTTGCCTGCGCGAAGCTATCCATTGCCAAGTTTTTGTTTAGGTCCTTTAGGCTTTCTCCTTCATCAAATTTCTTTTGCGCGACAGGGTAAACAGAGTTAAATGCCGCTTCTATTTTTGCGTCATTTTGTCTTTTTATTCCCAAAAGCACGCTTACAATAAGAACAAGAAGAATTATTGCCGCAACTGTCAGGTAAACCTTTTTGGAATGACTTAATCTTTCAGGGATTAACTTTCCTATTCCTGTAAAAAGAGGGGCTATAAAACCGAGAGGATTTAATTTCTTACTTTCACTCTCTTCGTTGGCTTTCTCAACATCCGCGTCTCTTGAGATTGTGTTTATTTCTTTGTCTTCCTCTGCCGGTGCCGCGCCGTGCTCTTTGGCATCCTCTTTGTAAGAGAGAATAATTGCTGCTGCTCCCGCTTCATCTGATTCGTGGATTGCCGGAGCTAAGTTTTCTGCAATTTCAGAGGGGACAAGGCTATCCAAAGATGCCACGAGCTGATCTTTTGAAACGGCTTCCGAAAAGTCCTCTGTTGCCAGAATGACTAAATCTCCGTTTTGCAAAAATCCAGAGGCGGACGAGATCTCTCTTGACGCATCCTCGGACTCTAAAACATACCCAAACTTATCTTCACGCTTAATAAAAACTTTGCCTTTTCCCACTATGTAGGAGTACAAAATGTTACCTGCGAGAACCGTTGTGACAAAAGAAAACTCAGTATTTTCGGGGATGCCCTTTGAAGCCTCGGCAATAGCGGTTTTTACAGATTCAAGGTTCTTCTCTTCTAAAGAAAAAAATTCAGTCTCAAGAGCGTCTAAGATATTCTTTCCAAGCGCCTTAAGTGATTCACTGGCTGGCAAATTCTCACCTTCTGGGGATTCTTCCTCGGCTTCTCCTTTTTTTAGGGATAAAACGGTAAACAACTTGCCTGCACTGTATGCTTGAGACCATGCAGTCTCTGTTGGAGTGGCCGCAATTTTACTAAAAACTACACTTCCTGTTGTCACAGTCTATAGTATAACAAGAGCTGCGATAAAAAGCGAAATAGACAAAATAGCTATAATCCCTGCAATGTCTTTAAGTATCTCAGATGATTGGACTTCCAAAAATATTTTATTCATAGTGCGGACTTGATTAAATACTACTATGGAAAATCCCAACAAAAGACCAATAAATGTAAGCACTACAATCTTGAAAAGAATTGTGATATCAGGCATCTTTATGCGGCCCCTTTCCTATCAAGTCTTGGATAAGATGAACGGCGTTGCCAGGCTTGGGAATTCCCAAGAAATCAAAGTTGGGATTATTGCCTGCTGTTTGCAGAAAAACGTTGCCAAAGTTAAAAAACGAGCGTATAAGACCTGTTTGTACGTAGTTAATATCTTGAACCAGGCTTAGCTTTGTCACGGCAACATCATGATGAATTATGTCAGAGTAGTCAAGGTCAATGACCCTTTGTTGAGTAATGATTCCAATATCGTAAAACCAGCCTATAAATTGAACAAAAACATACATTACTATTGCTAGATAGTAAAAGATAATTAATATCAAGGTGAAGTTGGCTGGGATAGCGAAGCTGCTAATATTTACCGTTGAAACTAAAACTGCTAAAAGAGGGGGGATAAATATAAGCAGGGCTGTAAGCAATATCCATGGCACATTTGTAATAAAATGGCGTCTTAGAAAAAGAAGAATTTCTTCATCCGGCTCCTGGTTTTCAAATGAAATGTTGGATGGATGGGTGCAGTAAGACGCAAAACGGTGGATATGTTTGCGGGGAGGTTTTAAAGGTTCTGGTTCTCCTTTGACAGGTTCAACCGGCGGTATTTCCGCAGTGTTATCTCCCTGAATTTTATTTTGATTAACAAAAAGATCCGGCATGCTTAGTTTCTTTCAATATTATACAACGGACCGACAATTTGTATATTTGCAGGTGCCCTTAAGTTAAAATAGTTTTTGAACTCATTTCCATCGAAAGAAATACCGTTAACTTTTACCTCTGTTGTCTTGCCACTGTTCCAGTCAACTCCAGTTACTTCAACAGAAGTCGCTGTAGATATCGCTTCTCCTCCTAATTCTTGTCTAACTTTATCTGGGCTCCAGTTATCAGTTGTAGGGCAACCCTTACTCGCATCAGGTGGGGGTGGAGGTTTATCAGGTTGATATAGAAAACATTTTTTCGAGGAATCTTTATGGACCAATAAGATAACATTTGCAATGTCAGCAACCTCTTCTGGTCTGAGCCAAGCAGAATTTTTATACTCTCCTCCTCTCCATCCTTGAGCAGTATAAAAACAAGTAGATTCATTGTCGTAGGCATTATTCTTAAGGTCATCAAAGCTTGAAATCGGCGCTTTTGTGTCCGCAAAGTTTTTGGTATATGAAGTTGACCCTCCCCAAATTTCCGCGGACGTATGAGCGTAGCCTCCAAAAGTCGAGGCATACCATGTTTTTGCAATAGAGCCATTTGTTGACACTACAAACTCTGCTTTGCCTGTTCCACAGGCAATTTGGCCTGTTGCATCTACGGCACTATTTGCAGCGTCTCGTCTATCATTAGAATATACTTGACAACTCTGAGAGGTACATATTGGTTTAGCTTCATTCATAGCAAAGCTTCTCGCTGCAATAGCTTGTGCTTTTAATGCCTCGGGGAGGTCCGCCCCCATTTCTTTATTGACAACTCCCTTTATGTAATCTTCAAAATTCATAGGTTCATATCCTTGCACATCTATACTTGAGGGTATATCCCTGCATTCAATTGATATGTTTTGGAAATAGGCGTTGAGTATAGTTTTATAATCCTGATTTGCTTTAGCTCTTCCGTAAGCTCCATATTGATTCATTCCAACATAGTGAGGAATTCCATATGTGAAGAAAGCAATTCGAGGCGAAAAACCTGGATCTATTTTTGTATCATCAGTACAATATAAAGCAGAGGCACCTGCAGATCGAGGAATGTTAAGGGCGGCAAGCCTTTGAGAAAGAATTTGCTGTTGCTGTGCGGATAATAGTGCTATTTGGGAAGAAAGAGTGGCCTGATAAGCTCTTGAATCTGTCACGACTTTATCCAGCTTTACTTTAACAGCTGCAAGTTCTACTCTTTCTCCTTCCAGTTCTAATCTTCGCACTTCCAGCGTTTGTATAGAGTGGACAGTGTTAATAATAAATGCTTTGTCTCTGTCTATTCTTGTTTTTTCATAGGCCTGAATTTTTACAAAATCGGAAATTGAAGGATTTATTAATAAATCACAGATGGGGCAACTTCCTTGGCTTTCCATGTAATAATTTCTGATTGTTGCATACAGCAAATCCATTATTCTTGCTAAATCTTCCTGGGATTTATCTATCTGTTCCTGCTTTATAGCAAGATCATTTTCAATAAAAGTTACCCTTGCTCGTATTCCATCAATTTGTTTCTGGACACCTGCAGTTGCTACTTGGGATTGACCCAATGCTCTAGTCAAGTTGCCCAAGCAAGCGGATAGCTCGCTTTCATTCATGCTTTTTACGGCATTTGGGTCGGCACATCTGTCGGTTTGTGCAAGAGTGGGAACAATAATATTTAAAAGAATTACTATTGCTAGAAATAGGCTGGTAAAAAGAAGTGGTCCTACAGATTTTACCGTTCGCCTTTGGATTCTATTCCCTCCAAAGGCGGGCAGGCGATGCGGCTCGCGGAGAGATTTAAGCAGGGCAGGCAGTAGGTTTTTCACTACTTCTATTATACCAAACTCCGCCAGCCGGCGGATGCTTGACAAATAATCCTAAAAATGAAAAACTGATTTAAGAATATTATGGCAGGTGAACCAGGGGCAGTAGATATAACAGATGTTCCAGCAGCTGCGCCAAAGGGCAAAGGGCGTTTAAGTCGGTGGTTTGGGGGAGGAAAAAAAGTAGCAGCCCCACAGCAAGCAGTATCAACGACAGAGCCGGCAGCCCCGCCAGCACAAGCAACGGATTTTTTGGGAGTACCTATGGGTGTCCCTGGTACGAGAGAACCAATGTTTGGTACGCCTCAAATCCGGACTGCTGAACGTCCGGTGACTCCTCTAACCCCAACAGCACCTGCAACAGAAGTTCCACCATCAATTATTCCACCAATCTCGGAGGTTCTCCCAGTCGAGACACCTGCGTCTCCCGCACCAGATATTAGATTAGATTCTTCAGAAATAGACAGACGTATGAGAGAGGCAACTGCGCGGGAAACTGCCGATGCAGCAGGTGTAGAAAGGGTAAGAAGGTTTTTTGGTACTACTCAAGATAGAGAAGGTAGTGCTGCGGCGACACCCGCACCTGAATCATCATTACCTGTTGCCCCGCCAGAAGTTGCAACAGCAGAAGCAGAGATATCTAGGAGGGATTTAGGTCCAATGGTTGCAGGAAGACGCAGGCCAACGGAAGCGGATCGTAGCGCTGCAGGGACTGGAGTAGAACCTTTGTCATTAGGAGACTATAGGGAGACTCCCGCGCAGCGGACTGCAGGAAGACGGGAAAATCTTACTAAATTCTTTTCCGATGTGAGAATTAGGGAGGGAATATCTGAAGCTTACAAAAAAATAACGGGGAGGCTCCCAAATAAAGAACAGATTGAAAAGATTGTAAAAGGTGCCGGTAATAAAATTTCCAAAGTTAAAGTCCTAGGCCAGCCTTTACCTGACTTTATAGTTGGTGCTGCAACAGGAGTTCTAGCAAAGCAATTAGCGAGTACGGGTCTTGCTATAGCAGGCGTTGGGGGATTTGGAATTACAGTAGGAGCTGGAGCAGCGGGTGGAGCATTAAGTGGTTTTGCGAGAGAATATTATAAGCAAAGAAAGACGATAGACATAGGAGAGACTCCTGAATCAAAAAGCATAAGACAAAGATTTAAGAATGAAAGTAGAAGATGGAGTGCGAGAGACAAAACGAAGCTTAGGAACGCGGCAGTAAGAGGTGCTCTTAGCGGAGCAGTTGGTGGGGTAGTTGGAGGCTTTATTGTTGACCATGTAGACTGGGGCAGTATTGCCCACCATGTCCCAGGAGTAGGGGCTGCACCGGAAAGTCCGGATATTGGCACCACCCCGCCTACGCCAGAAGCAGGAGGAATGGTTCCCCCAACACCCGGAGCCGGCGCAGCTGAGGCAGTAACACCTACCCCATCACCTACAGAAATTCCTGGAGTTAGTGGAGGGGAAGTTGTTGCTCCAACGCCAGAAGCAGGTGCGATTGAGCCAGTGGTTCCTACCGGTCCGTCAGCACCAGAAATTCCCGGAGTTGATGGTGCTGAGCAAGCTGTTCCTCCCTCACCTATGGATATTCCTCCACAAGACTTACTCACTCCTTCAACGCATGAAATTACTCTTCCTGCTGGTTCAAATCCATGGACTGAGGTAGATAAGTATTTAACAGATGAGCTTGGAAGGGATCCAACCAATGCGGAAATCAGAGAGAGCGTTGCAAGACTTCTTACTCAAAATGGAATTGTTGATGCAACAAAAATTCCCGCCGGAACACTTCTTAACATGGAAGCCGTTAATCAGCATATTGGAGAAATTCTTGGCTTGCATGTACCCATACCTGCAGACATAGCTTCACTTCCTGAGCACGTGCCACTTCCGAATGATTTAGACATTTGGAAGATGTCATCCTCTGTTTTGGGATCAGGATCTCATGCCAAAGAACCTACGAATTCCATGATTTTTCACGTAGCTAGAATACTAGCTGAACACTCTAAGGTGTCTGTTCCCGAATGGGGCGTATTGGGAGACGGATTTACACCCGCAAATGCCCTGCCAGCCGGGTTTATGCTAAACTTTAGTGACGAAGTTAAAGAGGAGATTGCTCAGCAGTTAGCATTGGCTAATTAAAATTATTATGGATGAAAAAATAAACAGTTACATTGAGGCCAGAGTTTTGGAGGTTTTACAAATTCCTAACTTTTCAGGACTGCCTCAAGAACAAAAAAGTGCTATAGCGGAAAAACTCCGTGATTTATTCAATACTGCTATTTTAGATACTCTTATTGATAATCTTACGCCAGCTCAGCTAGATCAAATAAAGGATATTCCGGCAGATAGCCCTCAAATGGAAGACAAAATTGAGGAATTTGCAAGCCAAATCCCTCTTTTTATTACAAAAATTGAAGAAGTTATGAATGCAAAAGTTTTGGAAGTAAAAAATAATCCTGCTCTTTTGAGTTAGCCCCATTTGTAGCTGTTTATGTTTTACTTGACAAGCTAGAATTGTGTGTTATACTTTTGCTCAAAGCTCATGGAAGGTTTAACTTTTGAACAAACACCTTCTGCCCCAATAGCTACTCCTAAAAAAAGAAGCCCAAAAAGGTTTTTTTATCTTTTGGCAACGGTTGCGGTAATTGGGCTTTTGCTTTTTGGAACATTTAAGCTTTTGGGTTCTAGTAGTGAGCCTGAAATAGCAGACATAACCCCAACGCCAACGGAATTTATAACAGAAGCTCCTACGGAAACGCCAACTCCAACAGAGCAAGTGTCGCCAACCCCAACCAAGACTCCAACTCCAACCCCCAAAGCAAATCCTGTAGATAGCGCAACAGGGTTAGACAGAAGCACGCTTTCCATTACGGTGCAAAATGGAAGCGGAGTTTCAGGTGCGGCGGCAACGGCAAGAGACTTTCTAAATAGCTTAGGGTATGATGTTATATCTGTTGGGAACGCAGTAAGTAGCGATTTCCAAAACGTAACAATTCAAGTAAAAAGCACACAGTCTAATTTTCTGGCGCTTCTTCAGAAAGATTTATCCGCAAAATATACAGTCGGGTCAACGTCATCCGATTTAGACGCTTCTTCCTCTGCTGAAGCGTTGGTAGTTATTGGAAAATAGTGTAATATAGGGTATATGCGCTTTGACCTTATTGCCGTAGGAAACGCCACCATAGACGAATTTTTGACTCTTCAAAACGCCACAGAGCATATAAGACTAGAAAATGGAGAGCTTAGGATAAAAGCCGGAGAAAAAATTCCTGTTGATTCCTGTGAATTTCTCTTGGGTGGTAACGCGGCAAATGTTTCGGCCGGGGTTTCCAGAATGGGATTTAACGTAGCTCTTATGGCAGAGTTGGGAACGGATGAGTTCTCGGAAAAAATAATAGACGCTCTTAGAAAGGAAAATATTTCGGATAGCTTGCTTAAGAGAAATAAAAATATCCCCTCATCATTTAGCGTAATTTTAAATTTTGCAAAAGAAAGAACAATTTTTTCCCAGCACCTTAAAAAGGAACATGATTTCAGTTTTGATAATGCAGAAGCTTCCTGGGTTTATCTGACCTCGCTCGGAGAAGATTGGAGGACTCCATACCAAAAAACTTTGGATTTTGTAAAAAAAAGCGGCGCAAAGCTTGCTTTTAACCCGGGCACTCCTCAAATGAGAGCTGGAAAAGAGTCAATTTCGGAAATAATGCAAGAGGCGCAAATACTCTTTCTTAATATGGGGGAAGCGATAGAAATGTCAAATATCATCCATTCGGCAAGCTCGGGACAAATATCAAATATCGAAAACATTTTAAAAGAACTTAAAAACTTAGGGCCGAGAGCTGTCGTAGTAACAGATGCGGAAAAGGGTTCATATCTTATAGACGAGCAAGGCAAAATTGTAAAATACGGAATTGTTGAGGTTGAAGTTGTTGAGCGCACAGGCGGAGGAGATGCATACGCAAGCGGATTTATGTCCGCTGTCCTTTCAGGAAAAAATTTAGAAGAGGCTATGAGTCGGGGAGCAAAAGATGCCTCAGCCGTCATAGGCAAGATTGGAGCTCAAACAGGACTTCTGAGGAAGGGAGAAATTAAATAAAAGTTTATATTGCAGCAGATCATGCAGGTCTAGAGCTAAAGGAGAAATTAAAAACATACCTTTCCCAGAAAAATTATGAGGTCGAAGACTGCGGAGCTTTTGAATATGACAAGGACGATGATTATCCCGATTTTATTTCCGCAGCAGCTGAAAGAGTTGCAAAAAACAGCGGCGCTTTTGGTGTTGTTATTGGAAAATCAGGCGCAGGTGAAGCTATTGTTGCAAATAAAATAAAGGGAGTCCGTGCAGCTCTGGGATTCAGTAGGGAGAACGTGTTATTGCTTAGAACCCATAATAACGCAAATGTTTTATCGTTGGGCTCTGCTTTTGTAAGCGATGAGGAGGCAAAGAAGCTTGTAGAGCTATTTCTAGAAACACCGTTTTCGGAGGAAGAAAGACACAAGAGAAGAATAAGAAAGATTGAGGAATTAGAACAGGCTCAATCTTAATTTCTAATTTCAAATTTCTAATTTCTAATCAAATCCAAATTTTTTAAAATTAAAATATTATAAATTGAATAAAAATTAAGAATTAAAAATTTCAAATTATGGAAATCATCCCTGGGATTTTAGAAAAAGATTGGATTGAAATTGAGCGCAAAATTGAGCTTGTCAGACCTTTTGCAAGCACAGTTCACATTGATATTATTGACGGTAAGTTTGCTCCCAACACTACTTTCTTGGACCCCGAACCTTTTAAAAAATATACCAATCCTTCGACAGGCTCAGGATTATTTTTCGAACTTCATATGATGGTTGAAAACCCCATTAGTTACTTAAAGCCATGGGCAAGTGTTGGATTCTCACGATTTTTGGGACACGTTGAACATATGCCGGATCAGATCGAATTTATTGCCCAAGGACAGCTCTTGGGAGAGGTGGGCCTTGCATTAGAGTTAAAAACTAGTATTAGTGAAATAAAAGTACCATTTGAAGATTTGGACAATATTCTTTTTCTTGCCGTTAATGCAGGATTCTCGGGACAGAAATTTAACTCATCGGTACTCAGTAAAATTAAAGAAGTTGCGGAAAAAACCTTTGTTCCGATTGTTGTTGATGGAGGAATAAATGATTCAAATATCGCTGAAGCTAAAAACGCTGGAGCAACAGCATGCGTAGCTACAGGCTTCATTTTCAACGGAAATCCTCAGGCGCAATTTGATAAGCTTACCTTAGCGCTGTAGTTGTAGGGGAAGGAACAGGAACACGGCCGCAATTTATTGAATTTTCAGTCCCTTTTATAAAGTATTCTGTTCTTCCTATGCAGGATTTTTGGACGATGTTTGAGGGAGGGAATGGTTTTTCATCTGGTCTTTGAGCAAGAAGCGTTGTCATAATTCTGTTCCAGATAGGAGCAGCACCTGTTATTCCCGAAGCAAGATTTTGGCTCATTGGGGCATTATCATTGTTTCCAACCCATGCCGCTACAACATAGGAAGGGGTATATCCTATTGTCCAATTGTCTCTTTTGCTATCGGATGTTCCGGTTTTGACAGAAACAGTATGGCCTTTAATGTTAAGGATAGAATTGGGTCCAAATGCTGCTGCTCTTGCCCCATTGTCCGCTAAAATATCCGAGAGTATAAAGGCAATTCCCTGATCTAAAACATCCTGGGTTTTTACTTGGCTTCGCTCAACCATGTGTCCCTGAGAATCTGTAATTTCGGTAATGGGATTTACATCAACTCTCTTTCCTTCATTTGCCAGCACTCCATAAACTTCCGCCATGTCCGTCATTTTTACTTCTGCGGCTCCAAGGGTTATTGAAAGACCGTAGTTATCCGGATCCTTCCAAGAGGTAATGCCCATTTTCTTTCCTAAATCTACCATCGTACCAATACCAATTTTGTTAAGCGTTTTAACTGCGGGAACATTGTAGGAATTAGCAAGCGCAATTCTTAGAGACACTCTTCCATGAAAGGCGCCGTCGTAATTAACGGGAGCGTAGACCGGCCCACCGGGGCTGGAAAATGAAACTGGAGAGTCGTCAAGTATAGTTGCAGCTGTGTATCCATTTGACAGCGCCGCACTATAGGTGACAGTTTTTATTGAGGATCCTGGTTGGCGCAGAGAAGTTGTTAGGTTTACTTTTCCTCCGTTTGAATCTTGGTAGTCGCGGCTTCCCACCATTGCTAAAATTTCACCAGTTTTAGGATTTGTAATAAGAGCTGCGCCGTTTCCAACGTTTAACACTTCGGCATTTGCAACCTCCTCGGTTACAATATCTTGAGCTATATCTTGAAGATCCAAGTCAATAGTTGTTTTGACTCTAAGGCCGCCTTTTTCAACCATTTCAAGTCCATATTTTTGCACCAAGAGATCCCTGACATACATTACAAAGTGTGGTGCCTGTATTGGATTTTGCGGAGGATTGAATGTCAATTCCTCCTTTTGAGCCGCCAGTTCCTGATCTTTATTTATGTATCCAAGTTCCTGCATCCTGCCCAGCACTTCTTTTTGTCTTTGTTTCCATAAATTTGGGGAGGGACCATAAGGAGAGTAGGTGGTTGGTGCTTTAGGAAGTCCGCTCAAAAATGCGCTTTGGGCAAGACTCAGATCCTTTACGCTTTTCCCAAAGTAAGTTTGCGCTGCGGCTTCAACGCCCCAAGCAGTACCCCCATAGGGAACTTGATTAAAGTACATTTCTAAGATCTTCTCCTTGTTATAAAGGCGTTCCGCCCACAAGGCCAGAACTAATTCTTTAACCTTCCTTTTTACACTTCTCTCAGGACTCAGCAGTGTTGATTTAATAAGCTGTTGAGTTATGGTTGATCCGCCCTGGAGAGGATTTCCCTGTAGATCGGAAACTGCTGCTCTTACAATTGCTACTATGTCAAAGCCCGGATTTGTATAGAAATTTTTGTCCTCAATAGCGATTGTTCCATTTTGAAGATCTTTTGGAACACCGGACAAGGGAATGTATGTTCTGTTTTGCGCCGCGTATATCTGAAAGAGAAGTTTTCCGTTTCTGTCATATATTTTTGTTGTTTGAGGACTTTGTTGAACTGCGAGCATGTTTGGATTTGGTAAATCCTGAATAAAAATAACAACAAGAAGGGGGATAAATATAAAAAATGAAGAAAAGAGAGTTCCAAGAGTAAAATATTTCGCTTTTATAGTCCAGGGAAGAGGAAAAATTTTAATTTCCCTGTACTTCTTCTTTTTTGGTAGGGAAATAGCTGGTTTTTTAAAGTAAATCTTGTTTTTTATAAATTTTAATGAAGGGGAAAAAGCCTTTGCCAAAAAGATCGCCAGGTCGCCAATTGAGATAAGAAGCTTAAGAATTAAAGTAACAGCATCCAATAGAAAGGCCATACGTTATCCCAAGATTAGATAATAAAGATAAGGGCAGAGGCTCCGCTCGGGCGGGATTAATCAAATTATACTATATTGCGGGCAAGTAAGAAAGGTTATGGTGTCGGGGTTGGCGTAGGAGTTTGATCCGGATGAGCACAAGTTACACAATAATTTTCTCCTGTTGCGTCCTTAACCACCAGATGTTCTTTCTCTTCAACGTTATCTGTCTCTCCTGGTTTTGCCATTTCATTAGTGGTTTTATTGACGAATACTTTTTGATTTCCAAAATCCACCATTTTTGGCTCGGTTCCTGCAATAAAGTATTCAAAGCGGGTAGGACAGCCTCCGGGTGGGGGGAGAAGCCCTGAAGTTGAGCAAACAGCTTTTTGAATTACATTAGGCGGTCTTTGAAAGGGCTCTGCTGTCTTTCCGGTAACTAAATGAGCCATTAAAGCGTGCCAGATGGGTGCAGCTCCTGTGACTCCAGAGACTAACCCGCTCATGGGTCGATTGTCGTTATTTCCAACCCATGCCGCGACTAGATAGGAAGGGGTATATCCGATTGTCCAGTTATCTTTAAAGTCATTTGTAGTTCCTGTTTTAACCGCAACTGGATAATTGCCAATTCTAAGGGCAGAACTTGGCCCAAATGCTTCAGATCTCGCATTGTTGTCCGACAATATATTTGAGATTATGAATGAGGTAGCTTCGGGAATAACTTTTTTACCAAAAATGGGAGAAGAAAGAGGCTTGTAATTCTCTAGCGTTTTACCATTGCTATCAACAACTTTAAGAATTGGATGTAAATCAATTCTATATCCGCTGTTTGCAAAAACCCCAAAGGCAGTTGCCATATCAAGCATGGTTACTTCTCCTCCTCCTAGTGTTAGTGAGAGTCCGTAACGACTTGGGTCTGTAAAGGTGGAGATTCCCATAGCGGAGGCTGTAGCAATCATTGCTTCAACTCCGTTTAATTTAAGCATTTTAACGGCCGGGATATTGAAAGAATTGGCAAGAGCAAATCTCATTTGCACAACTCCGTGGAATCTGCCGTCATAATTAACAGGACAATAAGGAGGCTGCGAAGCATTTGGAAAACAGACCTTGCCATCTATAAAAGGCGTTGCAGCTGTATATCCTTTCATTAAGCCGACAGCGTAATTAATAGGTTTTATCGATGACCCAGGCTGTCTGTATGCCAGCGCAATATTTACATTTCCGTCAATAGATTCATCAAAATAATCTTTGCTTCCAACCATAGCTAAAATCTCGCCAGTTTTGGGATTTGTAATTACAGCTGCTGCATTTGAAACATTGTACCTACTAAGCTTTGAAACCTCAGCAGAAACAGAAGCTTCAGCAAGCTCTTGAAGGTCAAGATCAAGGCTGGTAGTGACTCTTAATCCACCTTCCTCGACTGCTTTTTGTCCATATTTTTTAGTGAGCAAGTCTTTTATATATAAGACAAAATGTGGAGCTTTAATATTATTTGAGACCTTTCGAAGCTCTAGTTTCTCCTTTAGGGCTTTTTCCATCTGGTCGTAAGTTATATATCCCTCTTCGTGCATTGCCCGAAGCACTTCTTCTTGTCTTTGTCTTGAAAGCTCAGGGTGAGCTCCAAAAGGGGAGTAGGTCGTAGGGGCTTCAGGGAGTCCAGCAAGTAGCGCACTCTCAGGAAGGGTTAAATCCTTTGCGCTTTTGCCAAAATACGTTTGAGCAGCTGCTTCAACTCCATAAGCAGTTCCACCGTACGGAACCTGATTTAAATACATCTCTATGATTTTGTTTTTTGGATATACTGCCTCGGTTGCAAAAGCTAGTAATACCTCTCTTATTTTTCTTGTAACGGTCCTCTCAGGAGTTAAAAGGCTTGTTTTGACTAATTGTTGTGTTAGAGTTGAGCCTCCCTGGAGCTCCTTGCGGACAATAATTGAATAGGCAGCTCTTGCAATTCCCCTTAGATCAATTGCTCCATGCTGATAAAAATTTCTATCTTCAATTGCAATTGTCGCCTGTTGCATATGTTTTGGGATGGTGGAGAGAGGAATAAAAGTTTGATTTTTGTTTGTATAGATTGAATAGAGAAGTTTTCCGTTTCTGTCAAAAATTTGCGTAGCCTGGGGTACAGAGGAACTGCCTAATGTTGTTGGAGAGGGAATATCTTTAAAAATAAAAAAGAAAAAAACCGCAAATAGAGTTACGCCCGCAACTGCCACAGCAGCAATTTTCTTATTTTTTAAGGAGCGTTTAAGAAGCTTTCGTAGTTTTGTCCGGTCTATTTTCATAATCCTAATGATACCATTTTGAAGCTACTTGTGACAAGCAACCCTTGTTTTTATATAATGAAGACATGGATTCAGCAGCGCACTTAGGCCAAATCTTGCAGTCTTTTTTTTCTGGGTTAAATTGGGTTGACATGTTGATCCTGTTTATATTTGCCTTCTATGTCATTGAAGGTTATGCCGTAGGCTTTGTAAGCGGACTTATTGATTTCTTAAGCTTTCTTCTTTCGTTTCTGATAGCGCTTAAATATTATGCTTTCTCTGGCAACCTCTTAACAAGAACATTCTCTTTATCTATGGGTTTTTCTAATGCTTTGGGTTTTATGTTAACTGCTTTTATCTCTGAATTTGTAATATCTGTTTTTCTTAAAAGACTTTCCACTTTGTCCTTCTCAAAAGAAGTTTATTCAAATCTTAAAATTGCGCGCGTGAATAACCTCTTAGGAATTGTTCCGGGATTTTTATCAAGTGCGATTATTGTTACTTTTTTCCTCACCCTTATTGTCTCACTTCCATTGTCTCCAACCCTCAAAAACCACATCTTTGAATCCAAAATAGGCAATCTTTTAGTTTCGAATACTCAGGGATTTGAGAATAAACTTAATGGTGTTTTTGGAGGAGCAGTTTCAGATACTTTAAACTTTTTAACCGTTGAACCTAAAAGCACCGAATCTTTAAATCTACACTTCACAACAAATAAATTCTCTGTTGATAGAAAGTCTGAGCAAGAAATGCTTGTTTTAGTAAACGAAGAAAGGGGGAGAGAGGGGCTTTTGGGTATTATATTTGATGAGGCACTTGCAGAAGTTGGCAGAAGACACTGTGAAGATATGTTTCAGAGGGGATATTTCTCTCACAATACTCCCGAGGGGCTTTCCCCTTTTGATAGAATGGATAAAGCCGGAATTTCCTATTCTTATGCAGGAGAAAACTTAGCTCTTGCTCCAAATGTTAGGATAGCAATGAAAGGGCTTATGGAAAGCCCAGGACACAAAGCGAATATTTTATCTCCTAATTTTGGTAGAATAGGAATTGGGGTTATAGACGGAGGAGTATATGGAGAGATGTTTTGTCAGGAATTTAGTGATTAAAATATGATACTGCCGGATATAAATTTAGCAAATATAGAAGGGAAAAGAGTTTTTTTGAGGTCGGATTTAAATGTTCCATTATCTGAAAATCTAAAAATAGAGGATGATACAAGACTTTGCGCGACTCTTCCTACTGTTAAGTATTTGCTAAGTAAGGCGTCAAAAGTAATTATTGCAAGTCATCTCGGGAGGCCAAAGGGTAAGGATAGTAACCTTAGTCTTTTACCGATTGCCAATTGGTTTAAAAAGCAGTTAGCAGAAGATGTTTCGGATTTGGCAGTGCAGAACATCAATGGCTTCGACGGATGGGAAATTACTCCAAAGCTTTTTCTTTTAGAAAATCTTAGATTTGATAGTGGAGAAGAAGATAATAGCGGTGATTTTGCAAAAAAACTGGCAAGTCTTGCGGACATTTATGTTAATGACGCTTTTGGGGTAGCACATAGAGAAAATGCTTCGGTTGTAGGAATTGCCAAATACTTGCCTCATTTTGCGGGATTTCTTCTGCAAAAAGAGATAGGGATTCTTTCTAGTATTCTTGAAAATCCTAAAAGACCGCTAGTTGTTATAGTGGGCGGAGCAAAGATTGAAACAAAGCTTCCGTTAATTGACAAAATGGATGATTTTGCAGATTATGTTTTGGTAGGAGGAAAAATTGCTGCGGAAACAGAAACTCTTTTAAATCTTCAGCATGAAAAGAGGAGTACAATACGCTCAACGCTTCTTATAGCAAAGCTTACAGAAGATGGAATTGATATCACTAAGGAAAGCGTTGAATACTTTTTACATAGAATTGAACTTGCAAAGACTGTTGTTTGGAATGGGCCTGTTGGTAAAACAGAAGACGGAGAAACAGCTAGTATGGGGAGCAAGGCTATAGCAGAGGCAATACTTAAAAGCGGAGCGTATTCTGTTGTAGGCGGAGGAGATACTTTAAATTTCCTAAAAAAGGAAGGACTTTTGGATAAATTTTCTTTTTACTCAACGGGCGGAGGAGCAATGCTCGCATTTCTTTCCGGCGAAACCCTTCCCGGCCTGCAAGCCCTCTTGTCTAAATTTAGACCTACCTCTGGCGGTATTTTTGGTAGGCGAGGATGTAATATCCGATAGCGCTAAAGGTAACAGCAAAAGCGCTCAGAAAAAACTGCAGAGATAAAAAAGCAACCACAAAAAGAATAAGTACAATTGCCGTTATTATGCATGTTGAAAGAGCAGGCTTACTAGAGCTTCGTATGGATGGAATTAGAGCGGCGGCAAAGATAAAATTTCCTATAGATAAAACCCAATCTTGCCAAGTCATAGTAACATTTTACCAATTAGTGCGGATGTGGGAAAGGGCAAAGTTCATATCCGGGTTGACCTTTTTCCTTGGATTAAAAATATTTTGCGGATCAAAAATATTTTTTGTCTCTTCAAAAAGGTCAACAATCTTCTTGCCATACATCTTCTCAAGATAGGGTGTTCTAATAAGTCCGTCATTATGCTCGCCTGTTATTGACCCTCCATGCTTTATGACAATATCATAGACTTGTTCGGAAATTTGGAGAATCGCATCTCTTACTTCCCTCTTCTCAATATCCACAAGGGGAATTATATGGAAATTTCCATCTCCAACGTGGCCGGCAATAGTAAAAATAAAACCTTTTTGTTTTCTTATAATGCCGCTTACTTGTGGTAAAACTTCTGCGGTGTCTCTAGGATTTATAACAAAGTCATCAATAAATGGAGCGGTGTGCATATTTTTAATTTTTTGCCTCAAAAGGTTAAAGCTTTCACGTCTTATAGCCCAATATTTCTTCTCTTGGTCATCAACTGCGACCCGCGTTTTTGGATGAATAGGCTCTAGTTTTTCTCTAAGAATTTTAATTTTTTGTTTCAACTCTTCAGGGTTATTGCCTGTGAAATCAACCTGTAGTACTAACTTAGGTAACCCGCCTGAAATAAGCATAAAAAACTCCGGTAAAAATCCCCATGCGGTATTAAGCAATCCCTTTGTGCCCAAAAGTTTTGCGAATGCAGGAAAAAATTTAAGAGCAAGTTTGAGCGTGTTGTCATCGTAGAATTCAAAGCTTTCTGGTTTTAAAGAAAGTACAATATCTATAATTTGGGTCAAATGGGAGTAATCTTTAAGAAAAATAATCATCATCTCCCTGTGTTTATGTATTGGGACAAGCTCAATATCTGCTTCGGTAAGCATTCCTAAAGTTCCTTGGGAGCCCACAAAGAGTTTGGTTAAATCAAAAATCCCCGTATCTTTATCCCAAACATTCCACAAAAAATATCCCGCTGAATTTTTAGAAACTTTTGGTTTGGCTTTTTGAATCTCGTCATAGTTATTATTGATTAGCGCAAACATTTTTCTATAGATTTCACCCTCAAGTGTTTTAAGTTCCATTTTTTGCTTAAGCTGCGCCTCATTCAGCGGCTTAAATTCGTTAGCGCTTCCATCCGACAACACTACTTTTGCTCTTCTTACATATCGTTCTGTTTTTCCATATTGTAAAGATTTTTCACCTCCTGCATTATTGTTCACAATTCCTCCCATTGCGCAAATTTCCCTGGAAGCCGGATAGGAGGCAAAAATTAATCCTTGCTTTAGAGTTTCCTTCTCAAAATCCCTGTAATAAACCCCAGGCTCTGTTGTAGCAATGTTTCCTTTAACTGCAGGAGTGTTATTGAAGTATTTGAAGTTGACAATTATAGAATCGTTTATAGAGCCGCCACTCATGTCTGTTCCGCCGGAGCGCGCAGTTAGAGATAGATCTGGATAATCTTTTTTCTTTGCGGCTATAAATTTAACAAGTTCCGAAACATCTTTTTCATCTTTTGGATAGACAATGACTTGGGGTTTTACTTCGAATAGGGAAGCATCGTGGGAGAATTCAGTAAGAGTGGCGTCATCAGTTGAGGTTTCAACTATTTTTTTAAGCTCGGAAAGGATTTTGTCATCCATATAAATTTTCTCTTTCTTTTCTGCCGAGAAAAGAAACAAAAGCTCTCGTCACAAGTTTTGCTCCATTCGTTCAAATCTCACTTGCTCAACGGGGAAAGGTTGCCCCCTCCGCGATCCGAACTTCGTTCCGACTCGGACATCCCCCTGTTTCACTCGTTCGATTCTCAAGAAATACGCAAAAAGTGACGATTTAAGGAATTTAACTATACGCTAAACGCTATTTGCTATTTCCTGCTTATCACTTTTTTTACGGCTGCTTTTATAGAATCTTTGTCTAGGCCGTATTTTTCAATAAGTTCCGAAGGGGTCCCTGACTCTGCAAAGGTATCCTGCAGACCAATGAATTCTATGGGTGTAGGCATGTTTTTTGCCAAAATTTCAGCAATAAGTCCTCCAAGACCACCCGCAACCTGATGATCCTCTACCGTAACAGCGCATCCTGTTGCTTTTACTGCCGAGGTTATTCCTTTTTCATCCGCCGGTTTTATTGTCGCCACATTTAAAACCAAAGTTTGTATTCCTTCTTCTTCAAGCTCCACTGCAGCAAGGAGAGCGTAGTAGAGGATATATCCTGTTGCAAAAATACTAACCTGGGGATTCTCGCTTGTCCAGAATGTTTGGACTCTGCCAAGCTCAAAAGGCGTCTGTTCTGTAGTTATTATTGGGCTTTTGTCACGGGAGAAACGTAAATAAACAGGCCCGTTTAATTTTCCAGCTTCTACAGTTGCCTTCCTAGCTTCAATAGCATCGCAAGGGACAAATACCCTTATCCCCGGCCACGGGCGGGTTATCGCAATGTCTTCCGTTGCCTGGTGGGTTGCACCGTCCGGGCCTGTCATAATTCCTGCGTGGTGGCCTGCAATTTTTACGTTTGCCTGGTTATAGATAATAGTAGTTCTTATTGTTTCCCAGTTTTTTCCGGGCGAAAAAGTTGCGTAAGAGCTGATAAAGGGAATTTTACCCTCTTTTGCAAGTCCCGCTGCTACTGCTGCCATATTTTGCTCTGCAACTCCGGCTTCAAAAAACCTTTTAGGGAACTTCTTGGCAAATTCATCCGTTCTTGTGGACTCTGACAGGTCTCCGGTTAAAGCAACAACATCTTTGTTTTGTGTCCCTAATTCTACAATGCCCGCACCATATCCATCGCGCGTTGCTTTTTTCTCAACATCGCTATCAAATATTTTAGGATTTAGTTTGAGATATGGATTTAACATTTTTTCTAGTTGCTAGCCACTAGTTGCTAGTTGCTTTAGCTCTTTCAGAGCTAAGTCTGCTTCTTCTTTGCTTGGTGGTTTACCATGCCATGTAAAGTCATTTTCCATAAAGGAAACGCCCTTGCCGGGGACGGTTCTAGCAATAATGAAAACCGGTTTGTCCGATTTTTTTGCTTGTTCCACAGATTCCACAAAAGCCTTAATGTTATTTCCGTCAACTTCAATCACGTGCCAGTTGAAAGCCTCATATTTTTCTTTGAGAGGGTCAAGAGGCATAACGTCTTCCGTATTGCCGTCTATCTGGATATAATTCCTGTCTATTATGTTTATTAAATTAACTTTGTATTTTGCCGCAAACATAACTGCTTCCCAAGTGTTTCCTTCCTGATGTTCTCCGTCCGAAGTTATGCAGTATGTTTGGAATTTTTTCCCGTCCAGTTTGCTAGCCAAGGCAACTCCAATTGCCTGGGAAAGTCCTTCTCCCAAGGGCCCGGATGTCGTCTCAAGGCCCGGAAGGGAAGATGCATGAGGATGACCCTGAAGACGGGAATTAATTTTTCGCAAAGTCATAAGTTCTTCTAGTGGAAAATATCCTGAAAGTGCCATTGCTGCGTAGCGCACGGGGACAATATGACCATTTGACAGGATAAGCCTATCTCTATCTGGCATGTCCGGGTTCTTGGGGTCGTGGTTTAAAATGTGAAAGTAAAAAGCGGTAAAAATATCTGCCATGCCAAGTGGCCCTGCGGAATGGCCGCTTCCGGCCTCAACAAGCATCTCAATAATAAGCTGCCTAATCTTTACGGCTTTAAGTTCCAGGTCTTTTAATTTCTCTTCTGTTAAATCTCCCATAACTCTATCTTATCAAATTT
>JBBDZP010000039.1:0-3196 GCA_040900105.1 Candidatus Levyibacteriota bacterium | reverse complement strand
CACTGCTTAAATTTTACACCACGCTGGAAAAATTGATCGTAATCCGCCTGAGGCGGACAGGTTTACCCGCCTCCTGAGGGAATGGGAGGTGTCAAAAGGTCCAAGTGAAATGCGGGATCTTACTTAGATCTGTATAACGGAACATTTTGTAGTTAGCGCGGTGGGCGGAAGGAGAAAGTTGATATTTCTTTAAACTGATTTTAGGAATAAAGGGGTAGAAGCGAATTTCGTGACGGGTTTCTTCTTTTTCACTCCAGTGGAAGTTCGCAATTAGAGGTGGAATTGTATAACCTGACTTCAAGACTTTTTCCATTATTTCCCATCCTGCTCCTAAAATCTCAGATTTTGGTTTTGAATTAACCGTCTTAACCTGTGCCCGGAAAATACAGCCGGTGCACTGAACGTCATAAAGCGGATAACCTGGTGGTAATAGCATCAAACTTTTGCCACAATTTGGGCATTTGATAAGTCCCACTACCTCTTCCTCTCCTTTTATCCCTGTTAATCGATTTTCACCCGAATCTACATTTAGAAATTCAAGTACACTCATTAGTTTTCCTCTATAATTTTAATTTCTCCAGAAGAAAGACCGTAAAGCTCAAATACCTTTTGATCAATGGCCTGCTCAATTCTTTCTGCTTCTGATTTAAGTTGGTACCAACCCCTACTCTCTTTCGTTTCGGTAGTTATTCTGCTCATCACGTCCATTACATCAGATGCGAGTTCCGATATTCCGTCATGCATTTTTTTATCTACTTGGTTACTAAAATCAATAACCCTGATAGGCAATTGAAGCACTTTTGTCTGCGTCAAATGTGGAAATGTCTTTCTACCTTTTTCACCGAATGTATTCCAGTAGTAGAAACCCATTAACTTTGAATTCAGTATCGCTAGTAGATATCGCAGATCGTATTTCATATTCGGCCTCGTTTTGAAAATGTAAATAACTTGAATGACATACGAATCATCATCCAAAACAGCTCGTATCCCACTCCCAGTTTTTCTGACGAGAAGTTTTTTACCTGCATAGAGATTTGGGTTTTTGTAGACCACATTTTTGTCGCCCAACTTGAGATAATGATGGGATTTAATTGAGTACCGATCTATATCTTCACCAATTAAGAAACGCACGCATTCGCCGCTTTCTTCTGTACTAACAAGGTCGTTCCTCTTACCTATCTCTACCCCACGAGCATTCTCAACTATTTTCCCGAACGATAAAGAATTAGATTTTATTTTTGATGACAAGTCCTGATCACCAAAGATGGTGAATATTAAATTTTCATTACCCCAGAAGCTATTTTGTAAGATATTCTTGCGTGTTCCAGCTAAGTCTTTTCCTACAGAAATTAGATTAGAATTCCTAATCTCATCGTTATTTTCTTTCTTAAGAATAATAATTGCTGACGGCATCCCCACCCCCTCGAAAATTCCTTCTCCGATCGGGATAATTTCTTTTATGGAAAAGTGTGTGAGTAAAAATTCTCTAAATGCTGTGTAATCAACGTTCGTTATAAATCTGTCGGGAACTATGAAGCCGAGAATTCCACCATCCTTAAGAATGTCAAAAGCTCTCTCGATGAATAAATTGAATAAATCGTATTGTCCGACAGCTGTCGTGTACTCAACTGGATAAAGTTTCTTCTCCTCATGGCTAAATTTCTTAGATTCAACCCACGGCGGGTTACCCACAACAATATCGAAATTCGCAGTTTTCTTAATTGGAAATGATTCACCTTTCTGTAAAAGAGAATTACCAACTTTTATGTTTTCTTGTAGTTCCGGAAGAAGTTCACGTTTTCTAGTTGCTGAAAGCATAAGGTTCAACTGAGCTAGCTCCACTGCTTTTGGGTCTAAATCGATGCCGTATAAGTTTTCCTCTAAAATATAATTTCTGCGATCTTCCTCACTAACATCGGCTCTTATGTAGAATTCGTCTAGAAAATCAAGTGATTTAATCAGAAAAGATCCAGACCCACATGCTGGGTCTAGAACTCTCAATTTACGAACCTCGTCGACAGATGTAGCTTCTTCCAAAATTTTACCTAGTGTGTTTTTTACTATGTAGTTAGTGATGAATTTAGGCGTGTAGAAAATCCCCTGCTCCTTACGTTTTGATGTCTCGCTACTTGAACGTTGAATCGTTCCAAGATACTGCTCGTAAACAGCTCCAAGAATATCAGCCTCGATAAAACTGAAGTTATATCTCTTACCGTCTTCAGTTGTGTACATTCTTTGGATAATTTTTCCAATGTTATCGGAGATACCCTCAAGATCTAAACCTTCAGAGAAATGTTTTCTGAATAGCGTGCTATCGTACTTAACGTCGAAATCCTTAAATATTTTGTTGAGTTTATTTTGAATGTCAGTCTTGTCACGTGCCAGGGGAAGCAGAGTAATATCTTCCAATCCTCTGTCTTCTGCTACTCTAATGAAAATTAATCTATCTAGAAATTTTTGTACCGCCTCATCAATATTTTCTTGGTTAAGTTCATTGTGCCAACTCTTTATGAACTTAGTTAAAATATCCCTCCAATTTGTTAAGTCTTTAGCAAGTTGGTCACCTATGGGAGAAACACGTGGGGATTCCAGTCCTATTTTCTGGGCCCACTGGTCGAAAGTACCTATCTCAGAACTTTCTTTTGATAAATTCCAGAGAAGATCAAAATTACTTAGATAGTCCTTGTAATTTAAATCGATTGGGCTAGGCGCCTTCTCTAAGGCATTGAATATTTTTAACCCCTCAAAATCAGTTAAAACTCCCCAGGTTACCCCCTTGTTGTAAGCGTACTCAATCAACTGTTCTTGATAATCTTTTTTACCTAGGTCAGCTCTAATTGGTTTAGCCTCCACATAGAATTTTGTGACACCACTTAACTTAAAAGCGTAATCAACTCTACCTCCGGAGATATTTTCTTCGGCTTTAACATCATCAGAGTAGGTATCCCAACCTAAAGCTTCGAATAATGGGAGAATAAAATTCTTCTTTGTTTGCTCCTCGTTGTAGTCTTTTCTGAGATAGTCCGGCATTCCTTCAAACTTGCGGACTAACTGTTCGACCCTTTGTTTACTTTCTTCTTTAGTCACGGGAACGCCTCCGTCCTGCGCCCATTGACTTCTCTCAGGGCTCCGGAGGACAGGTAAATTTTAGCACCTTAACCGCCCTAACAGGGCGGAAACTTTAAATCCTAAGCTC
>JBBDZP010000038.1:21657-23078 GCA_040900105.1 Candidatus Levyibacteriota bacterium | reverse complement strand
CCCCCTTGACAAGGAAAATCTAGTATGCTCTACTGGATATAGATGTTAAAAATTAGTTGGATTTCTGATTTTAGGAAAACTTCAGGATTTACACTTATTGAGCTTCTTGTAGTTATAGGAGTTTTAGGAATTTTGGCCGCTGGTCTTCTTGCAACTATTGACCCTCTGGAACAGTTTAGAAAAGGCGCAGACAGCAACAGGAAAACAACGGCTCTTGAGCTTAATAATGCTCTAACCAGGTATTACGCCGTGCATAGCGTTTATCCTTGGAATGACACCGCCGTTGGCGGGTCGGAGTGTATGGGTGTTGGAGTTGTTCCTAATGCCACCTTGGTAAGCCAACAGAGCGGAGCATCGGCTTTTGATCCTTGCTTAACGCAACTTGTCTCAGAAGGTGAACTTAAATCAACCTTCTCTACGCAATACGGAATATTAAGCAGACTCTCAGTAACAGACACTACTGTAGGAACAGCAAAGAGTGCTGTAGTTTGCTTTGATCCGGAATCTAAATCCGAATCATTAAGACCGGAAACTAAATACACCATCGCGGGCGTTGCTTCTTGTGATCCTCAGGCATCCAGTACTTGCTACTGGTGCGCTCAATAATGCCTCATGCTACTTGAGTTCCTTTTGATTTTCATTCTGGGACTTTGTATTGGCTCCTTCTTAGGCGTTATCGTAGACAGAAGCGTTAGCGGAGAAAGCTTAATTTTTGGCAAAAGCCACTGCGAAAATTGTAAAAAAGACATTGCTTGGTATGATCTTATTCCCATAGTCTCCTTTATTGCGCTTAGGGCAAAATGCCGTAATTGTAAGAAGCCTATTTCTTTTTACTATCCTGTCATAGAGCTTTCTACCGGCATTCTTTTTGTTCTAGCTTTTATTTTTGCAACAGGAGCGAATGCTGGTATTGTCTATTTAGCATATTTGCTTATTGTTGTTTCATCTCTTATCTCTATATTCTTTACTGACTTAAAATACGGAATCATCCCCGACAAAATTATTTTTCCAACAATTTTAATTTCTGCAATTTATTTAATCCTTAATCCTTCATCAGTCATCCTTAATCATTTTCTTTCCTCTTTGGGGGCTTTCTTATTTTTTCTAATTCTTCTTATTGTAACCGCAGGTAAAGGTATGGGCTGGGGAGATGTAAAATATGCAATTTTAATGGGGCTCATCCTTGGTTTTCCGAATATTGTGGTGGGCTTATATCTAGCTTTCTTGACAGGCGCAATGGTCGGGGTCATACTTATTTTATGGAGAAAAAAGAAGCTTCGGGGAAGTACAATTCCCTTTGGCCCCTTTTTGGTGGCAGGCACAGTCCTAAGTCTTTTTTATTCAGACTTTTTTTTAAGCATGCTAAGGCTCAAAGTCTTTTAACTTCCAGAAGCGTAATGGGCCATATCTATAAGGCGACA
>JBBDZP010000038.1:0-21557 GCA_040900105.1 Candidatus Levyibacteriota bacterium | reverse complement strand
GGTTTTACCTTAATTGAGCTACTTATTGTAATTGGGATTTTATCGGTACTTTCCGTTGGAGCTGTTACAGTCTTAAATCCTGTTGGACAATTTCAAAAAGCAAATGATGCAAGAAGGAAATCCGATCTTTCTCAAATTCAAAGATCTTTAGAAATTTATTATGATGACAACGGAAAATATCCTCCACATTTTGACACAACAGACTATAGAATAAAAGGTTTAGATGGAAATGTAGTGGGCTGGGGGGCAAGTTTTCAACCCTATATGGATGTTATACCCAAAGATCCTGCCGGTTCTAAGGTGTATGCGTATTACGCGGGTGCGGATGGACAATCATACTGGCTTTATGCTAGCCTAGATAAAGATACCGATCCGGCAATGTGTAATAGTGGGAATGCATGCATCAGCCTTAGTTCCAATGGTATCTCCGATTCTGCGTGTGGTGGAACTTGTAATTTCGGTGTATCAAGTCCCAATGTCAGCCCATGAAAAAATTATTTTCCATTTGGAAAAAAATCGTCAATCGTCAATCGTCAATCGTCAATATTCGAAGAGGCTTCACTCTTGTTGAGCTTCTTATAGTTATTGTAATTATAGGAGCTTTGACGACTCTGCTCATGGCGAATTTTATCGGCGTCAGGCAGCGCGCAAGAGATGCCCAGAGAAAGTCCGATCTGAGGCAAATTCAATCGGCACTCGAGCTATATAGGTCTGACCAGGGAAGCTACTCGCAGATTTTACCCAATTGCCAGAGTTCAATAAAAAGCCCCGATTGCGCAACATCAACATACATGCAGACTGTTCCAAAGGATCCAATGGGTTCTTCTTATTACAACAGCGGCAATTACTTCTTCTCAAGTAACGGGACTGTATATACTTTGGGCGTTTGTCTTGAAAATAAAAGTGACTCCCAGGGCGCAGGTACGTCGCCCGGCGGAAGCGGTTGTTCGTCAGATTTCTACTATGTCCTGAATAATCCATGAAGAGAAACGCAGGTTTTACTCTAATTGAGATTTCCGTTGTTGTTTCTATCTTGTCTATCTTAACAACCTTGGGAATTGCGTCTTTTGTAAACTATAGCAGGAATCAGTCGCTTCAAACTGCAGCCTTAGATCTTGTGACAACTTTAAATCTTGCCAAGTCCCGTTCTTTCTCCCAGGTTAAGCCCTCGGAGTGTGTAAACCAGTCTCTTGAGGGATACAGGGTATCTATACTTGCATCTGACGATGGATACCAATTGCATGCCATCTGTTCGGGGAATGTCTACGAAATAAAAGAGGAAACTTTTCCACAAGGAATAACTGTTTCTTCGGACGGCACAACTTCAAGATCCTTTTTATTTCCCGTGATCTCGGGTGGAGTTGTAGGCGCAGGTTCGGTCGTAATCACGGGCTACGGGAATTCAAGAACAATAACCGTTGATTCGGTGGGAACTGTAAAATGATTAACCAAAGAGGCCAAACATTAATAGAAGCTTTAATAGGGCTAGCGGTTGCAATCGTAATTATATCAGCAATTGTGATTGCGGTTATTTCTTCACTTTCTAATGCACAGTTTACAAAAAACCAAAATCAGGCCAACCACTATGCTCAGGAGGGTATGGAGATTGTAAGGCAAATAAGAAATTCCAGCTGGATAGCCTTTACTAGTTTTTCGAGTACCTTTTACTGTCTTGATGCAAATAGCAAGACATTAACAACAAGAGGAGCAAGCGGATGTGGGCAAAATGTAGGGATATACGTGCGTGAAATTGATGTGGAGCACGATTCACCTTTTTGCGTAGGAACTTCAAGGGTAGCAGCAAAAGTGTCCTGGTCTGATGCCAAATGCACGGATAGCAATAATACCTTCTGTCATAACGTTTCTCTTATTTCCTGTTTTGGAAACAATAACGCGGTACCAACACCATGACTAAAAGATTTAAGATTAAAGATTTAAGATTAAGGAGCATCAATCATTATTCATTAATCATTATTCGTAAATCCGAAGGATTTACTCTGGTTGAGCTTTTGGCCGTAATTATGGTGATAGCCGTTGTTGGTGGAATTGTTGGCGCAATTTTAATTTCATCTCTGGTTGGGACGAATAAAACAAATTCTTTAGACAATGTAAGACAAAACGGAAACTATGCACTTCTGCAAGTTTCAAAAGCAATTGAATTCTCAAGAAATTTTTACGGAGTAAGCACGGATGGAGTAGATTATATTACGGATTGTACCTTACCTGCAATTTCCCCTACCCCAACTTCCACCCAGTATGGAAATATAAAAATAATGTCGGACAATGGACAAATTGTGGTTTTTTCATGCAACTCGGGAACTATTTCTTCAAACAGTGCGTCTCTTATTGACACAAATACGGTTACTGCCAGTTCATGCTTCTTTACCTGTAGCCAGGATAATATTGTTCAACCCCCCACTATTGGCATAAGCTTTACCTTAACGGGAGCGAGTGAAGGGAATTTTATTGAGAATAAAACCTCCGTTCCTTTTTCAACCACAGTAACTCTTAGGAATCAAAACAGGTAATAATGGTTGACCCCGATCCAGTCGGGGTTGACAGCGGAGGGTTCGGCTTGTTACGCTTAAAGCATGTCTGGAAAACGGCAAAGCGGTCAAGTTCTTTTGGCTATAGTTCTTGTTATGATTGTAGGTCTTACTGTGGGATTGTCTCTTGCTTCAAGAAGCATTATAAGCTTAAGGACATCTGAGGAGGAAATAAGTTCGCAGCAAGCGCTTTCCGCAGCAGAAGCAGGGATTGAACAGGTGTCAAAGACAAATATCTCCATAGCTAATGGATCTTTCCTAAACGATACTACCTACAATACCTCCATTACTACGGTTGAAGGCAATAATTTTTTCTTAAATGGAGGGGCATCGATACTAAAAGACGACGGAGCAGATATCTGGCTATCTGACTATTCAACAGAGTCGGCTAAGCTTTACGCAAACCCATGGAGCGGAAACTTAAGTATTTACTTTGGAAAAGGGAGTGACGGCTGCAGCCAAGCAGCACTTGAGATAGTTGTTATCTCAGGCACTAGAGCAAATCCAATTTCAAGAAAATACGCCCTGGATCCTTGTCTTCCCAGAAGCAATTCTAATAATTTTACTTATGTCTCCTCTGGCGGTATTGTGAGCGGCAAAACTTTTCCTTTTGGTACAACAATTAGTGTTAGTTCGGGCTTGATTGCAAGAGTAGTCCCTCTTTACTTTGATACACCGATTGGTGTAGTAGGAGATTCAGCGCTTCCTGCCCAAGGCTCCATAATCTCTTCCACTGGGACATCCGGAACTACCACAAGAAAGGTTACGGTTTTCCAAGGATTTCCAACTCTTCCCTCGGAATACTTTCCGTACGGTCTATTCTCTCCCTAAACAATGAGAAAAAAGTCTTTCGGTCTGGACATCGGCACAACAACAGTTAAGATGGTTTCTCTCTCCCCCGGCAAAGACGGCTTCATTCTTGACGCGTCGATTATTGCTCCTATGCCGGCAAAGGGAATGATCTCCGAATCTCCTCTTGATGAGGAAGAAATGGCGCAGGCTATAAAGAAAGCGGCAAGCGATGCAGGGATTGATAGTAAATTTGCAAATGTATCACTTCCCGAAACTCAAGTTTACACTAAGGTAATCGAAATGCCGGTTTTGTCTGATAAAGAATTATCCTCTGCTATATATTGGGAAGCCGAACAATACATTCCTATTCCGCTTGCAAATATTACTTTTGTTTGGAGCGTTCTTAAAAGACCACAAAAAGCAACCGCAGGGGATAAGATGGAAGTCCTAATGGTAGGTGCTCCTACTGCTGTAGTTAATAAGTATAAGAAAATTGTAGCTATGGCTGGATTTGCCGTTGCTTCAATGGAGACTCAGATATTGTCCGCAATAAGAGCTTTGGTTACGCCGCAGTTTCCACCAAGTCTGATTATTGATATTGGGGAGATAAGCACAACCTTGGCAATTGTTAAAAACGGGATTATGATTTTTACCTATACAACGCCTACCGGTGGCGGAGCTATCTCAAGAGCTATTGCCGGCGCATTTAGCTTAAGCCAGAAGGAGGCAGAAGAATATAAAAAAACTTACGGATTTGCAGATAGGGTTTTTGGAGGGAAGATAAGCGAGGCGGCTCGTCCTATTCTTATGAATATCCTAACAGAAGTTAAAAAAGCTCTCTCTTTTTACGGGCAGAAATATAAAGATGAGCCGATTAAGCAGATTCAGCTTTCAGGAGGAACCGCAAAGCTTCCGGGTCTTAATATTTTCTTTGCCAATAATTGTGGAATTGAGACGGTTATCGCTACCCCATGGAAGCGTCTGGCAAGCCAGCAAATTCCAAAGCCAATACTAGACAACGGTCCAGAGTATACGATTGCCGCCGGTCTTGCAGAAAGAGATTATGAATAACGACATAAATCTTGTCTCCTCCGACGCGGAAGGTTCGGATAAAGAAACAAAAAGACTTGAGTCTTTTAGACTCATCGCTACAATTCTAATTGTCGGAGTAGGATTCATTTCGGTTCTTCTATTCGTTCTAAACCGCCTCTTTTCACCTGCGGGGATTGTAAAAGAACAGGAACAGGTTGCCACAAATATTACTTTGGCTGGGGAGAAGCACGCAAAATTGACTGTGTTGACACAACGCCTCAATGATATATCAAGCTTACTTTCTAAAAGAACAGATTATGACATTGTACTTAATGAAATCTTAGCTAAATCGGGTGGCTCGGTATCGATAGCCTCCCTAGCAGTGGACAAGCAAAAATTGTCAATGATTGTCTCGGCAGATTCCCTAATTTCTACAAACGAGTTTATAGGCGGGCTTAAAAGCATGGTCCAGGAAAAGAAATTTTTGAAAAACGTAATCGTCAACAGTCTTTCTCTCAACAATAGAGCATCAAATTATACGCTAACTCTTGAGATAGAATTGCTATGAATAAAAACGTAGACATAGAGACTTTAAAAGCTATTTATAATGCTCACAGAGCCTATGTTATTCCTGCCTTAATGATAATTGCTTCCGTATTTCTTGTTTTTTTTGCCTTAATCCCCCAGATTCAGGATTTACTGACCACTCTATCCGAGAGAAGCATTGAGCAGCAAAAACTTCAAACTTTAAAAAGCAATCTAAATCTTCTGACAACGACGGATGAGGTTGATTTAGACTCAAAGCTAGGGGTAGCTCTTAGAGCTTTGCCTCAAGATAAAGATTTTGAAAGCATCTTAACCACAATTTCATCTGTTGCGGATAGGGCGGGAATAGGTCTTGGCAATTTTGAATTTAGGGTTGGGGACATTGCGGGTTCAGCTCCCGAGGACAATCTGCTTCCTTCGCTTGGGGTTACACTTGTTGTAAGTGGAGGAGCAAGTGGAGCTTCAAGATTCATGACAGATCTTGCCGAGTCTCTTCCCATCTCTGAAGTAAAAAAAATTGATATAAATGTTGATTTTGCAACTATTTTGGTTGCTTTCTATTACAAATCACTTTCCTCTGCTAATATCTCTGTGGACACGCGGCTCACGCCGCTGTCTGCGAAACAAACGGAACTTCTAGATCAGCTGTCTTCGTGGAATAGGGAGGAGAGCTTCATACCGGCTGTTATCCCGGTAGATTTAACTGTGCCGGCAGGAACTCCTTCAAGTTCTACCTTGCCTTTTTGATAAGATCAGGCCGAAGTTTTCTTGTTGTCTCTTTTGCCTTTTCTTCCTTCCACTTGGAAATTTTTTGGTGATGACCGGAAAGAAGTGTTTCCGGGACTTTGAGATTTTTATACAGTTCCGGTCTCGTGTATTGTGGGTGTTCAAGTGAATTTTTGGAAAATGATTCCTCTTCAACTACGCCGGCAGGTAAAACTCCCGTAGTAAGTCTTACTACCGCATCTGCTACAAGCATTGCGGGAATTTCCCCTCCTGTAGTTATAAAGTCGCCAACGGAAATCTCTTCATCTATAAAACTTTGAGATCTTTCGTCAATCCCTTCATAGTGTCCGCAGATTAAAATCAAGTGCTTAATCTTGGAGAGTTCAAATGCTTTGTTTTGATTGAAAGCCTTTCCTCTGGGACTTAAGAAAACTACTCTCTGTTCATCTTTTGAAAAATTTTTATCTAATGTATTTTTGACAGCTTTTTCTAAGACATCAACTCGCAGAACCATTCCCCGTCCCCCACCGTAAGCTTTGTCATCAACCGTTCTGTGCTTTCCTATTCCAAAATTTCTAAGGTCAACGAAGTTTATTTCTGTAAGACCTGAACTTACGGCTCTTTTAATGATGGAAAAATCAAAAGGGCCTGTAAACATTTGTGGGAACAAGGTGATAATGGATATTTTCACTTAGGCTGTGAGTTCCAGAAGATTTACGTTAACTCTTTTATCTTCTTTAATTGCAGGAATTCTCATGACCGTTCTTATTGCTCTTATTACTTTTCCTTCTTTTCCAATAATTTTCCCCATATTATCTTTATCAACGTGAACGGTGAAGTTTGTAATGCCGTCTTCCTGAGACTCTTCTACTTTTACATCCTCCGTGTTAAGAATTGAGGAGACAATATATGTAAGAGTTTGTTTCATGCTGAAAAGACCCTCTCAGGTTTATTTAATAAGCCGTTCAACTGTATTTGAAGGTTTTGCTCCTACAGAAACCCAGTAGTCGTATCTGACCTTGTCAATAGATTTAAGCTCCTCTTTGCCTCTTTTTTCGTACCAGCCAAGAGTTTCAATTGCACGGCCATCACGGTCTGTGCGCTTTTCCTTAACTACAACTCTGTATTTTTTCTCGCCTTTTCTTCCTGTTTTTGTAAGTCTAATTGTTACTGCCATAAGCTCATTTTACCACTATTTTGCCTTATTCTCAAGCCCGATTAGAATCGGGGTCAAGGTTTTCTTTTGAAAGCGCGTTTTCAGCTGCATTTTTTTCAGCATCTTGCTTGGAACGCCCCTTGCCTACTCCAAGAATCTTATTCTCTATGGAAACTTCAACGGTAAATTCCTTGTTGTGCGCAGGACCTATCTCGCCGGTTACTTTATAGGAGAGTTGAGGTTTACCTTTTGATTGAGCAAGTTCCTGAAGCAGACTTTTGGGGTCCTTAAGAGTTTGCTGGGCAAGTCTTGCTGCTTTTGGCAGGAGTGTCTCACTTAAAAAGGAAGAAACAGCAGAAATTCCCCGATCTATAAATAGAGCCCCTACGAATGCTTCAAAGCTGTCTGCAAGTAAGCTCTTGTTTTCCCTTCCCTTGAGTTGTTCCTCGCCTTTTGAAAGTCTTAGGCGTTTTCCAAAATCAAGTTCAAATGCAACTTGTGCAAGACTCTCTGTGTTTACCAAAAGTGAGCGAAGATTTGTTAATTCTCCCTCATTAAACTTAGGATAGTTTTTATATAAAAACTCGGAAACCACAAAGGAAATAATACTGTCTCCTAAGAATTCAAGCCTTTCGTTTGAGCTAAGACTTTCTTTTGTTTCGTTAAGAAACGATCTGTGTGTAAACGCCTGATCAAATAGATTTTTATTTTTAAGTTTTGGTATGTCCATTTTTTATAATATTTCCCAATGCACCATTTACAAATGCTGGGCTTGTTTCTCCTCCGTACTCTTTAGAAAGTTCTATCGCTTCATCTATTATAACTTTTGGCGGCTGTTTTTTCTCTATCAAAAGCTCGTATACAGCAAGCCTTAAAACTGCCAGATCGATTTTATTTATTTTATCAATCGGAAACTCGGGAGCAGCATTTTTAATATGTTCATCAATAAGATCTTTGTTGTCAATTATCGCTTTGGCGTCTTTGCCAATGGCCTGAGTGTGAAAGCTTACTTTAAACAAGTCTTCAACGATTTTTTCTCGTTTTTTGTGCCTTGGGTCAAAAGCGGTTTTCATTACGCTTGCGGAGTTGTTACTTCTACCTTCGCCTTTTCCTTCTTAGCTAAAATTTGACTTCCTCTGTAGTATCCGCAGCTTTTGCAAACAGTGTGAGGCGTAGATGGTGCACTACAATTTGGGCAAAAAATTACATGGGGAGCAGAAAGTCTTATTGAAGCTCTTCTTTTTCCTTTTCTTTGTGTTGAATGTCTGCGTTTTGGTTCGTGTGGCACGAGTACATTATAGTCAATCTGAAGCTCGCTTGCAACAGCTACAAAAGATTTACGAGGTCTGAGAGTTTTCTGAGCAGATAGTCTGGTTTTTCTCTAAGCAGAGTTTTTTTATCGTGGTATCCTTGAGTTAATGCAACCGAGATAACCTTTGCTTTCTTTGCAGACTTAATATCATTTACCATATCCCCCACATAGACTGCCTTTTCGACATCAATCATCATATCTTTACAAACCTTTATAATTTCGTCTGTTTTGACTGGTATGCTTCCTAATATTTCATCAAAGTGTTTAGTTAGGCCGTACTCCTCCGCTTCCTCTACTAAGCTTTTATGGGGATGATGGCTTACTACAATAAGTTTCTTGCCCTTATTTTTCATTGTGGTTAATGCTTCTAAGGCATCTTTATAAACAGTGGGTTTGATTCCTTCCTCTCTAAGAGTGGAGAAATGGCGGAAATATAATTGTCGAATCTCTTCTGGGGATTTAGTTTTATATAGCTGTTCGGAATATTGGTTTTCAAACTCTCTCACAGATTTTTTAAGCCACGATCTTAAGTCTTCAATGGGTTTTAATCCTATTTCTATAGCGACTCTATTAAACGCAGTCTGGACTGCCTTTCTGTCATCACTAATTGTTCCACTCCAGTCAAAGATAAGAAGCTTAGTATCTTTTATGTCTTTCTTTTTCACGGGATACAGTATACCAAATTAATCCGGGGAGATTTGCTAATGCTTATTTTATTTAGCTCTTTTTCGAGCGCGGGTGAAAGTTCGTTTTACACACCTGGTGTGGTTTAAATTTACACATCTAGACATCTAGGAGTCCCCGTCAAGAATTTGATGTTTTATTTCTTCCAGTCTTTTTCCATAGTCTTCTTGGTCTAGAATAAATTGTTCATAATTTTTAAGATACCTAAACTGGCTTGTAATTATATCTTTTGAACAGACGTTATTATTATCTTTCTCTAAGAATTCTGGGTATGAAGACCATTTATAATTGTTAAGGTCGCGAGTTATAAAGCTTACTAAGGGATTAAGGTGAATATACCTAGAGATATGGAGTAGCTGTTCATTCGTTTCTACTCTTACAGCTTTGAATTTTCCCTCAAACAAGGGGCCTTTTCTTTTATATTTAATGTTAAAATATTTAGCGTAGCTGTTTGAAACTTTCCTGACAAAATTCATTATTCCATTATCATCGTTTTGTTTAAGAAGAAAATGGAAGTGATTAGGCATTAAGCAGTAACAAATTACATCAACTATTTGATCTTCTAATCCTGTGGTTTTATCTTTATCAAAAGAGATGGAAAATCTCTTATTTACTTCTTTTTTTAAATAATACCTGAACGTTTCTACAAACCTATCATAGTCTCTTTGTGTAAGAAATATAGGCATTTTGGCAACGCCCCTATTTACTATATGATAGTATTCTTGATTTACTAAAGGCACTGTTCTGGCAGGCATATTATAATGAAAACACAAATTTTCAAATGTGTAAAGCTATTACACACCAGGTGTGTTTAGTCTGGGGAGATTTGGAGGGAGTTAATGTTATTTAATTCTTTTTCCAGTTGTGGATATCTTGAAAGCTTTGGCAATATTTTTTCCGCTTCCATACTTGCCCGTTCTATCAAGGAAAAATCAGAAAAGGATGCAACCTTAAGCCTTGGCATTCCGTGCTGCATGGTTCCGTAGATGTCCCCAGGCCCTCTAAGTTTAAGATCCAGCTCTGCAAGCTCTGCGCCGTTTTGGATTGCTTCCATCCCCTTAAGTCTTGTAAGCGCATTGCCGGTTTTTGCTTCTGTAAATAAAAGACAATAGGATTGCATGTCTGACCTTCCTACCCTACCCCTTAATTGGTGAAGCTGTGCAAGTCCAAAGCGTTCTGCACCCTCAATAACAATTATTGTTGCGTTTGGAATATCTATTCCTACTTCAACAAGCGGCGTTGCAACTAATATATCAAACTTTTTATTTTTAAAATCATGCATAATTTTCTCTTTTTCTTTTCCTTTCATTTTTCCATGCAAAACTTCAAGTTTTAAATTTTTAAAGATTTCGTTTTTTAGTCTTTCAAACTCTACCTTAGCGGCTTTTATTGTCTGCATAGTTTCCGACTCTTCAATAAATGGACAAATTATAAATGCCTGAGTTTTATGCTTTTCAATCTCTTTTTCAATCCAGCTATATGCTCCTTCCCTCTTTATTTCCGGAGTGAGCCAGGTTTTAACTATTTTTCTGCCATGCGGCATATCGGCAAGATACGAAACATCCAAGTCTCCATAAATGGTTAATGCTACGGTCCTTGGAATTGGCGTTGCGGTCATGGTAAGAAAATGCGGATTATTGCCCTTCAATCTTATGATACTTCTCTGCTCTACTCCAAATCTTTGTTGTTCATCAATAATAACTAGCCCTAATTTCTCGGGCTCAATTTTTTTAAATAAAACAGAGTGCGTTCCAATGACTACGTCAGCATCATGTAGGGTATATTTTGTATTATGTATTTTTCCTTTTTTACTCTTGCTACTTGATACATGATGCATGCTACTTGTAGCGAGTTCGATGTTAACTCCAAAAGGAGATAAAAGATTAGATATTGTATTAAAATGTTGGATAGCAAGGATCTCAGTCGGTGTCATAAGAACCGATTTGTAATCATTGAGGAATGCAATGTACATAGCAACTGCTCCTACAACAGTTTTCCCGCTTCCCACGTCTCCCTGTAGAAGTCTATTCATTGGTTTTTCTTGTTGCAGATCTTTGAGTATTTCCTCAATTGCCTTTTTTTGAGAATTTGTTAGATCAAAAGGTAGGGACTTATAAAAACTGGCGAGTTCCTTATCAAATTTTTTTATTTCGAAGGGAATTCCTTTAATCCTCTCTTTCCATTCTTCCCTTTTTGTTTTAGATCTAAGCTGCAATAGAAATAATTCATCAAAAGAAAGCCTTTCTCTTGCCCTTTGTGCACTCTCAAGATTTTTCGGGAAATGAATTTGCAGGAGTGCATTTTTTAAATCCGGTAAATTTTCCTGAGAAATAATTTCGGAGGGTAAATAATCTTTCAAGTCTGCCGGTAAAGCGTCCAAAAACTTTCTAACCTGCCTTCTTATCCACCTGGAGCTTACTCCGCGCGTTTCCGGATAAATTGGAACAAGTCTTCCCGTGTGGATAGGTTCGGCCTCAGTCAGAAGTTCATAGTCAGGCGCAATCATCGCAAGTCCGTTTTTGTCGCTGGTTACTTTTCCCGAAAGTGCAATTTTGTCTCCTGCTTTTATGCTTTTTGCAAGATAAGGTTGGTTAAACCAAAGGACATTCATTTCTCCGCTGCCATCTTTTATTTTTGCTTTCTGAAGATTTTTCCATCTTCTTGTGTACTGATTTTTAATTTCCAGAACAGTTCCATTTATGGTTACGGTTTCACCAGATTGAATTTCCGATATTTTGGAGATGAGAGAGAAGTCCTCGTATCTTGACGGAACATGCAAGAGAAAATCCCATGGTGTTTTTATTCCAAGTTTTTCAAGTCTGCCCGCATACATCTTAAAGACGCGTCCGCCTGTCTTTATGGGAGCATGCAGATCCATAACTATTGAAGCATTATGAGAAAGGGCAGGAATGAGGTAGCAATTAACGCAAGAGTCACAACTACTATTATTGCCCTTCCAATCCAAGTATGTTTTCTAAAAAACTCCATATTAAAAATTATACACTATTTTTACCAAGTCTCTCAACGTCTCTATATCCAATGTCTGTTCTGTAGTGAAGATTATCTCTTTTTATGGAAATTTGCTGCATTGCCTTGTAGGCTGACTTTCTTGCGCTTATAACATTTTTTCCTTTTCCTACAATGTGGAAAAGTCTTCCTTTGGATACAAAATATTTGCTGCCTTTTTTGCTTACGCGGGATCCAAAAATCATTGTTTTCTTATTTTTTAAAACATTTTCTATGCCAAATATCTGCTTTTTTTTACTTGATGCACAGGGATGCAGCACTCCCGTAACAGCCACTCTGGAAAGTCCGTCTGTTTTAATCTTAGCGTTAGCTAAATTTTCTTGGGCTATATGCATTCCAATTTCGAATAAATCATTTTTCATCCCCGGAATAATTACTTCGGCCTCCGGATCTCCCCAGCGCGCGTTGAATTCAATTACAAAAACTTTTTTGTGCTTAACAATCGCGCCTAAATATAAAACTCCTTTATATCTTCTGTCTTCTTTAAGAAGTCCTTTTAGTGTTTTATCGATTATGATTTCTGCCTGTTTATAAATTTGTTTTGTAATAATAAGGGCAGGAGTACTGCATCCCATCCCCCCTGTATTTTGTCCATTATCTGCGTCATACATTCTTTTGTGATCTTGTGCGCTGCCTACTATTTGAAAAGATGTGCCATCGCTTATTGCAAACATTGAAAATTCTTCGCCTTTGATCCACTGCTCTATTACAAATTTTTTTCCTGCTTTTCCAAGTTTTGACATTTGAAAAACTGCATTAATCGCTTCTTTTTTACTGCTTGCAGGGAATGCTCCTTTTCCTTCTGCCAAGCCGGAAGCTTTTATAAACCATGCCCCACCATTTTGCTTTTCAATAAATTTGATTGCTTCTTTTTTTGATCTAAATACCCAATATTTAGGAGATGGAATTTTATATTTTTCCATGAATTTGCGCGACCATGCTTTATCCCATTCTATTTGTCCTGCTTTGCGTGTAGGTCCCATTACATTAAATCCTTGTCCTGTTAATTTATCTGTAATTCCCTCTTCTACTGCGTTGTCCTGTGCAATATCAACAAGGTCGGCTTTATATCTTTTGCATAGCTTAACTATTTTTAGAGCGTCTGTAGCCTTAACTTTTTTAAAAATCAAAACAGGAATTTTGGAATTTGCCTGCATTAAATCATTTCCTGGGATTGCAATTATTTTTTTAACATGAGGACTTAGGGAGTATTTATAAACAAGACTGGCTCCTCTTCCGCCGCTGTCTATAACAACAACAGTTTTGCCGCCGCTATTCTGCATTATTTGATTTTTATTTTTACGAAACTTCTTTTTCCAACTTTTATAATAGTGTCGTCTTCAACTGTAACTTTTCCCGATGGCTCAGTAATTTTTTTACCATTAATTTCCACTCCCCCTCCCAAAATTAATCTCTTAGCTTCTCCTCTTGAGCTTGCTAATCCAAATTGCACTAACATATCTAAATAATCAATGGTTTCAGCACCGAATGCGACATCTTGGACTCGTATTTGAGTTGGCAATTTCTTGTTTTGAACCCTACTTTCAAATTCTTTTTCCGCATCTTTGGCAGTTTTTTCATCGTAGAGTTCGGTAACGATTATTTTTGCAAGTTTCTTCTTTACGTTAATAGGGTTTTCTTTTTTCAGTTCTTCTTTTATCTTTTCAATTTCTTCTAAGGAAATATTCGTTGCTAATGTGAAGTAATCAATAATCAGATTGTCTTCAACCCTCATAATCTTTGCATACATATCATTTGGAGAGTCATCTAGCCAAATTGCATTGTTCCAGGTTTTGCTCATTTTTCTTCCGTCCGTTCCCATAAGAAATTCTGTCGCTAAAACAAAACTTTCCTTGTTTCTCCATTTTTTCTGTAAAGTTCTTCCGGCTTGCATGTTAAATGTTTGGTCTGTCCCTCCAATTTGTAAATCCGTATCTAAGAAATAGCTGTCATATCCCTGCATCATTGGGTATTGAGTTTCTGCAAGCCCTATGTTCTTTTTTTCATCAAGCCTCTTGCGAATCAGTTCTCTACTTATGAAATCATTTAAGGAAAATGCATGGGAGAGCTTTATAATTTCTTCAAACGTTAGTTTTTTTAACCATTCGCTGTTGTGCCTTACTTTAACTTTTGAAAAATCAAGAATTTTTTCCGCTTGTTTTTTGTAGGTTTGAAAATTTTCTTCAATTTGTTTTGGGGTTAAAATCGGCCTCTCAGAATCTTTATCCGAAGTATCTCCTATAAGTGCTGTGAAGTCTCCAATAAGAAATGTTACGTTGTGCCCCATCTCGGCGAACTTTTGTAGTTTTCTAAGCGGAACCGCGTGCCCCAAGTGGATTTTTGTGGCGGTTGGGTCAATACCTAGATAAACGTTTGATTTTTTACCGGATTTCAGAAGTTCCGACAGTTCGCTTTTGCCCGGAATTATGTTGGCCACGCTCCGTACCAGAAGCTCATCTATATCATTCATAGCAAAAGTATAGCATGAATACCAATTTATTTGCTATACTGGGTAAGTATGGTTGACTACTACAGAAGCCGTAGGAGGAGTAGACGTTTTACGCCTGGAAAAATAGACATTTTCACCCTCAGCAAGTTTACTAAATATGCCTTCTTTGGACTCATAGGATTTATACTTTTGATGGCTGTTTTGTTTGTCTGGTATGGGCGTGACCTTCCTACACCCGGTAAACTTGTAAATGCTGATCTTGAAGAATCAACAAGAATTTATGACAGAGACGGAATACTTCTTTATTCTGTTTTTCAGAACGAAAACAGAACTTATGTAAAACTTGCGGACATTCCCAAGCAAGTTCAGCAAGCAACAATTGCCATTGAAGATAAGGATTTTTATGAAAATCAGGGGTTTTCCATAACCGGATACGTAAGAGGGCTTTTAATAGATCCTATCTTAAGACGCCGTGTTACAGGTGGTTCTACGATTACACAGCAGCTGGTCAAAAACGTGCTTCTAACATCCGAGAGGTCTCTCCCAAGAAAGATAAAAGAGCTCATGCTTGCTATTCAGGTTGATAGAAAATATACAAAAGACGAGATTCTTGAAATGTATCTTAATGATGTCCCATATGGAGGGGCGAATATTGGAGTTGAAGCAGCAGCCGAGAGCTATTTTGGTAAAAAAGTTAAAGAACTAAATTTAGCGGAAGCAGCGTTTCTTGCGGGGCTTCCCCAATCTCCTAGTGTCTACTCACCTTTTTCCGGAAATAAATTCTATGTAGAAAGAACGAAGCAGGTGTTAGCGCAAATGGAAGATGTTGGATACATAAATCAAAAACAAGCAGATGCTGCGCTTGCGGAGATAAAAAAGAAAGAGTTTTCGGTAGCTGAGGATAGAGGAATAAAAGCTCCGCATTTTGTTATGTATGTAAAGCAGCTCTTGGCAGAGCAGTTTGGTGAGGCAATAGTTGAAAACGGAGGACTAACCGTTACAACAACGCTTGACTGGGAAATAGAGAAAGAGGCAGAAGCAATTGTAAAATCAGAGATTGACAAGCTTAAAAATTTTAGGGTGGGAAATGGCGCCGCTGTAGTTATGAATCCAAAGACTGGTGAAATTCTGGCTATGGTTGGAAGTAAAGATTATTTTGATACGGAAAATGATGGAAATTTTAATGCGGCGGTTTTAGGAAACCGTCAGCCCGGTTCTTCTCTTAAGCCTATCATGTATGCAACAGCTTTTGAAAAAGGATACACACCTGCAACTATGGTGATGGATGTTAAAACGGAATTTCCCTCGGGCGACCCCAAGAACCCCATTTACGCTCCGGTAAATTACGACGGCAAATATAACGGGCCAATGCAGCTTAGATTTGCTCTGGGTAATTCCGTAAACATAGCCGCAGTTAAAATGCTTGCAAAGGTTGGCATAAAAGATGTTATGCAGAATGCTTATGACATGGGAATTGAGAACTGGGAGCCAACACGGAAGAATATTGAAAATGTAGGGCTTTCTTTGGTCCTTGGAGGGCGTGAGGCAACGCTTCTTCAGGAGGTGGCTGCTTTTTCGGTTTTGGCAAACGCAGGAGTAAAGCAGGAGCCTATCGCAATTTTAAAAGTAGTTGACTCCAACGGCAATACTATATTTGAAAACAAAAAAAGAAACGGGAGCAGGGTGCTTCCTGCCAATGTAGTTTATCTTGTGTCCCATATTTTACTTGACAACGTTGCGAGAGCTCTTGCATTTGGGCCAAATTCGTACCTTAATATCCCAGGCAAAACTGTTGCTGCTAAAACCGGAACAACAGATGATAAGAGAGACAATTGGACACTTGGTTATACTCCTTCTTTTGCTGTTGGAGTTTGGGTTGGAAACAATGACAATAGCCCCATGAACCCGGCAATCGCATCGGGAGCTACCGGAGCGTCCCCTATATGGTATAGGATCATGAATTTTGTCTTAAAGGGTAAAGCGGATGAGCCGCCTATTAAACCGGATGACGTAATAGCGCTGCAGGTTGATGCTGTTGGCGGCGGATTGCCTGTTGATGGGCATCCCACCCGTTCCGAGTATTTCATAAAAGGGACCGAGCCGACAAATACTACTATTTATCAGAAGATCCCAATATCCAGAAAACAGACCAGTAAAAGAGCAAATCAGGATGAAATAAATCACGGTGACTATGATAATAAGGATTTTGTCGTTTTTTCTGAAAGCGACCCCGTTTCAACGGACGGCAAGAACCGTTGGCAAGAAGCAATCGATGCATGGATTGAACAATACCATAAAGATGATCCACTTTATCACCCGCCCAAAGAGACGTCAGATTACAAATATGATTCGGAGCCAACGCCAACTCCAACCCCCACCCCAACGCCAACTTCTGCTCCTTAGTTTTCTTGCACTGAGAATTTTTCTTTGAGGAATTTGATAATTTTCTTTCTTACTTTTGAAACATCTTGCCGGGTTAAATTCTTTTCTCTATCCTGATAAACAATATGAAATGTTCTGTTTTCTTCAAATTCATCCAAAAGCGAAACTTTATGAATCAAAGGACTCTGATTTTTAATAGCTTCTATAATGTCTCCGTTTTTAATACTCCGTCCAACTCTAACTGAAAGGTCTTCAATAACCGGAGGATACTTAGGCAGCGGCTTAAAAATTTTATGTCTCTTTTTAAGATTTAAGACTTCCGAAAGATTCATTTCAAAAAATACACCATGATCAAGAATCTGGATATTTGAAGTTGGGTCATAGTCAACTCCCAATTCTTCCAAAAGTCGCTGAAGTATTCCCTTGATCTCGTAAAATGATTTAGTATTGGAAATTCCGGCAAGATTGTAATGCTCATCAGCATTGTCAATTGTCTTGCCTTCATATACTTTTCCCAGCTCAAAAATATTTACCCTTGAATAGTTAGGTTTATTAAGCTGCATTGCGGATACAAGATTAAATTTCATAGTAGGTCTAAGATATTCAAATTCCCGGCTCACGGGGTTGTCTACGCGGAGCGCATTTTCGGGTTTTATTCCTGATTCTTCCAAGCTTTTCTCGCTTATCAAACTGTATGTGTAAACTTCCGAAAATCCAGCGCCAGTCAGCAGTCTTTTTATCTTTTCATCTAGCCTAAAATCTTTAAAGTACGGAATTTCTTTTGTTGGAATTTCACCGGCAGGTATAGTTCTGGGAAATTTATTATATCCGTAAACTCTTGCGACTTCTTCAATTAAATCCTCCTCTATTTTCAGATCGTTTCTGTATGTGGGAATTTCACATTCTATAATGCCATTGGGATCCTTTGACACATTTCGCCTGCTTAGGATGACAGGTGATAAATTTAAAGATTCAAGGATGCCTGTCACTTCTTTTTGGGGGATTTCTATTCCCAGCATTTTATTTAGCCTTTCAATTCTTACTTTTAATTTCCATGGCTTAAAACTGTCTTGTTTTATGTCGTAAAGATTACTTGCAATTTCCCCTCCCGCTAATTCTTGTACCAGATCAACGGTTCTTCTAAGAGCGTCAATTGTTCCTCCTGCATTTACTCCTCTTTCAAAGATAGAGCTTGCTTCAGAGCGTAGGCCAAGGGACTGGGAAGTTCTTCTTATTAAGCTTGGCACCTCAACCGGGATTCTAATAAAAATAGTTTTGGTTTCGCTTGAAGTTCCACTGTTCTCCCCTCCTTTAATTCCACAGAGGTCAATAATACGCTCTGAGTCCAGAATAATTACAGCTCCTTTTGGAAGTCTGTAGGCTATTCCATCAACGCTTGTAAACTTCTCTCCGCCTTTTGCTTGGGTTACTGTCATGAAGTGATTTTTTATTTTGTTATAGTCAAAAGCATGGATCGGGTTTCCAAGCTCAAACATCACATAATTTGTGATATCAACAATATTATTTATGGAGCGCTGTCCGATTAGTTCAAGTCTTTTTTTGAGCCACAGCGGAGACTGTTCTACCTTAACGTTATCAATGATAATTCCGGTAAATCTGGGGTTAATCCCGGCAGCTGTTTTTATAGTAAGGGGAAGTATTTTTTTAAGTTTTGCTTGTCCACCTAAGCCTTGACGAAGGTGGGGATATTTTATTTTTTTCTTTTCTATCGCGGCAATTTCTCTGGCGACTCCGATTATTGACAATAAATCCGGGCGGTTGGGCGTAATTTCAAGCTCAAAAATAGTATCACCATCTGTCTTTATAATTTTTTCACAGCCAAGCCCAGCCTCAGTAAGCTTGTCGCCAAGCTTTTTGGGTTCAGTTGTAATATCAATATATTCTTTTAGCCAAGATAATGGTGCCAACATAATTAAAATTGCTCGATGATTCTAAGATCTGGTGTTGTTAAAAGTCTAAGGTCGTCCATTTGGTAGCGTAAAGTTACAAGTCTTGAAAGTCCAATTGCAAAAGCAAAACCGGATACTTCCTGGGGGTTATACCCGACTGCCTTTAAAACATTCGGGTGGATCATTCCGGCCGGCATAATTTCACTCCATCCCGAGTTTTTACAGAAGCTGCACCCTTTTCCCTTGCAGACCGTGCATTCTATGTATGTATCAACACCCGGCTCAACAAATGGGAAGTTTGTCGTTGCGAATTTTAGCTTGATATCTTTGCCCATTAATTTTCTAAGCACATAATCTATTGTGCCAAAAAGGTCTGTAAGTCTGACGTTTTTATCCACCAAAAATCCTTCAACTTGCCAAAATTCAAACCCATGAGATGCGTCAACCTGTTCATAGCGGAAATTTTTTCCGGGGACGATAACTCTTACCGGTGGCTTTGTTTTCTCCATTACTCTTCCCTGCATTGCAGATGTTTGAGTTCTAAGGATTGCTTCCCCCGGAATTACCTTGGAGCCTCTTGTATCAAGATACAGCGTCTGTTGTGCGTCTCTTGCCGGATGATCTTTTGGGATATTTAATACTTCAAAATTGTAATGGTCTGTTTCTATTTCCGGTCCGTCCGCGGCTTGGAACCCGAGCCCTTTAAAAACATCAACGACTTCGTAAAGAACACTACTCATTGGGTGCAGATGTCCAATGCTTGGCTTAACACCTGAGGCTGTAGTATCAATTGATTGTCTTATCTTGGTGGATTTTTCACTGACAAGCTCCGACTGTTTTTGCTCAATCGCATCTTCAATTGTTTTTTTTATTTCGTTGGCAAGTGTCCCAACATTGGCTCTTCTTTCGATTGGAATCTTTGGCAATTCTTTTAGGGCAAGAGTCAGCTTGCCACTGCGACCCAAAAACTGCAGTTTTGTTTCTTCCAAGGATTTTCTATCCTCTGCCTCCCAGATAAAAGAAAGCGCAGTGTTCTTTATATTTATAAGCTCATCTTCCATTGAAATAAGCATACCACAAAGCTAGGCACAAAAAAACCCCGCCCAAGCGAGGTTCTATTAATTATATCAAGAAATTAATTACTTTTTACACTGTCAACTATTTTTTTGAAAGTGTCCATGTCGTTTACTATTAAATCACTTAGTATCTTTCTGTCAAGTTCTATGTTTTCTTTCTTTAGCTTATGTATAAGCCGGCTGTATGAAATTCCTTCTGTCTTTGCGGCTTCCCCTATCCTTGTAATCCAGAGTGCTCTAAAGTCTCTTTTGCGGAGTTTTCTTCCATGGTATGCGTAAGCGCCGGCATGAAGCGCCGCTTCTTTAGCATTTCTGACAAGCCTATTCTTGCTTCCAAGGTAACCCTTTGTGGAAGCCAAAAGCTTCTTATGTTTTCTTCTTGAAACTACTCCTCTTTTAACGCGCGCCATATTACTTACCTCTTCCAAAACTTTTAGAATTTTGATTGCCTTTTATGAATGGACCAAAACTTCTGTAAGAAGCTGTTGCTTTTCTTTCAGATTGGGTTTCTCTAAAATTAATGTTTTTTCTTGCTGGTTGTTGTCCTTTCTTCATACATTCAACTCCGTTCAGTATGACCCTGATCTTGCCGAATGGGTCATATTATCTTGCTCCAAGCAGTCTTTTTATTTTTTTTGCAAATGCACCCTTTAATACACCAGGCTCATTTTGCCTTCTCATTCTGCTTTTTGATTTTTTGAGTTTTAAGTGGCCTTTGTACTGATGGGAAAACAAAACCTTACCGGTCTTTGTAACCTTAAATCTGCGGCTCACTGATCTCTTGATCTTTTTCTTTGGCATTTTTTCCTTTCTCAGCCATAGGCTGATCGTCCTCTGGACGGCGCTCTGCGTTCTGTTTAGGCTTGCGCTCAGGCGAGAGAAGGCATAATAATTGCTTTCCCTCAAAGTGCATTTCCCTGTCTATTTTTGACAAATCTTCAAGTTTTGTAAGTGTTTTTCTTAGAGTTTCTTGTCCAAACTCAGGATGTGTAATCTGTCTTCCCCTAAATCTTACAACCAGCTTTACTTTATTTCCATTTTCTAGAAATCCCCTTGCACGTCTTATTACTACTTCAAGGTCATGGTCATTAATAAAAGGACCAAGCCTAACCTCTTTGGTTTCGGAAGTTTTGGTCTTTTTCTTTTCTTCCTGCCTCTTTTTTTCCTGCTGGTACAAAAACTTTTTAAAATCTACAATTTTTGCAACAGGCGGAACAGCTTTTTCTGCTATTTCTACCAGATCCAGTCCCTGTTCCTTGGCCAACCTTAAAGCTTCTTGTTTTGTTAATATCCCAATTTGCTTATTTTCGTTATCTAAAACCCGCAAGCTTTGGGCATATATCCTATCGTTAGTTCTGTAAAATTTTCTATTGTCCTGTCTTCTTTTAAAATTTCTGCTCAATTTCTTTTTTTAAACTAACAAGGAACTCGGAAATTTCCATTGATTTCGAGTCCCCTTTTCTGTTTCTTACGGAAAGCAAATTGCCGTCCTCAACTTCCCTGTCCCCTATTATACCTAAATAAGGCACTTTTTGTAAAGTAGCCTCCCTGATTTTGGATTGAAGGGTTTCAGACCTGCTGCCTATCTCAACCCTTATTCCGCCTTTCCTAAGCTCCGTAGCCAGCTTTTCGGCATGTCGCGTATGTTTATTGGTAATAGGTAAAATCGCAACCTGTACCGGCGAAAGCCATAGAGGAAAAGCTCCCTGGTAATGTTCTGTCAAAATCCCAATAAACCTCTCAAGACTTCCTAAGATTGCTCTGTGGATTATAACCGGCCTCTTTCCTTTTCCGTCAGAATCAATATATTCAAGTTCCATTTTCTCAGGGATTTGGAAATCCAACTGAATTGTTGCAAGCTGCCAGTCTCTGTCTTGCGAATCTTTAATGTGAATATCAATTTTGGGGCCATAAAAAGC
>JBBDZP010000037.1:0-3404 GCA_040900105.1 Candidatus Levyibacteriota bacterium | reverse complement strand
TGGCATTTTTTTGAAGTACAAAGGCAACAACTCTTTCGTGGGCAAAAGCGGATTCTAATGCGGCCAGACTTTTTGGCCTTCCAAAGGTAAGCACCGAATCGGTACTTGGGAATATAATTCCGTCTCTAATTGGTATAACTGGTACAATTTTCTCCATAAACTAATTATGCATCCGAACCATTAGCACTCTATCATAGCATCTGCTAATTGTCAAGTGATAATTTCGTAAGACTTTTGTAGTATTTTTGGATAAATCCGAAGAAAAAACAGTATACTGTATACGGTATTCTGTATACAGATATGCGTCTTATACAAGATTAATGATAGAACGTATTTTATATTAAGTCAAGACGCAAAAGGCTGGTTTGGGGTTGCCCCATTCGGCGAACTCAGGGTCAATCCTGAATGAAATTGAAGGATTGACAAATACCACTACGGGTCTACAATAGTTAAGTACTATGAAAAAAGAGAACAAAAACCCGCTTATCCTTATTAACCCGATGGGGATAGCCAAAGAAGCAAAGCCCGAGCAGCTTTTGAAAAACCTTCACTCATTTGAAGGAAGAATTGCCGGTTTTATGACCTATTTCTCAGGAACCATGGGATTTGTGTATTTCCATGTATTCTGGTTTACCTTTTGGATACTGGCAAACCATGGGATGTTTAAACCATGGATCGAGCCATTTGACCCCTTCCCCTACGGCCTCCTTACTATGGTTGTGTCTCTTGAAGCGATTTTCCTTGCTACCTTTGTACTTATCACTCAAAACAGGCAGGCTTTGGTTGACACCTACCGCGAACTTGAAGAGGAACAGGAGGCGGAAGAGGAAGAAGCTCAGCATGAGGAACTTGAAGAATCTTTTGAAGACATACAGAAGGACTTAGACGATATTAAAAATGCAATTTCATTTATTAATCAGAAAGTTCAAAGCGTTGAAAAGGCAAGAACCGCGGCCGAGGAGGGAAGCGGAAATGGCAACGGACATACCTAATAAATCTCAAAATTCTCAAGCAGTTTTTTGTTTCCTTCAATTTGATAATGCAAAAGCTCCGAATACAGACCTTTTTGCTTTGAAAGTGCTTTTGGGGTTCCATAATTTGATACTTTTCCATTCTCAATGACAATTACCTTATCAACGTTTTGAATTGTTGAAAATCTATGTGCAACTATAATGGTTAGCCTGTCCTTCATTAAGTTTCCCAGAGCTTTTTGGACTTCCATTTCGGATTTTGCATCAAGCGAAGAAGTTGCTTCATCAAGGATCAAAATGGGCGCGTCCTTAAGAATTGCCCGTGCTATTTGAATTCTCTGTTTTTCTCCGCCGGAAAGCCTTACTCCCCGCTCTCCTATTTCACTGTCCATTCCCTTGGGCAGTTTCATGACAAAATCGTAAGCATTGGCAAGCCTAAGAGCATTAATGATTTCATATTTTGTGGCTTTTTCTCTTCCATAAGCAACATTTTCGCGGATAGTTGATGAAAAAAGCTCATTTTCCTGGAAAACCAGAGCGATATTATTCCTTACAAGAAAAGAGGTAAGGTTTTTATATGGTTTGTCATTTAGAAAGATTTCGCCGCCGGTCGGCGCATAGAGTTTCATTATTAAATTAACAATTGTGGTCTTTCCGGCGCCGCTATGCCCTACAAGCGCAACTTTTTCCTTAGATGAAATAGTGAATGAGACCTTGTCCAAAACTGTTCCCGATTCTTCATAGCCGAATGAAACCTTGTCGAATTTAATTTGCGGATTTGAAACCTTAGCTTTGCTATCTTTCTTTCTATATTCCTCCGTTGATTTAAGGCTTAAGATTTCAAGATACTCGCGGCTTCCTTGTTCCGCCTGCTGGATTTGAGTCAAAATAAAAGACATTGCAAAAAGAGGAATTCTTGCCTGATTGAAAAGCTGGATGATTAAAACCATTTCTCCAATTGTCAGCCTTCCCATAAACGTGTTGTAGAAAACCAAAGTATTAATAGCAAAAAGGATAAGAACGAGTGAAAAATTGCGGGCGAAATCAAATTTATGAAAAGTCCAGCTTTGTCTTGCGTAAATTTTGTTAATTTTAGTGAGATTGCCTGATGCAAAATTAAACTCGGCGAGTTCATTTGTAAATCCTTTTACAAGCCTGATGCTGTTAATTACTTCATTGATGCGGCCGCGGGTTACATCCTCAATTTTAATTTTTTCAGCTTCCGCTTTGCCCCATCTAACCGTTGAGTAGTAAGAAAGCGCAAGGTAAATAGGAAAAAGGATAAAAGTGAAAAAAGCTATAGGCAAGTTAAAGTAAGCAAGTATAAAAATAGTGAAAACGCTTTGAATAAAAGTAGGAAGAATAAAATTTGATGCAGTATTTAGGAATTGGTAGATAGTAAAAATTCCCCGGTTGAGCTGGTTTACTATTTTTCCCGAAAGCTGCCCGTCAAAGTAACTTTGCGGAAGCGTTAAGACTTTGTCATAAAATTTCTCTGTTAAAAACTGGCGGAGGCGTCCCGAGAAATGGTCGCCCAATCTGTCTGAAATTGAATTAATAAGCACTCCTGCAAAATTTGCCAGAAAAGCAATAATAATAAGAGTGATAAGCCGTGAGAGGTTTCCCGGGTTGCCCGAAAGTTTCAGCGTAATCTCATCAACTATAAATTTGGATAAAATGGGCGCGACAAGCTGCAAAGCAGAGGACACGAGTATCAGTAACCCAAGAATGACAACAAGCCCGTGTAAAGGCTTTGATAATATTATAATTTTCCAGATGTTTTTCATTTACTAACGGTTCGGGGATTAGCTTTTCAACTCATCTATCTTAGCCGCAAGAATAAAGTCATTTTCGGAAAGTCCCCCAACGGCATGCGTAAAAAGCTCTATTTGAACTTTATTATATACAATCTTAATATCGGGATGGTGCTGCTCGGCCTCTGCGATATCGGCAACTTTATTAACAAACTTCATCGTCTCCTTGAAATCTTTAAAAGTAAACTGCTTTCTAAGCTTGTGCTCCGTGTCACGGATTAAACTCCAGTTTGAGACTTTACCGAGGTACTGGTCTTCCTCAGCTTCAGAAAATGGGGGCGTTCCGCCTTCACACGGCACACAATGCTTCCTTATTAAGTCCATTATTTCTTTTCAGCTTCCTCTGCTACCCCTACTTCTACTGCGGTTTGGGTGGCAAAGTCACCAAGAGGCTTAACAAATTTGAATCTGTCCCTATATGTGAGTCCTTGCATTATGCTACCAATAAAAAAACCATGTAAAAGCTTTGATCTGAATCTTCTTCTCATAAAAAGAAGCGGAAGATATGAAGCTCCAAAAACCGCCCAGTGATGCATATGATAATGCTTGTCTTTTCTTTCAATTTTTAAATGAGGAAGGTAGTGCACATTTCTATATCTTTTTACAGGAAGTTTTTTGT
>JBBDZP010000036.1:0-3456 GCA_040900105.1 Candidatus Levyibacteriota bacterium | reverse complement strand
TCTCCTTTTTCATCTACCCAGACTACCGTTAAGTCTGGATTGGCTTTGATCGCCTCCTGTATATCCGCCACTTCAGTTAAGTTCGAAGATTTGGTAATGCCGGAAACCGGAGACATGTACCAGCCGTCCACGCCAAATTCTTGCAGGGGATGTACCCACAGGTCGTATTCCAGAAACGGCGTGTTCCAGCCCTGCTCCCAAATACCTGCGACTTTGACTATTGATGATTTGGCTCCAAGGATTCCACCTTCTTTATTTTTAGTGTCTTTTGGCGCTACCATAATTTTATTTTATCACTTTTGGTATCTACCATTCAATAAGCCATTCCCATAACGGCTTGAGTTGTATCACTTTGCCACCCTTTTTCACCACACGCTTTTCATCCCATGTCAGTATGGTCAATTTGAGAACCTCTCCGCCAGAGGTGTGCTCCAGAGGCGCATCAGCCTCAGGCCGAGATCCGCCTTTGGCGGACAATTCCTCGCTTGCTTCAGTAAGCGCCTTTATCTCCCTCTGCTCGACATCGGGATTTGATATGTCGTAGCAAACTTGTATGAGCTCAAGCGTTACATGCTCTTTTTTAAGCACAAAATCCACTTCTCTATCGTTGCGAGTTTTGTAATAAAACAACTCTCTATCGGGCTTTACTCCTCGCTTCACGAGTTCAGTAAAGACAAGATTTTCCATAAGTTTGCCTTTGTCTGGAGAATGCTGAATCGCTTTCGCACTTATAAATCCATTGTCAACAGCGTAAACTTTTCGAGGAGACCGTATGCGCTGTATTGATTTTGGCGAGTATCGAAGTACCGAGAATATAAGATAGGCCTCTTCCAAATACGATATATATTTCTCCGTAGTGGAAGCACTCTTCAAATTCAGTACCTCGAGCAGTTTGCGAACCGTATAGAGATTAGAAAAGTTGTTTATGAGATGCGTCGCGAGATTGGCTATTTGAGCAGAAAACCGTATCCTGTGTCTCTTGACCACGTCCTTAAAAAGCAGGGAGTCAAACAATACTCCGAGATAGTCCTTCGGATCAACATTGCTTACCACAACTTCAGGGAACCCACCATTCACGAGATAATTTTCCATGAGGTTCAATAGCTCTCCGCGGTGTTGTGGCAAGGAGCCATATTCAGAATCTATAACAAATTTCTTTGCTCGAAGGTATTCATTAAAATTAAACGGAAGAATTTCTATAGGCATGTGTCTGCCGGTAAGATGAGTAGCCAGTTCTTTTGAAAGAAGTTGCGCATTCGATCCAGTTAAGACAAGATTGTATCCCGCGCGATGCAATCTGTTGGCAAAAAGTTCCCAACCAGGAAGATTCTGTATTTCATCAAAGAGAATTGTTTTTACCGGACCGTATGCGGCATGCAATTCCTTCATAAGTTCGTCTGTTGATATTCCTCCGGTGCTCGATAGCACTTCGTCATCAAAATTGAAATACATGAATGGGCGATCTCTCAAAAGCACAAGAGAGAAGACGGACTTTCCTGCACGTCGGGGACCGAGAACCACTTTTATCAAACTCGAATCCAACCATTTCTTGGCAAATGGTTCTTGGGTTCGATCTATGTACTGAAGAGCCGAAAGTTGCTCTTTTTGCAGTTTTTGGCTGGAAACTATATCTTTAAGCATATTATTTTAGTTGTACTGGACAAAATAGGTCTTTTTTGCATAGTACTATAATTATAGTATGCGTAATAAGGAAACGCAATATACGCAAGTCAGACTTGCGTAAAATATAAATTTATTTTTCTTTTTCTAGGGCTAACCTGAGAGAAAACAGTGCCTCTGATTTGAGTTTTGCTCGTACCCAATCTTTTTGTTTCTCGGTGAGCAATTCACCCATACCGGAGAGGACATTGCTGTCATCAAATTTTTCCATAACATCAATACATTTTTTCAAAAAATCAGCGTACGACACGCCCATGCGTTCTTCCACGATCTTCTTATTGACCGGCCAATCGTGAGAAAGGAAAAACTGCACATCAAAGATATCTCGGTTCGTTTTACCGATTCGCTCGTACATGGCGCAAAGCTTATGAGCGGTCATGTCTTCTTTGGTCATCACTTGCATTGAGATACCAAGAAAAGATTTGACCTCGTATTTAGAACCAAATTCTCGGCGATTGATTTCTACCTTAACGTTTTGGGCGTTAATATCTTTATCGTCATAAGCAAGAATATAAAAAAGGTTGAATCGCTTTTTTCTTGCTTCTTTCAGCTTGCCATATTTTTCAATAATTGCCTTTACGCGCTCAAATACATACTCCTCCTTGTCTCCATCAAGCCCCTCGACTCCGCTCGGGGCAAGCATATCAAAATCTAAGTCCACCGAGAAACGATCAAGGTCATAGAAAAATGTAGCGGCCGTTCCGCCTTTGAACCCTAGAATCGGACTGATGGTCGGATCAGTGTAGATATCCTTGAGGATTTTTATAAGAATATTTTTATGTTTTGCTGTGTTCATAGTACATTTTGACCATTTTCGCCATTCGTTTATTACCTCCATAGATAGGCAAAATTTCATGCACCTTCTCCCAATTCAAAACCGATAAATTATCAAAGTGATAATCTTTATTGAGATAGATCACATCCAAGAATGCTCTCTCGGGAGAGGCGATGCTGTAATTCTCTCTAGACAGAATGCCGATCTGGTTAGTGAGAATGGTGTCCTTAATTTTTTTGTAGGAATACTTTTGTCCATCACATTCAATCTCTTTCGTGGTATACGATGCGACAAAAATTTGACCATACAGCTGGAAGGTAACTCCAGCCGCGCCGAGCGTGGTTTCAAAGCTAACGTATGAAGGAGTGTATATTTTGGTAGCCAGTTCGTACTTATCGTACTCCTTGTCTTTTGAGTAAACACCTCTGCGAATAGCGTTCATTTTGCCAGCCTTCACATAACGATGAATCTTCTTCTTAACAAAATTCACATCAGATTCTCCCCAAAGCAAAATAAGGTCTTTAAAAGTAAAGACGGTCTTTTTCGATCTCATTAAGTCCAAAATATAGTCTTTTTCCATAGTTCGAGTGCCCTCACTACAGGTAAATTGATGGTTTTTGCCCTATTGGTACCCAAATATGGGTACCTTTGGTTTAAATTATATGCCATACTCGGAATAAGCGCAAGAGCAATAGCTCCGCCTTTTGGTAAACGCAAGTCAGACTTGCGTAAAACCCGACCACTGTTTTATATTATGGTGTAGGTATCTTTGCAATAATTTCCGTTACGAATAACTTAAAAATAATCTAAAGAAGCACGATTATTCCATATCTGATCAAAGACCCCAGCACCGGGCGCATCTGGACCAGCCCATTGGATAATTATGCCGGAAGTGCTATCAATCTTTTTTATACGCCATGACGCGGTAGTAATTGCCGTGCCAATGTTCGCCTCGCCCACATAATCAATGTTGGCATCACCCACATCCGTTGCGAGGCGAA